>JAGCOW010000018.1 GCA_017642535.1 Bacteroidales bacterium | reverse complement strand
TTCAAGTGCGATGGATTGTTTTTCTGCGTTGGTCTGAATTTTAGAAATGCCCGACGATTTTCCGTCGTTTTCGCCACAAATGCGGTTGCCGTCTTTGTCGTAGCCGATGGCGGAAATAGTTCCGGGAGCATATTTTACAGCCCATTGTGCGTAGTCGTTCTTTCTATTGTTTGTGTGCCGACGGACGTTTCATTCACAATCAATTCAACTTCGGGACAGTTGGAATATACGAGAATTTCCACACTGTCGGTTTGTTGTGAGTAATTCCAGTTTGTGGCAATGTGGAGCACAGGTTTTTCCGTCCACCACGATTGCAGATAGTAGAAATTATCTTTTTCGTAGCCACAAAGGTCGGTGATTCCAAATTGCGACACTACGGCTGGATACTCGTATGGCGTGGGTTCTCCGCGGTAATCCAATCCTGTCCAGTAAAACAATCCCGATGCCCACGGATTTGAATCGTAGAATTTCCATGCCTTGCACATTCCCGAATCTTGCGGATGCACTTGTGCACGTGCCATCCAGCATTTGCTGTCGTTTGTCTCGTAAATGCCACGCGTACGTTCGGTGTTGCTTTCTTCCGTGCCAATAAGTGGTTGATTGCTAAATTTTTCGTGGTGACCAATTACATCGCCATGCGAAATGTAATTGATACCGCACACTTCGGTCGCCTTGCCAATACCGTTGTCCCAACCACCACTTGAGGCAATGGTAAACGCACGGGTTGAATCAAACTGACGGGCAAAGTTTTCCATATTGCGTGCAATCAAAGCACCTTTTTCGTTGCCCTCAATTGCCCATTCTTCGTTGCCGAGCGACCAAATAAAAATTGACGGATGGTTTCGGTCGCGACAAATCATTTCTTCTATGTTGTGCTGATGTAACTTGTTGATACCCATCAATCTTGCTTCTTCCATTACCAACATTCCCATTTTGTCGCACGCTTTCAAGAAATCGGGCGAGGCGGGATTGTGCGACGTGCGGATTGCGTTGCAACCCATTTCCTGCATCTTTGCTATGCGAAATTCCTGAATTGACGGCGTAAGTGCCACGCCAACGCCGGCGTGGTCTTGGTGGAGACACACCCCGCGAACTTTCACCGGACGACCGTTCAGGAAAAATCCCTTTTGTGCATCGAATGCCACCGTTCTGATTCCGACTTGCGTTGAATATTCGTCTGTAACTTTTTGGGAATCAACATTGTAAACGTAGGTTTTTACAGTGTATAAATATGGCGTTCCATAATTCCACACTTCCCATAATTGGGGATTTTTTACAGAAAAATTTGTACGAACACAGTGCGATGAAAGTGGTTTTATTTCAAATTCATTAGATTGATTTTCAGCGACAACTGAATGTTCAGCATTGAAAAGCTTTTCAACCACAATAATTTTCTGTGCTGTATTTGTCTCGTTTTGAATTGTCGTGCGAGCAGTCAAATCAGCTTTGGCATCGCTGATTTTGTCGGTGGAGACAAATGTGCCGTTTCGGGCAATATGCACAGGATTTGTCACAACGAGATTCACGTTTCGGTAAATTCCCGCACCTTCGTAAAACCATCCCTCTTCAAACGACGCGTCAGCACGGACGGCAATTACATTGTCGGCTCCATAATTAAGGTATTCTGTTAGGTCATAATTAAAACTTGTGTAACCGCTTGGTTCATTACCAAGATAAAAACCGTTAACCCAAACTTTTGAGTTGCGATATACACCTTCAAATTCCAATGAGATTTTCTTGCCAAACCACGACGAATCAACAAAGAACGTTTTTCGATACCAGCCTACGCTATTTTCTGGATAATTTTTCCCGATTGCTTTTGAGCCGTGGCTCACGCTGCCATCAGGGGCAAAGGGCAGTTCCACACACCAGTCGTGGGGAACGTCAACGGTGCGCCACATTCTGTCGTCGAACCCCGCATTCGCAGGTCCGTCGCCGAATCCAGCTTTTGTCACATACGAAAAATACGAGGTTCCGTTGTTGAAATCCGCCGAACGGTCATACGTGTGTCCGAGGGCAAATTTCCAGTCTTTGTTTAATGAAATCACCTGACGATAATCTTTGTCTTCGATGTTGATTTTATTGGAACAAGCAATAATACCAATAAGACAAGAACAAATAAATATAAGTCTCTTCATATTTCTATATATAAATGTTGAGTTCAAAGATAGAAATAATTTTTGTGTTTTTTGAAATAATTATATCGTTCCAAAATCACTTCTGCTACATCTTAAACTTTTGCTTTTTTCTTTCAAGAGAAAATGTCACAGAAGGGAAGGCAAAATTCTCATCTAACTTGCAGACTGAATAAAAAAGAAATCATATTTTTGTTCAGATTATGAAATTGACATGGCAAAATCGCAAACAACAGAATATAAAGAACAATGGCACGTGTTCAAATGCCACGTAAACAAGTAGTAAATGAAGCAATAATATAAAATAACAATAGAATCATGAAAACTAACACCCCAACACCAATCAACGAAAATCAATTTGTGTTATACCAACTTCCAGAGGAAGAAGGAGTTATACAAGTGATTATTAAAGACGAATCAATATGGGCAACGCAAAAGGCAATGGCACAGCTCTTTGGCTGTTCCACTGACAATGTGTCACTTCACTTGAAAAACATTTTTGCGTCTTTTGAATTAGAAAAAAATTCAGTTACCGAGAAAAACTCGGCAACTGCCACAGATGGGAAAAACTACCAGACTCTATTCTATAACCTTGATGCTATTATTTCCGTTGGCTATCGTGTTAATTCAGCAAAAGCAACAAAATTTCGTATTTGGGCTACAGGTGTGCTAAAAGAATACATCCGAAAAGGCTTTGTCCTTGACGATGTACGCCTGAAAAATCTTGGCGGTGGTGGTTACTGGAAGGAACTTATTGAACGCATACGTGACATTCGATCGTCGGAGAAAGTCTTTTACCGCCAGGTGCTTGATATTTACGCCACAAGTATTGACTACGACCCTCGTGCCGAAATTTCCATCGAGTTTTTCAAACGCGTTCAGAACAAGATTCATTTTGCCGTACACGGACAGACAGCTGCCGAGGTTATTGTAAACCGAGCCAATGCCGAAAAGGAATTTATGGGGCTTACCACTTTCGAAGGCGACCGACCGCATTTGAAAGATGCCGTTATTGCTAAAAATTATTTGAACGAGAAAGAACTTCGTGCAATGGGACAAATTGTTTCGGGTTATTTGGACTTTGCGGAACGTCAGGCGGAACGCCAACAGACAATGACGATGAAGGATTGGGCAATGCATTTGGATAAGATTCTGACTATGAGCGGTGAAAAATTGCTTGAAGGAGCAGGAAATGTTTCTCACCAGCAAGCCATTGACCATGCTACAAATGAATACAAGAAATACCAACAACGTACGTTAAGCCAAGTGGAGAAAGATTTCTTGGACAATATCAAATCATTGCCAACGAAATAAAGATTCTGCTAAAAACAAAAAAAGCCACGCTCTCACGTGGCTTTTCTCTTAATTTTTTAACTCTTAATTCGTAAACGAATAGCTTTGGTCCTTTTCGTCCATATATTCGTCGAGGGTTTTCATCGGTTTGGTGATGATTACGCGGCCTGAACGGATAAATTCAAGGATTCCCAGTGGACGGAGTTTTTCCAACAATTCCTGTGTCTGTTCCGCCGTTCCCGTTTTTTCAATCACGAAATACTCTTGTTGCATATCGAGGATTCGGGCATTGTTTTCGCGGATGAAGCGTCCCATGTTTATCATCTTGATTGCCGCCATCGGCATTTTGTACAGAGCCAATTCCTGTGCAATCAGTTGTTCTTCTTCGTAGTAGAATGCCTTGATGACTTCCACGAGCTTGTCGATTTGTTTCACGACTTTCTCAACCGTTTCCTTGGTAGAATTGACTACGATGGTAAAGCTGTGGATGCCTTTAATCTGCGATTCGGAAACTGTCAAGCTCTCGATGTTGATTTTTCGGCGGGTAAATACAATGGTGATTTTGTTCAGCAAACCAATATGGTTTTCGGTGAACGCTGTGATTGTATATTGTTTTTTCTCCATACTTCGTTATTTTAATTTAATATCAGAAACTCCGTCGCCCGGTTCAACCATCGGCAAAATGCCTTCTTCAGGTTCTATCGCCACTTCGAGCACGTATGGACGGTCGTCGGCGAGCATT
>JAGCOW010000017.1 GCA_017642535.1 Bacteroidales bacterium | reverse complement strand
CAGGTATCATTCCAGTGCGACCAATGCCTACGATGAGCTTCAATTTGCACTTAAGACCGAACTCTTTGAGAACCGGTTGATCATCGAGACCAATTTCGGGGTGCTGAACGACAATTCCACGGAAATGCCGTTTGAACTGATAGAAGGTTCTTTCTCCTACTGTCCGCAAAAACCGCCGAAATACTATGACGAACGGAGCTCCAAAACGTTTATCTATCCTTCACAACCAGAAATTTCGGTAGAGACAAACGGTTATTTGTTCACGATTTATTTTGAAAAACATAAAAAAACGGAAATACATCCCGCCCAAGGTTTAGTCGAAATATATAATCATACGGAACATTCCGAGGGAAACGATTTGTTGGAGGTGGAATATCATGCACCATATAAAACGCTCAACGTGGGTGAATCGATGAGTGCTTGGGAAGTTTGGAGAATTGAAAAACAAAATGATATGGAAATAAAAAAAATTATGTCGGAAGAAGAATATCAAAACGTGTTGCAACGAATTGATGAACTGATGAATGCAAAAAAAGGTACACCCGAATACGAGGAACTACAGTTGCTCACCGATATGGTGGAAGATTATGAAGATTCTCAGTGCAATTAGTTTCATATGAAAAGATTTGGTTACATATTGACGTTGTTGCTCCTTACTTTGAACGGTTTCGCCCAAAGCGACGATTCATTGTTTGCTGTTCCAGACATTGATTTTCCTGAAACGGCTAACAACACGCCCAAAGATACGGTTGTTAAAAATAGCGTTGTAGAAACACAAGCAACAAAACCTCAACAAACTGAACCACAACAAGTTGCTACTCCAACTGTTGAAGCTTCGCAAAGGGAAACAACACCATCGCAACCAACGACGGCTTTGCCACTGATGCTTCAAAATCAAGATGTTAGGACTTCTGCACCGACGGTAACGTCAATCATTTCGGAAATTCCCAACGATACGGTTAAACCTGTCGTAAAAATAAAAGTAGTTACAACGGAAGAATTGGTGCAAAAAGAACAAAAATATACAGAAATGGCATCTGCTCCGTTGAACGAGAAAGTTACCGCAACAGATACCAAGAAACACGAATCGAGCGCGTCACCCGAAGATATGGAGGTAATTCCCGGCAGAACATACAAGGTGCAAGTTATGGCATTGCAAACGTATGTACCCGCACGTGTACGTGACATAAAAAGCAAGGTTGGCACCAAAGTGCCTGTAGTTGTTGACGAGGACGACGGCTTCAAGAAATATATGGTGGGAGAATTTAACACCTATTATGAGGCCGTTCAATATCGCGACGAACTTGTGAAAAAAGGTTTCAAAGGTGCATTTGTCGTTGTGTATTTCCGTGGTCATCGCGTTTCTCGTCAAGAGAAAGGTTTTGAAGTAAAGAAAATCACACCTCAGAAAAGTTCAACACAAAAGAAATAGACTATGAAAGCAATGATTTTTGCCGCTGGACTGGGTACACGACTGAAAACCCTCACGGAACACAAACCGAAAGCTTTGGTTGAGTGTAATGGTCGCACGTTGTTGGAATATGCGATTCTGAAATTGAGATATTCGGGTTTCACCGAACTTGTGGTCAACGTACATCATTTTTCTGAGCAAATCATTGATTTTCTTAATTCCCACGATTTTGGCGTTACGATTCACATTTCCGACGAAACAAGTCAGTTGCTCGACACTGGTGGCGGATTGCTGAACGCAAAACAATTCCTTGACGGTGAAGAACCTTTTCTTGTATGCAATGTTGATATACTGAGCACAATCGATTTTCAGAAAATGATAGCTTTCCATAAGCAACAAAATGCATTGGCAACGTTGGCGGTAAGCGACAGAAAAACTTCACGTTATCTGTTGTTCGACACTGAAAACCAGCTTTGTGCGTGGGAAAATTGCAATACGCAAGAAAAAAAGATTGTACTACCCCGTGAAAAATATATCCCATTGGCTTTCAGTGGAATACAAATTGTGAGTCCGAAAATTTTTGATTTTATTACAGAAAGTGGCAAATTTGCAATCATGGATTTGTATTTACGACTTGCCAAGTCACAACCGATTATTGCGTATGACCACACAGGCGATTTTTGGTTAGACATAGGAAAGTTCGAGGAATTTGAATCCATTGAAAACCAGATAAAAAACCGCAAATTTGATTTTTTGGAATGATTGAAACGATTTGGCACTTTCCTGAACAAAAATTCAGTGAAGTTGATTTTGGAGAGGACATACTTCCTCAAATAAAACATATACTCGTGAGCCGTGGGATTGACGACAAACCGAAATTCCAACGGTGTAGAAAACGAAGTTTTTCCGATTTGTACGATCCATTTCTTATGAAGGATATGGACAAAGCGGTGGAACGATTGGAACAGGCATTGGACGAACACCAGAAGATTCTTGTCTATGGCGACTACGATGTTGACGGCACGACGGCTATCGCATTGGTCTATTCTTTTTTACGTGCTCAGGGTGCCGATGTGGATTTCTACGTTCCCGACAGATATAACGAGGGTTATGGCGTTTCGGAGAAAGGTATTTGCGAAGCCATTGAAAATAACGTTCAGCTAATTATTACGCTCGACTGTGGCATAAAGGCGTATAAAACAATTGCAATGGCACAAGAAGCTGGAATTGACGTGATTGTCTGCGATCACCATAACCAAGGTAAGGAATTGCCTAAGGCATACGCCGTACTTGACCCCAAACGGCACGATTGCACCTATCCGTTCAAGGAACTTTCAGGGTGCGGAGTCGGCTACAAACTGTTGTCGGCCTTCTGTCGCAAACGTGGAATTTCGGAAAAAGAAAACCTAAATTGCTATCTCGATTATTTGGCAATTAGCACGGCAGCCGATATTGTTCCTATTGTTGATGAAAATCGGGTATATATGTATTATGGTTTGATGAAGATGATTCAAAAACCATTGACACCCGTTAAAACAATGCTTGTGGCATCCCGTTTGGTGGAACTATACGTGAATGGCGACGGCGAGGAACAGATTATCTGTCCCAACGGCAGTTTGACTGTAAGCGACGTGGTGTTTAAAATTGCACCGAAAATCAATGCTGCGGGAAGAATGAAGAATGCCCGCGACGCAATCCATTTGTTGCTGGCAAAAGACGCAAACGAAGCACTGCAATATTTTGCGACAGTACAAGAACAGAATTCCGAACGACAAAAGGAGGAAAAACGCATTTGCAAGGAAGCCATTGAAGAAATCGCTTCTAATCCAGACACAGAATCGTTGTATTCCACTGTGCTCTATAGAGATACGTGGCATAAAGGCGTAGTGGGAATTGCCGCTGCAAAAATCATAGAACAATATTATAAGCCAACCATCATTCTTTGTGGTGACGGAGATGTGATTTCAGGTTCTGCCCGTTCGGTCGAAGATTTTGACCTATATTCGGCAATAGACGCGTGTTCACAATATCTGACGGCTTTTGGCGGACACAAACATGCGGCAGGTCTTTCATTGAAAAGAGAAAACTTTGAGAACTTCAAAAACATGTTTGAAGAAACGGTCAAATCGACCATAAAACCGTCGCAACTCAAACCAACCATCTATATTGACGAGAAAATTACATTGGATGACGTAACTATGAATTTGTATAACCAAATACAAATTCTTGCTCCGTTCGGACCAGAAAACATGGACCCTGTGTTTGCCATTTGCGGTGTTACCCCTGAGTCAGTGTACTTTATGGGAGGCGAGGAAAAAGTTCATATAAAATTATGTTTCAGAAAATCGGATAATACCCTCCTTTCAGCCGTTGGATTCTTTATGGCAGAGAAATGGAAATCACTACCGCCCAAAGTTCCAATCGATATTTGTTTCACAATCGGACGCAACGTGTACAAAGGGAATGTCTCGCTTCAGCTCATACTCAAGGATATACGAATTTCGGAGTAAAATTATAGCGAAGGAAAATAAAAGTGCCCACAACGGGACTTGAACCCGTACGGCCTAATGGCCACATGCCCCTCAAACATGCTTGTCTACCAATTCCAACACATGGGCTTACGTGCACAAAGCGGGACTCGAACCCGCATGCCAGTGAAGGCACATGCTCCTGAAACATGCTTGTCTACCGATTCCAACATTTGTGCAATTGGATATGCAAAAATAAACTTTTTTTCGCTCCGTCAAATGTTATTTCAATTTTTCCTCAAGAAACTGAAACATATTTCGCATTAAATATATCCGCGAGCGATGTCCAGCTAAACTATGGTCGTCGTCGGGAAAAACAAATGTGCGTATATCTTTCTCATTATCAATACAATTTCTGATTATCGCCATTGAATTTTGTATGCGTACGTTGTCGTCGGCTGTGCCGTATGCTAAAAATATGCTCGCCTGAATATCAGGAAGATATTTCAACACACTCGTGTTGTCGTAGCCCTCGGCATTTTCGGCAGGAAATCCCATATATTTCTCGGAATAAATATTGTCGTACAAACGCCAGTCGGCAACGGGCGCAATGGAAATCACCGCCTTGTAGTCGTCGGGATATTTCGAGGCGGTGAGCAACGAAAGGTATCCGCCAAAACTCCAACCTTCAATCGCCATTCGCGAGCCGTCAACATACGGCTGTTTTTTCAGATATTCGGCAACGGCGTGCATATCGTAGCTTTCCGATTCCCCCATATTGCCATACGTGTCTTTGTAAAGCCCTAACCCGTCGGAACTGCGGGTATCGACCACCACGACCACATAGCCCTGTTGCACAAGATACTGGTACCAGAATGTTTCATAATTATATGCATCAACAACCATCTGCCCGGTCGGACCGCCGTATGTGGTAACATACACAGGATATTTCTTCTTTTTCTTTACTTGTGGTTTTAGTATATAGGCATTCAAAGAATCTTTTCCCGAGGGAATTGTAATCCACTTAATGGGAGCAAGTTTCATATCGTTATAGTAAACGCCGCCCAACGTATTCATTTCGTATTTTATCCATTGAGGGAATAATTTCTCGAAGCCTGCGATTTCTTCGTCCTCGTGGTGCTTGATGCCCAATTCCGCCGATATGGTATATTCCGAATGAGTCGCAACATTTATTTCGCTGTGGTGCAACAACATATACTTTCCGTCGTCGGAAAATTTTGCTTCGTTCCACCCCATATCCTCCGATAATTTCGAAACCTTTTTAGTATAGATGTTCATAGCAAGGATTTGGCGGTCGCGGGAAGTTTTTCCAAATTTTTGATAACGGACAGTGGAATCAGACGGAAAATAGCCGTAACATTCTGTTACAAAGTCGTCTAAATAAACAGTTGCTTCAGGAGCATCGTCGCAGTATATCAGAACAGAGTCCGATTTAGGGCACCCATTGTCAAAATTTGGGCGAAACATTACTAACATCCGCCTTCCATCATACTCCCACAAGGCAATCAAATTATTGGAAGAATCGGGAATGGAAAATAATTTCGACGCATTTACAAAACTATCAGAAGTTTCTTGAATGAAATATGCCTTGCCAGGTTTTTTCCCTATAAGAGGTACGCCAATTATGTTCTCATGATCTTGTGCCCTATTGATTTTTGAGATAGCTAATTCATTGTCATTCAACCACGTAACAGCAGGAATATAATACTCGTCATTTCCCCCTTCTGAAAAAGATGCGACAGACAAAATTTCTTTATCAAGCGATTCCAAATTGTCAGTTTCAAGAAAATACACCCAGCAATTCGGCGTACAATTTGCCTGTCCGGCAAAACTGTATTTTTCAATCGAGGAATATGCCGACGCCTTTTCGGGCAGATAGCTTGTTATGGTGTCACCTTCAAAAACTTCTTTCTCAAACCAACCTTCCGACCCCGTTGGAATGCTGTCGTAACGCTGGATTGGCTGATTATCGATTGACGATTCGTCAAAGCTCAGGAAGCATATTTTCTTTGAATCGGGCGACCACCAATATGCTGTCGTCATATCAAACTCCTCTTCGTAAACCAAATTTGGCGAACCATTCCTGATTTTCCCCTCTTCGCCGTCTTCGGTTATTTTCTGGAACGTTCCGTCAAATGTGGTGATACACAAGTCGTTATTATATACAAAACAGAGTTTCTCTCCGTCGGGCGAAAACACAGGATTAAGAATTTGAATGTTTTTGTCGGAAAACAACGGCTTAGGCAGTGTGGAATCAGCATTTTCCGACATTTCGTAGTACATATACGAACCGATGGAGGAATTTCGGCGGAACGATTTCTTGTCCTCGCTGTACAACAATTTTGTTCCCTGCTTGTTTGCAAGAATGTCGCTGTTTTTGGGGATATTTGGAATTGCCTTCACCATCGAAACAGGAAATCGCCATTCCTCCGACTCAAATGGAATGGTGTATTCTCCGCAATAAATTGTATTTCCGTAGATTTGGCATGCGTCGAAAAACGGATAATGGTAATACGTGTAGTTTTTGTAAATGTCTTCCAACGTGAATTGCTGTGCCGTTGCCGAAACAGCCGTAAGCATTGCCCAAAACGCTATGTAAAAAAATCGTTTCATACTAGAAGACAAATATACTATTTTTTCAGAATCGTAATTTTCTGAGGATTCAAAAACATTCCATTGTGCATTATTTCATATCTTTGCCGCACTATGAATGAGAAAGCAACAACACCGTACCCAGAGTGTACGGGAAATATTATTGTACTCGTGTGCGAACCAGCAACCGAGTATGGAAAACCTATTGTGTATCAAGGAACTACGATCACCAATGCCTTGAAAGACTATTACTCTTTTACCACCAACCGTGAAAAAGTTGATGTGTTGAAATGGATAGTTACCCAAACAAATTTTACCGAGTTAAAACGGTTGTCTCTGGCAGAAAACAAGATTTTTACCTTGTACACAAACCAATATGACGAAATATTAAAAACGGGTGAAATACCTAATAATCTGCAAATTGCACAGAAGTTTGTGGCAAATGGATATGATGTATTTCTTCTATCTAACCCCAAAGGAACGAAAAGTGCAGATTTTATTATTCGAAAGCGGAATTGCCTGTATTACGTGGAAGGGAAAACTTCTACTGGAGGAGGTGCATTATCCACACAATTGGAGGGCGGGGCAAAGCAAGCAGATAGAATCGTCATAAATTTGATTGGAAAGAGACGCGGTAAATCATTTCTTTCCGAAATCAAAAGTGCTTTTGAAGCAAATGAGAATCTACAAGTAGTTTATATTTTTAAGGCATCTCAATTAATTTTCATAAAACGCAACGATGCTTTGTCCAAAACATTTCTCCAAGACTTTTTCAAACTATGGATTGGTAGAAAATAAAAAAGAGAATCAATGATTCTCTTTTTTAAGGAATTCCGCGCCGTAGCCAGAACTCCGCTCGAATTTAATCGGCGTCTGTCCACGTGTTTCTAAACTTTCGTCTTCATTTTTCACCTAGGACGATGCAAATATACAACATTCTACGGCGGTTGTCAATATCTTTGTTGATTTATTGTAACACGTTGGTTTGTAGGGACGTGGCACCACGTCCGTGATATGTGTAAAAAAATGTAGGGCTGTCACATTGTGGCAGCCACGCATATATAATGTCTGCCGTGATACGACAGCCCCTACAGAATTAATCTACTCTCGAACAAAGTGGCTGTGCCGTTAGGCACTTCATATCGGTAGAAAACGAAATTTATCTTCTTATTAAACGTGCCGTAAGGTACGTGTGATAGGTTATTCGTACCTAACGGCACGAAAAGAAATGAGGAAATGTTGTTTCTACCAATATTTTGTGCCTAACGGCACATTTGTTTTACCGAAAGTACATATCCATTAGTTCATGCATTAAATCTAATGTTACGGAATTCCGTAACATTAAAATATGGATTGTTTATATTCACCCATGTAATCCAGCTTGCATTTTAAAGTGGTCGAATTCGACCACTTTAAAAT
>JAGCOW010000016.1 GCA_017642535.1 Bacteroidales bacterium | reverse complement strand
TACAAGGGTGTTTATTACGATGAGGCGAGCGGATTTGTGGTTGCAACGAACGGAATTCAAATAATTCTTCGGGCATACGAAAGCACATTGCCAACCTTCCAAAAGTATAATAGCAAACTCATCAATCCAGATTGTAAATCAGGCAAATACGATACTGAAATAGGAGGATGTCATCTTCGTACAAAGTATCCCGATTATCAAAACGAGGATATTATTTATAAAGAGTTCGCCTGCAACTTTACATTTCCACATTCATCCATAAAGGAAGCGGTATCTTTCATAAAGAAAGCCGTGAGCGCTTCTTCACGAGAATATAGTAGCACCGTTTTCTTTACCGTAAACGGAGAAACATGTGTCTTCGACGCGGATGCCCTGATTAATGGACTTGAGATTCTGGATTCGGAAACGAACAGCAAAGACGATGTTATGGTATTGTTCCCGACAAGAGAGAGTACGCCAAACATCACAATTCAATGCGGCAATATGCTGTATATTCTCATGGGAATTGCATTTAATGACGAGGAACTTGAAGATTATACTGATTTAGGAGATTTTGGAGAGGTGGTGAAGAATGTGTGAGGGGAATATACATTTTTTTATTTTTTCTTTATAATCAATGCTTCATCTATTTGGATGAAACAATTCTCTCTATAGTTAAACGCATTGTATTTTCGGCCACAATTTATCTCTATTTGAATTACATTGTTCCAATATTGTCCTAAAGGCACCGAAAAGCCAGGATCTATAATATACAACAAAAATCCCTTGGGGTTTTCTTCGAAGCCGATAGCAATAACTGCATGTCCTCCCGTAGTTTTTCGTATGAAGCCTAATTCAACGGGAATGTTGTTTTCAAGAGCTTTTATTATTGCTGAGAAGAATTCTTTCTCATTTTTATCTAAGTGATAATATTCTGACTGAACAACTTTTGAATATGAATGTGATAGTTCTTCACACAACATGCTTAAAAAGAATCCTTTTCTAACGAATCCATTATTGTACAAAAAATTTCTTATCAATCTACCTTTGGCTGTATTACCTTTTATTCGTTCATCATTTAAGGATACGACATCATTTCTGTGAATAGCACGAATCATTATTAAGCACATCATCATACTATATACTGCGCAGGCACGATCCATTGTGCCTTGTTGTAAAGGGACTTCCTGTTTGGTACCTTTCACAATCAAACCTTTATTTGACAACTGTAATTTGCTAATAATATGTATCATTGTTTCAATATAGATCTAAGTACAAATGTAATATAAATCTTTTTTGATTTGTTAGTCACATTGGTAAAACATTGTCGTCGGATACCGCACGAATCTAAAAATGCACAAACTATATGGTCTCGTTCATCACCTCAACTGTATGCACGGCGGCAATGGCGGCGGTTTCGGTACGTAAACGGCTCTCACCCAAACTAATGGGAATCCAACCGTTTTGTGTGGCAAGTTCAATTTCTTTTATAGAAAAATCGCCTTCGGGGCCAATCAGAATGGTGATTTCCTCGCCTTTTACAACAACATCGCGCAACAATTGTTTTTGTTGTTCCTCGCAATGTGCGATACATTTTTTTCCCGAAAATGCTGTCGAAAGAATTTCCTTCACGTCGGTCATCTCACTGATAACAGGCATTTGTGCCTTATACGATTGTTTCATTGCCGAAAGAACAATGCGCTCGATTCTATCCTGTTTCACCACTTTTCTTTCGGAGTTTTCACAACAAATGGGAACAATTTCGTCAACACCGATTTCCACGGCTTTTTCAACGAAAAATTCAAAACGGTCAATATTTTTCGTCGGTGCCACACACATTCGCACATAATAATTATGTGAGCCAAACCGCTCCGTTTTCGAAACAATTTCGCACACGCAATCTCGTTTCCCGACGGAAACTATTTTCGCCATGTACAGATTTCCGTTTCCGTCAATCACGTGGATTTCGTCACCAACTATCTTGCGAAGCACCTTGGTACAATGTTTTGCCTCGTCATCGGTCAAAACAATAGAATGGTCGTCGATTTCTCTTGAAAAAAACAGGTTCACAATCTTTTTTTTACAAATGTATAAATCTTCATCGGTTAAAATATGTATTTTTGACCAAATATTTTTTTATGAAACGTGTAGTTGTAACTGGCATAGGCATTTACTCTTGTCTTGGCAAGAATCTTGACGAAGTGACTAAATCGTTGTACGAAGGGAAATCCGGAATTGGAATCGACCCACAAAGAACGGAATATGGCTATCGTTCGCCATTGACTGGCATTGTGGAACGTCCACAGTTGAAAGGCGTTTTGGACCGCCGTGCTCGTGTTTGTCTGCCTGAACAAGGTGAATATGCATATATGGCAACGGTAGAAGCGTTCAAAAACGCCAACATCGATATGGACTACCTGGCAGAAAACGAAGTGGGCATCTTATATGGCAACGATTCTTCGGCACAAGCCGTGATTAACGCCCATACCACTGCTCTTGAGAAAAAAGATACGACGTTGATGGGTTCGGGTGCCATTTTTCAGTCGATGAATTCGACGGTAACGATGAATCTTTCCACAATATTCAAGCTCCGTGGAGTAAACATAACCATAAGTGCGGCGTGTGCAAGTAGTTCCCACGCCATAGGTTTGGGCGCAATGTTCATCCGCAACGGTTTGCAGGATATGATTGTGTGCGGTGGCGCCCAAGAGACAAATTATCTTTCAATGGGAAGTTTCGACGGAATCAGTGCATTTTCCGTCCGTGTTGACGAGCCGACGAAGGCCTCTCGTCCGTTTGATGCCTCACGCGACGGTTTGGTACCAAGCGGTGGGGCAGCAACGGTCATTTTGGAGGAATACGAACACGCCGTAAAACGTGGAGCAACAATTCTTGCAGAAGTTGTGGGTTACGGTTTCTCGTCAAACGGGGCAAACATCTCGCAACCAAGCGACAGCGGTTCAAAAATAGCTATGGAGCGAGCTCTGAAAGACGCAGGTTTAAGCATTGCCGACATTGATTATGTGAATGCACACGCAACCTCGACAATTCAAGGCGATATGTTCGAAGCAATGGCATTGGACTCATTGTTCGGCTCAGTTCGACCATTAATCAGCTCGACCAAGTCAATGACGGGGCACGAATGCTGGATGGCAGGAGCAAGCGAAATGATTTATTCTATGCTGATGATGCAAAATTCATTCGTTGCACCAAACATCAACTTCGAAAAACCCGATGAGTATTCGAAAAACCTCAACATAGCGACAAAAACAATAGAGAAAAATGTTAACACATTTTTGTCAAACTCATTCGGTTTCGGAGGCACGAATAGCGCACTCGTTGTTACAAAATTTAAAAAATAAAGGACTATGACACTCAAAACAAGAACGCTCATTTTCGCCGCAACCTTGCTCATTTTTGGTTGCACGGGAAATAAGACCACAAGTCAGGAAAGCAGCAAAATGATGGCTGAAGTGTATAAATTTTGCCCCAAAGCCGATGTGGTGAACGTCGAGCACAAGGTTGAATCCGTTGAAATAGAATTTTTGTGCAACGACAAACCAATTTCCTTCGTCTTCGACAAAAACGAGAATCTATTATACAAAGAAACAGCATTCAAACCGTCACCCGACTTTTTACGAAAGATGGAGAAAAAAATTCAAAAGAATCATTCTGGCTGGATTTTAGACGAGATATCGCTGATTGAGACGAAAGACACCTCGTTTGTAAAAATTGAACTTTTGAAAAACGGTGTAGAGGAAAACCTATTTTTTACTTTGGACGGAAAATTTTACAAATTCAAAAATTTCATCTCCAACGAGACATGGTCATTACAATCATTGCAAACATCAACGTATTACAAGACGCTCGACTACGATTTCTTGAATCCGAAAAAAACATTTGAAACTCCCGAAGTTCTGAAAGAGATTTCCGGATTGTCAATCGCTGGCGACACAGCCATTTTCTGCATTCAGGACGAATTGGGCGCCGTTTTCCAAATAGACCTGCGTGACGAATCGATGACGACCGTGGGAAGATTTACCGACATTGGCGATTTTGAGGACGTACAAATTGTTGGCGACGACGTAGTGGTGCTTCGAAGCGACGGAGCATTATTCTCATTTAACTATGAAAATTTCTCGGGACATGCCGACCAAGTTATGCTTCGCGTTCCCTGTATGAACATAGAAGGACTGTTTTACGACAAGGATAGCAAGAAATTCCTTGTTTCGTGCAAGGAACCATCAATAGATACTCGTGCAAGCAATAAAAAGGCACATCGCCAGAAAGTGTTGGAAAATGCCGACAAAGAACGTTTAGTGTACGCATTTGACCAAAAATCCATTGGAAACCCAACAGAATATCTATCAATAAAAATAGAAGAAGTACGAACATTTATAAAAAACAATTACAAAATAGACTCCGTACAAACAATTCATTTCAATCCGTCGGCATTGGCTATTCACCCTATCACAAAAGAGCTTTACATTCTTTCGGCAGCCGACAGGATGATTCTTGTTTATAACGGTCAAACTCTCAAGAACGTGATGTTGCTTGCTCCTGAGGATTTTTACAAACCCGAAGGTTTGGATTTTCTTTCGAACGGCGATATGGTTATCAGTAGCGAGGGTATGAAAAAAGGGTATTTGCAAGGAAAGATTACCATTCTTGAGAAGAAAAAATAATTGATAATTAGTATTCATAAAAAAACGCCAACGGTTTTATCGTTGGCGTTTTTTATTCACAAGTCGTGACTTCAGTTTCTAAACACAATTTGTTCGTTTTCCACATCGACCACGATTTTTGAATCTTTCACAACATCGCCCGAAAGCAGTTTCTTTGAAAGTTCGTTCAGCAATTCCTTCTGAATGATACGTTTTACCGGACGAGCACCGAACTGCGGATTGTAGCCCAAACGAGCAAGTTCATTCACTGCATTTTCGGTTATCTCAATCTTAATATCCATAGCAGCAAGACGTTGAACAAGACGGTTGAACTGCATACGTACAATCGACGTGATATCTTTTTGTGTTAACGGCGTGAACATAATCGTCTCGTCAATTCTATTCAAAAATTCTGGTCTCACGCTCTTTTTCAGCAAATTGAATACCTCGTTTTTCGTGTTTTCAATCGTTTCCAACTTATTCGCCTCGTTCAAATGCTCGAAACGTTCTTGAATAATATCGGAACCGATATTCGACGTCATTATGATGATAGTATTTTTGAAACTTGCCGTTCTACCTTTGTTATCGGTAAGTTGTCCATCGTCGAGCACTTGCAACAAGATGTTGAACACATCAGGATGTGCCTTTTCAATTTCGTCGAGCAACACAACCGAATATGGTTTACGACGAACTGCTTCGGTCAACTGACCACCTTCATCGTAGCCGACGTATCCCGGAGGCGCACCAATCAAACGGGAAACAGAGTGACGTTCCTGATATTCAGACATATCAATACGCGTCATCAAATTCTCGTCGTCGAACAAAAATTCAGCCAATGCCTTTGCCAATTCCGTCTTACCAACACCCGTAGTTCCCAAGAAAATGAACGAACCAATCGGTCGTTTTTCGTCTTGCAAACCGGCACGACTACGACGAACCGCGTCAGCCACGGCGGCAATCGCTTCGTCCTGTCCAACTACACGTTTGTGCAACTCTGTTTCAAGATTCAGCAACTTATCCTTTTCGGCCTGCAACATCTTACTTACAGGAATTCCTGTCCAACGGGAAACCACGTCGGCAATATCGTCAGCCGAAACCTCCTCGTCAATCAAGCCACCGTTGACTTGTTTTTCTTTCAAATCTTCGGCAAGTTTCTTCGACTCCTCTTCGAGTGTTTTCAACTTTCCATAACGGATTTCGGCAACTTTTCCATAATCACCGTCACGTTCGGCACGTTCCGCCTCGAATTTCAAGGTTTCAATCTCCTGATTATTGGAGTGAATTTTAGCAACAATTTCCTTTTCCGAATTCCACGTCGCCATATACTTCGTCAACTCCGACTGCAAATCGGCAATTTGCTTGTCAATCGTTTCGGTACGGGCAGTTTTGCCATCACGTTTTATGGCTTCGCGTTCAATTTCCAACTGACGGATTTTTCGGTTCAGTTCATCAATTTCTTCGGGAACGGAATTCATTTCCATACGCAATTTTGCAGCGGCCTCGTCCATCAAGTCGATTGCCTTATCGGGCAAGAAACGGCTTGTGATGTATCTGTGGGAAAGTTCCACAGCTGCAACAATCGCTTCGTCGAGAATACGAACTTTATGGTGATTTTCGTAGCGTTCCTTCAAACCACGCAAGATGGAAACAGCATTTTCCACGCTTGGCTCGTCAATTGTTACCGTCTGGAAACGACGTTCAAGTGCCTTATCCTTCTCAAAATACTTTTGATATTCGTCCAACGTGGTGGCACCTATGGCACGAAGTTCACCACGGGCAAGGGCAGGTTTCAGGATATTTGCCGCATCCATTGCGCCGTCGCTTTTGCCAGCACCGACCAAAGTGTGGATTTCGTCAATGAAAAGAATTATCTCACCATTCGATGAAATCACTTCGTTTACAACCGATTTCAAACGTTCCTCAAACTCTCCCTTGTATTTTGCACCAGCAATCAATGCACCC
>JAGCOW010000015.1 GCA_017642535.1 Bacteroidales bacterium | reverse complement strand
AACAAGAGTTCCTCGCAAAACTTGACAGATATATTAAATATTACAACAACGATAGAATAAAACTAAGGTTGGGAACTAGTCCTGTAAATTTTAAAAATCTTTGTATGCGATAATCTGTCCAAGAAATGGGGTTCACCTCAGCACATCGTCTCTACATCACCATCACTGTGTTATTTACGTTCTAAAAACCCACCGTTTTTCGTTCCTTGTTTTTCCCATGATTTTCCGTGGTGAAGTTAAAAATTTCTGCCAGCGTCATTGGTTCAAACGTGCCGGTCAAACCATATTGTTTCTGCATCAGAGCGGTTGTTTTTTCTGCTGAAAGTTTCCCGAATTCGTACTTGTCAACCAAGCGACCTTTGCGCAACAGGGCTTTGTCAATTTTCTTCACGTCGCTGTTAAACGTGCAGATGAATTTGAGGTTGAGACTGTCGCCCAGCAAGCCATCTGCCATGTTCAGGATATTAACCAAACCAGTGTTTATGCTGTTGTACGATTCACTTCTATCAACAAGCAATTGCTCGCAATCTTCAATCACAACCACCGCATCTTTCAGTTCGTCGCAAATGAACGTAATCATTCGTGGGTCGGACAGGCACGAAGCCATATCTAACGGCAGATACACAAAATGCTTCTTTGACTTTGAAATCAAATGTCTGATGAACGACGTTTTGCCCGTTCCTTGTTCTCCATGAAGAATGACAAGCCCGTTTCGCTCGTCTTCCAAAAAATTAGAGATATTCTCCGCAATTTTCTGAAAATCATCGTTGTACAAAGCCGAAACATCGAGTTCCGCCATGTTTTTAATTTCAATGTCCTTTAAGTAATAATGTCGGTCGCTCAAACCAATACACTCAATTTTCGACTTGGATTCTTTTATGCCGTTATAACAATTATTGATTGCAGCGAGAAATTCTTCACAGTATCGGCGGCTTTCTTTGTTCGCCATTTCGTATATGCAGCAAATTGAATGACGGTCAAAAACAAGCAGAATCTGCATTTCGGCATTTGCAAACACATGAAAATCAGAATGGTCCAAACATATATTCTTTGCTAACGGAAACTTTTCCAATTCCGTTCCGCAGTAGAACGTTTCAAGAGCACTGTATTGTTTAAAGCCATCTTTTTGAGCACGATTCACGAAGAAAATAAATAATTCATACGAATTTTTCTTGTCATCGAACTCATACTGACAATCAGCCACCGATGGCATTTTGTCAAATAAAACGGCGAACAATCGTAGGTAAAAATACGTTTTCTCATAACCGTCCGACGTAAAGAGTTTCGAACCTTGTTCTCTCATTACATTTTTCTCTGTCGTATTCATTTTCGTTCTTTTTTCGTCAAAGAAAAAGAGAAGGTGTGCAAAAAGAAGGCAGAGGGTGATATAATTTATGAGTTTTGAGTTAAGATTCCTTGCCTCGCAGTGCTCGGCTACGGAATGACGTAATTTCGCACCGCTACTGCGAATTTTCAATGAAAATGTGAAGTAGTACTGCGAAAATTCAATTGTTTTTAAATTATGTCATGCGACCATAATTTCTTGAAGAAGTCATATACATAGATATGTTCAATGCCATCAACAACGCGATTGAATCTATCGAGCGACACAATTATCCGTCGGCAATCGGGATGTTCGTCGGCAAAAGATTTCAAGCCTTTAAGATGTTTGGGTAAAACTTCTTCAGCCGACTTGATTTCTATCGCAACTTTTGCATCGCCAAGAATCACGTCAACTTCGACTTGCGTATATGTTCGCCAATACGAAAGTTTATTTGGATTGTCGGTATAGTTTAAATATGCGACAAGCTCTTGAATTACAACATGTTCAAACGCATGTCCATAGTCTGTCGTGCCTCGTCGCAAGTTTGTGCGTCCCAACAAATAGTTGGTGACGCCCACGTCGAACAAATAAAACCGTGGCGATTGCACGACTTTCCGTTTTGCTTTTTTTGTAAAAGCAGGAATCATATAGCCAACAAGAGTGTCTTCCAATATCTGAAAATACTCTTTTACCGTATTTGCGCTCACACCACAATCCGACGCAATGTTCAGATAATTAACCATTTCGCCGTCGGTCATTGCAGCTATTTCCAAGAAACGCGAAAAGCCCGTGAGGTTTCTAACCAGCGACTCCGCCTGTATCTCTTCGCGCAAATACACACCCACATATGCTTTGAGCAAAGACGTAGGACTCTCTTTCATATAATGACGGGGAATCATGCCGTTGTTCACCGCACGGTCGATATTGAAATCAGGAATTTCGCAACTCACGAACGGAAACAGATATTGTGGAACTGCCCGACCGCCCAACGTGTTTACGCCCTGCCGTTTTAGTTTTCTTGCACTTGAACCGCACAAGATAAAACGTATTTGCTTGTTCGTAATCAGCCAATGAATTTCGTTGAGCAAATCTGGGATTTGCTGGATTTCGTCAATAATAACCAACGTACCCTCGTTTGCCTGCTCCAATGATTCACGCAGCAAGGCGGGACGTTGTCTGAAGCGATTCAGCACATCTGTTTGAAGCAAATCAAAATAAATGGCATTGGGAAACTGTTTCTTCAGCAATGTCGTCTTTCCAGTTTGCCGTGCGCCAAACAAAAACACGCTTTCGTCGTTGATTATTTGCAAAATCCGCTCATTCATAGTACTTTAGTTTTTGCAAATATATGTAAAATTCGCAACACTACTGCGAATTTTCAATGAAAATATGAAGTAGTGGTGCGGAAAATCAAGTTTTGTTGAACAGTTTAGGATCTCGCTCCGTTTAGGGGAAAGAGTAGTCGGAATAATGTGATAAATAAGAACTATTACAATACAAAACCCTGTTTTTCATTGATTTCCAAGAGTTCTTTAATACTTTTCATAAATGCATCAGCAACTTTTCCTGAAAAAATATCCTTTATTGTATCAATTCCCCACCAATAATAAGGAAATCGTTTATATGCAGGCCATCTATCGTTATGTTTGAATCCTTCCCATGAAATAGAATGCAAAGATTTATTTCCAGAAATGTCTACAACACCATACTCCAGTATATCTGTACCATCATATTTTTCGAATTCAAAACCGATTTCTCCGTTTTTCCATGAAGATACAGATATTGTAATTCCGCTACTTTCATTTCCTTCTCCATATATAAATTCTTTAATGGTTAGCACCGAGGCATTCCGAAGTTCTTTATTAAGTGATTTGATTCTGTCTTCTAATTGAGGCTTAAGATATTTGTAAACAACTTTCTTTTTAATTTCTAGAAAATTCTCTGCTATTAATGCCGCTACTTCATAGTTTTCCTTCTTTGCTAACAAAGAAATTAATTGCTGTTTTGTTTCTGTATCACTATTCATGCCTGTTAATGATTTAATTAATTGTATGTACTGTATAATTGTTTCTCTTACAAGTGGCTTATCATATGCAATTTTAACACATTCTTCAAGCCAAATAAGTATATCATTATCAACTAAATTACCATCTTTTGCCAATTCTTGACTTTCAAGTTGTGTCTCCTCATTTAAAGGAAAAGTGTTTCTGTATGCAAGTCGATTAAACTGGTTGGTTTGTAACTCATCAGTTGATTCTTTTGATGGGTTATGTCCATCCAAAGTGAGGTAAAGTAACCGAAAGCCATTGGTAAACTCTGACTTTGCATAGTCATAATACCTTTTCATTTGTTCTGGTTGGTCTCCTGCGTATATTTTATTTTCTATAATAATCGCTTTTTTATTATTATCAGAAATAAGAATATCTATTCTACCATTCCCAGTATCATATTCTACATCTACAGATGACTCTTTTGTATTCAATTGAAGTTCCTCATAGTGCATAGCATTCACAAATGCATCAAGGAAAACCTTGCTTACTCCATGATCCCCATTGGGATTCAGTAACGATGCCAGAAATGCAGAATGGGTTCTCACCTCTGAAGTTTCTAATCCTAAAACACTGAATATATTGAATCTTTCTCCGCGTTTTCGAGATTCTTCTTTGCGCTGTTTGTCCATTTCTATCAAATAATGAACCTTTTGCAACAATGATTCTAATTTATCCATAACTCACTTTGTTCTGCTAAAAATAAAAATTTCTACCGTTGGTCAGAGCTTTGTTTTACCCTCTCCTCATCCACGTTCTACCGTCATTAGTGGAATAGTACAAACCTTTGCTGGTGTTGGCAAGGAGTTCTTTGCCGCCGTCCATCAGCGATTGGAATGTGCCGCAGGAACTGCCCGTGTATCGCGACATCCAAGTACGTCCCTCGTTTGTGGAATAATAAATGCCTTTCGACGTTACTGCCAGCAATTCTTTGCCGTAGGGAAGAAGGTCAATGAATGTTCCGCAGGAAGAGCTGGAATAGCGTGTCATCCACGTGCGTCCGTTGTTTGTGGAATATTCAACACCTTTGGAACTAATGCGAATCGTTTCGCCTCCGTAATTAATCATTTGTGGCATAATACTTTCAGTTTTAATTATATATAAATTTCAAAAATTATTCAGTTTGTCAAATCTACAAAAAAATGTTTTTCTCTTACGCATAAAATCTTTTTTCCGTCGAAGAGTTCGTCTATTTTTACCAATGTCTCCACGGAAACGGATGAAATTTGGATTGAAAATCTTTTATGTGGGCAATAATTCCGTCGCAAATTTCTTCGTTGAATTTTCGTAACGCCGCGTCAAACGTGAGATTTGGGAAATGTAGAAACATATCGTCGTTGAAGAATTTCTTCGCCAATTGGAAACGATATATCTCATTTTCAATGAACATCATTTTCGAATATGCGGTTGCGTAGCGGGAGTTTCCCTCGAATGAAAACGGAAAGACAAATGCGCCTGTCAGATAAACATTGTTATACAATGACTCACTCAATGCTGTCAAAACCTCTGTTACTGTCCACTCCGCAAACGTGTCGTCGCCACCAAGACAGTTCAACACACAAATATATTTCGTGTCGCTCGGCACTATCAACCGCAGCATCGAATCCCATTGTTCGTCCTCGAACTCTTGATTGCCATCTTTGCGGATTGTCGCCACGGCGAATTGTTCCGACAGTTTTTCTTTGTTTTGCTCCACAATGTTGATTGCCCCGTCGCCCACAGCCAACAACAAAACTTTTTCCTTTTCCATATCGTTTTTTGTACAAAAGAAAAGGTGGGGTGTGCCAAAACAAGACAGAGGATGGGTAAAACTGTAGAATTATTTTTGTATTTTTGACAAATTTTAACAAAAAAGTTTTGTATTTTTGACAAAACGAATTGTTTTTGCTTTGTATTTTTGACAAATAATTACATAAAACGCACAAAATTAACAGATTATGAATTTGCAAAGAAAGAACGATGAAATAATAAGACGATGGTGTAGAACAAATAGCCATAAAGCTTTGTTGGTAAAAGGGGCGCGACAAGTTGGTAAAACACACTCCATTAGGCACGTATTGACTGAGGAAAAGGCAGATTTCTTTGAAGTGAACCTTATAGAAAAACCTGTTGCGGTGGAAATCCTTGAGGGTTCAACGACCGTGGATGAGCTTATTATGGGTTTTTCGACCATTAGCAAACAAAAACTGACAAAGGGCAAAACCATCATTTTCATTGATGAGGTGCAACGGTGCAAAGAAATGATTACACGCATCAAGTTTTTTGTTGAAGAGGGTAGTTTTCGCTTTGTTTTAAGTGGGTCGCTTTTGGGGGTTGAGCTCACAAACCTCAATTCAGCACCTGTTGGATTTATGACCGTTTGCGACTTTTATCCGCTCGATTTCGAAGAATTTCTGCAAATAACAAACATTAACACCATGGTTATTGACGACCTACGTAAGTCATTTCGTAACCGAACCCCCGTAATGGAAGTAGTCAACCAGAAAATGCTTGATATGTTCACGCGCTATCTTGTGGTTGGTGGAATGCCCGAAGCAGTGAGTCGTTTTGCCGATACAAACAATGTGAATGATGTTTTACAAATTCACAACGATATACAAAAGTTATATAAACTTGATTTCACCCAGTATGAAACAATCGACCGTCATCTGATTTTGACGAATGCTTACGATTTGATTTCGGCAGAACTCCTAAAACAAAATAAACGATATGTAATTTCCGATTTGAAGAATGGTCTTCATTTTGAACGCGTTGAAAACACATTTCTATGGCTCAAAAACGCTGGCGTGGCGTTACCAGTTTTCAACAGCACTGAACCTCGTATTCCGTTAAAACTCAATGAAAAGCAAAGTCTTTTTAAACTCTATTTGTCAGACGTTGGAATGTTGACATCAATATATGGAATGAGCACCAAAAGTATGCTACTAACCCAAAATAGCAGTCTGAACGCTGGCGGAATATTCGAAAACGTCGTGGCACAAGAACTTCAAGCAAAAGGATTCTCACTATACTACTATAATTCAAACCGTTTGGGCGAACTTGATTTTGTGATAGAATACAACAACAGACCTCTTCCGATTGAGGTAAAAAGTGGGAAGGATTATACAATCCATTCGGCTATGAATCAATGTCTTGCTAATCGTGACTATAATATGAACGAAGGTTTTGTATTTGCCAATTGTAATGTGTCGCAGAAAGGAAATATCACTTACCTGCCGATCTATATGACAATGTTTTTAGAAAAAAACGACACGGAAATTGTGCTGGATAAAATTGTGTTTTAAAATATAAATAAAAACAAGCTTTATTTAATTCTGTCTCCGCAAAAATCTTTTCGCCCGCATTTTTGGCAATGCGAGCCAATCCAGAGTGTGTCGAATTGGTTGATGGCGGATTCCACGAGTTGTGGGTCGTTGGTAAGGATTCCTGCCTCGAAGTTGCGACGGAACTGGCTTTTCATACCGATTCCCGCACCAGTAAGGTTTGCCGAACCGACATAGACCGTCTCCAAATCAAAAATCAACATCTTGAAGTGCACCCGCGGACACAGCACACGTTCCAAATCGGTGGCGAGAATGGGATATTTGTCGAAATCCTCACGGAAATTCGGTCCCGGCTCTTTGGCGTGAACCAAGCGGACGCCCACGCCACGCTTGAGCAAAGCGGCAATTTGTCCCAGCAAGGGAATAGTGCCGTTGCCCTGCTTCACGTACAAATCCTTAATGTCGGCGGTGCCAATCCACAATGTTTCACGCACCGTGGCAATCCGCGAAATCACCTCGGTGTAATGCTGCTCATCGGCAATATATTGAATGAAAGGGGACATAAATTCTTTGTTTTCAGACAAATATAGAAGATTTAGTTTTATACTACAAACTATTTATATAATTCTCAACCACGGGAAAAACAATCTGTTTAAACAACTCAATTTCAACATAATAGTCTGAATTGCGACACTTTTCAAGGCCGTACGAGTTATTTGTTTTTATCGCATAAAATTCCTCAATTGCCCGAGCAAAGCATTCGCTTGTTTGTCCGCTGTACGCTGTTCTACTATATTGATGTGGAATCTTACTTCTAAACAATTCTGCGATAACCCGTTCTTTTGTTCCATGTATACAGGACGCATATTTTGAACGAGCTTCTTCTGGGACGCGAATATTATCAAGGAAATGTGCCAATTCGTGCACGAACACGCAATCTAATATTGTGTGCATATTGGTCCTTCTATTGTATAGAATAATAGTACTTTTTTTGTTAAATCTTGAAACTGCTGAGTATTCCCCAAGAGAACGACTTTTCCCGTCATCAATTAACGATAACATTACATCATGCTGAATCAAGGCGTTTTCCATATATTCACCATAGAATGTAACGGCTTTTCCCAAGCATTTTTTCAGCTCTTCGTATTGCAAACTGTTTTGCAACCATAAATCAAATCCTTTCATATTTTCTTTTTTTGACAAAGAAAAGCGTGCGGTGTGCCGAATTGAGGCACAGGATGGAAGAATTTCTGAAAAACGGCGGTTTTAATGAGAGAATGTATAGGTTGAGGAAACAGAATAAGGAGGGGAAACGTTAAGGTCGATAAAGACGATAAAGTTTTAAAAGACATTAAATAACAAATGCTTTGTTCTTACTTTGCCAGTATCGCGTTAACAGAAAAATCTTTGTATTCGATTTGCTTGTTGCGATAGAGGAGAAGTTCCTTGCAGTGGAAACTTTTGCTTTGCACGCCGGATGAGAAGAATACACGCAGTGTTATTTCCCCATCTTCAAACGTTTTGTAGGATTGTTCGTCAACCACAAAATTCGGCTCGACGACAGATGCTATCTCACCTTGAAACAAAAGAGTTTTCCCCGTAAAACTATAAATGGTGCTTCCGTCTTCAAAACGAGAGAAATTCTCCGACATCGTGTTGAAATTCGGGTTGTTGATGGCAGACGGAACCGACAATTCAATCTTATAGAATCTTTCTACGCTATTGCCTGTGTTTTTTACCAAAAAGCGAGGATAGAAATTGATTTTCTGGAACTTTCCACCTGACATAATAGGAATTCCTCCTGTGTTTGTTACGCTAAACAATTCAATCTCAGGACGTTTCCCTTTTGTGTATAAATCACGAATTTCGTATTCCTCAAGCAAAAGAGTCTTCACGTCGGAGCGTTTATAGAATCGCTTGTCGCCACTCATATGAGGAGCTTTGTGGCTATTCGGAACGTGAATGCCGATGATGTAATTCCCTTGTTCGTTGACGATGATTTTCTCTATGATGCAATCAGGAATTTCGGGTGCTATCTCGGTGCTACAGACCATTTGTAACCACGAAACGGCATTGTCGTTGGTGATAGGTTCAATTGTACGTGGAATTTTTCGTGACGCATGTACGCCGATAAAGATTGTTCCGCCATTTGAGTTTGCCATTGACGCAATCAACGTGGAAAAATACAAAGCGTTTTTTTCGTTGCAGTCTGCCACCGCTTTTGCAGGAAGGTACTCCAGCGTGAGCGACGCTTTGACTTTGAAGCGAAAAATTTCCTCTACTCCTTGTTGTGTAATTGCAATCATATCACTGCAAAGTTAGAAAATCCGTTGAATTGGCAATGATTGAAAAAAGAAAAGGGACAAATCATATGATTTATCCCTTTCTCCGTCGGGGTAACAGGATTCGAACCTGTGACCTCTTGGTCCCAAACCAAGCATACTAACCGGACTGTACTATACCCCGAAAAAGTGTTGCAAAAATAAATGTATTTTTTTGAAAAGCAACGTTTATTGCAAAAATTTTCAGTGAAAGTATTATTTTTGGGGAAAGGTTTTGTATGGAAAGACAGTTTTCATTTCGGAAGATTTTGTTTTTGCTGTGTGCAATTGTTGCAATGGCAGTTGGGTTTGCGTTGCAGAAAATAACTTTGAATAACGGACTCTCGCAACGGCAAGTTGTTCAGTTTCAAAAAATTATAAATGAAAAAGAACGCTTCCTCCAACGCTTTTGTTCCGAAGTGCAGGCGTTACCCGATTCGGCAAAGTTCAGCGATTATGATGTTTTTCGGCAAAAAAAGACTGATTGGATACAAAGTCAAAATATAACGTTCTTTGTGTTTGATAATCAAAAACTTGCCTATTGGTCCGACAATACGATTTCTCCTATTTACCAGCTTTTGAAACAGGACGCAAAAATGTTTTTTAGCGGAAATGCGTGGTATTTGATGCATTATGGGAAGCAGGATAATCGCGAGTTTTTTATACTTACTTTAATTAAGAAGCAATATCCTTTTGAGAATGAATATATTAGAAATGAGTTTCAAAAAGATTTCAATGTCAGTAGTACCGCTGAGGTTTACAATGAGCCCTGCGACAACACGTTTTATGTGAACGACTTAGACGGGAATTTCTTGTTGTCGCTGTCATCAGGAAGTTCATCGGGAACTTGTGCATGGCAACACGAATGGGCATTATTATTTTGTATCATTGGTTTTGCGTTCTTCCTCTTGTTTTTGGTGCAGTTTCCTCGGGAAATGTATCTTGCGAAATTGCTGACCTATTGTGCCGTTTTGCTTGTGGGTGCCGCTCTTTACAAGATTCCGATGCTTGACTATCCACCGATTGATAAGGACGTGGCACAATTGTACAGTGGCTTTCTCGGAATGATGATCATTGCTTTTTTTGTGTTCTCGGTCAATGTGAAGATTCGCTCCGAGATACTTTTGTATGTCATTTTTGCCTTGGTTTCTTTTTTGATTTGCGGTACGGCAACGGGATTTATCAAGTCGCTCGCACTTCATTCAAATATTAAGATGGAACTATTTAATTTGTTAAGTTCCAACATCTTGAGTTATATCTCATATTTCCTTATTGCGTGCTTGCTGTTCTTGTATTTTGTATTCTGTTTTCGATTTGCACGTAGTTTTGAATATGAGAAGAAATATTCCTTGGCGATACTCCTTGCTTTGTGTGTTTTGTTCCCGATACTTCTCTATTTTGTAATAAATCCTTCGGAATTTTATGGTTTCTTAGTTCTTTTCTACTTGATAACCACAGTTTCCATCGTTTTGTTTACATATTATAAGAAGGATGAACGTTCAACGTTTATAATGAAAATACTCTTTCTGGTGCTTTCGGTCGTGTATGTGGAAACGGCGGTGTCAATGTATTTGAACAAGCATAAGGAATTGTTGCGTAAGGAAATTGCGACTGCCTTGGCTGATGAGCAGGACGGCGTTGCCGAGGCATATCTGGCTTCGGTGTATAAGTCAACGAGAAAAGATGCCGTGCTGAAAAAACTTATGCGGCAGCAAGGACAAAAGGATGTTGAGATAAAGAATTATTTGCAAAAAACGTATTTTACGGGTTGGTTGAATCGTTACGAATTGGAATGTACGGTGTGTGGTACCGACACGAGCTTTACAACTACAAATAAACTAGATAATTGTGAGCGCTATTTCAAGCAAATGATTATGTCAAGTGGGAAAAGTATCTCTGACACAAATTATTACTTTATAAACAACCAAGACGGAAACATCACCTATTTTGATTCCATACAATATGCGATGCCCAATGGCAGCACTGCGAAGTTGTATATTGAAATGCACTCGAAACAAAATTCACAGGAGTTCGGGTATCCAAAAATCTTGTTAGACGATGAGATTCAGACCATTGACATAGGTAATTTCTCTTCTGCAAAATATAAGAATGGAAATCTTATTGCTAAACGTGGTTATGCTCGTTATTCGCAAAAACTTGATTTACAATGTGATGAGACGTTTACTACCTTGTACGATGAACAACTCCATATCGTTCATCTGATTTATAAAATCAACAATCAATTCATTGTTGTTGTGAGCAATAGAACATATCAATTCAAGAATTACTTGATGTGGTTTCCATACATATTTTTGTACTTTTTGTTGTTGATGCTCGTTTTCTTGAAATGTTACGACAAAACTTCCGTTACGTTAAATCATTCGTTGTCGGCAAAAATCAAGCAATCATTGGTAGGATTGCTTTTGGGCGCGTTTGTGATTGTTGCCGTGAGTGTGATTTTGTTTATCAAATCATATAATGAACGACAACAAAAACGATTCCTCGAAGAGAAGGTGGTTTCGGTTGCCAAGCAATTTTCACAAACTTATCAGGATTTTCCGTCGCTTCCGCTGTCCGAGAAAGCATACATCAAAAATTTGTTGGTGGAATTGTCGAGTGTGTATGCAACCGATGTGAATTTATTCGACGTCAATGGCGATTTGTACGCTTCGTCGCGACCAGAGATCTTCCAATTCCGACTGGTGAACGAGAAAATGCCGACGCGCGCATACGTGCAAATGATAGAAAAAAGTCGTTCCACATTTTCACAAGAAGAAAGTATAGGCGATTTGCAGTATTTGTCGTCGTACATTGCGGTAACGAACACTCAAAATCAGGTTTTGGGCTATTTGAACTTGCCTGATTTCTCAAACGAGGAGGAATTCAAACAACAGATGGTTGGCTTGATTATGGGACTTTTGAATATTCTCGTGATTTTACTTTTGCTTGCGGCAATTATTTCGGTCATTATTGCCAAAAGGGTTTCGGAACCGTTGACAATTTTGCAAAACAAGATGACAAGCGTGGTTGTAGGCGAAGAAAATGAGAAAATCGACTTGCAGGTTCCTGACGAACTTACTGGCGTGATTCAGAATTATAATGAAATGATTGATAAGTTGAGCGTGAGTGCCGAGAAACTTGCCAAAGCCGAACGCGAAAGTGCATGGCGAGAAATGGCTCGACAAATTGCCCACGAAATCAAGAATCCGCTCACGCCAATGAAATTGAGCTTGCAGCTGCTCAATCGCTCATGGGACGAAAAAGACGAACGCTTTGAGTCACGCTTAAAGTCTATCTCTAAGACAATGATAGAACAAATTGATACTCTTGCCGATACGGCGACTTCTTTCTCCGATTTTGCAAAGTTATCGAAAGTAAATCTTGAAAAGATTGATATTAACGAATTGATACAGAGTTGTGTAGTTATCTTTTCTCACGATGAAAACGTGGAGGTTCGTGCCGAATTGCCCGAAACACCCGTTTTTGTCTTGGCCGACAAGGAAAAGACGATTCGCCTGTTCAATAATTTGATAAAGAATGCCATTCAGTCCATTCCGAAGGAACGACAGGGGTTGGTTCGTGTAACTGTGTCAAAATTAGAGAAGTCTGATTTTGCTATTATAAAAGTGATAGACAACGGTCGGGGAATTCCTGAAGAAATACAATCACGTATTTTTGAGTTACATTTCACTACGAAATCAACGGGAAGCGGCTTTGGACTGGCTATTTGCAAGAGTGTTGCCGAATCGTCGAATGGACGAATTTATTTTGAAACGGAACAGGACAAAGGCACAACTTTTTGTGTAGAACTTCCGTTAGCACATTCATAATCAAAAATTTTCCTATCTTTGGCGCAAGGTTAGAAATATGATTCCGTTATTTATATCATTTCAGTTCGTTGATTTTGTTGACATTTTTCTTGTCGCGCTGCTTATGTATGAGATTTACAAGCTGATACGTGGTACGGCAGGTATGAATGTGTTTTTGGGAATCATTGCCTTTTACGTGATTTGGCTTATCGTTCGTGCATTGCACATGGAAATGCTGACGAGAATTTTCGGGCAGTTCATCAGTATTGGCGGTCTTGCACTGGTAATTTTGTTCCAATCGGAAATTAGGAATTTCTTGACGATGATTGGTAACAAATCGCTCCGTTCTCGTGGCAGGAAACGACTTGCCAAGCTTTTTAACATCAGTCAGGAAATAATTCCTATGGAAGCCATCATTGAAATCTCCGACGCCGTATTCACTATGGCTCAGTCGAAAACGGGTGCTTTGATTGTGATTTCAGGTAAAAAAGAAACGGCGTGGTCGCAGTTGCAGACGGGCGAATTGATAGAGTCGAGGATTTCTTCAGCTTTGTTGCAGAACATTTTCTATAAAAATACGCCTTTGCACGATGGTGCCGTGGTGATTGTGGGGCGAAAAATCGTGGCTGCAAAATGCGTGTTGCCAATGTCGAAACAGATGGATTTGCCTATGGGCTTCGGTATGCGACATCGTTCTGCTTTGGGAATGAGCGAAGAAACCGACACGTTGGTGTTGGTCGTTTCGGAACAAACGGGCGACGTTACCTATTTCTTGCATGGAGAATACAACAGATTAGACACTCGTGAAGATTTGGAAATCCTTATTAAACGGAGACAAGGAACTATATGATACAACAACCTTTAGCGGAAAGAATGCGTCCGAAATCGCTGGACGATTATTTGGGCCAGGAACATTTGGTCGCCAAAGGTGCTGTGCTTCGCAATACAATTGAATCGGGGAGAATCTCCTCAATGATTCTTTGGGGCCCTCCGGGTGTTGGAAAAACCACGTTGGCACAAATTATTTCCAAAAGTCTGGAACGACCATTTTTCACATTGAGCGCCGTAAATTCAGGCGTGAAGGAAGTACGTGAGGTCTTGGAAAAGGCAAAACATTCGCAATTTTTCGATGCACCAAATCCAATTTTATTTATTGATGAAATCCATCGTTTCAACAAGTCACAGCAAGATTCATTGTTGGCTGCTGTGGAAAACGGCACGGTAACTTTGATTGGCGCCACTACGGAAAATCCTTCGTTTGAGGTCATTTCCCCCTTGTTGTCGCGCTGTCAGGTGTATGTGCTGAAATCGTTGGAGAGAGATTCGCTTAAAGAATTACTTAAAAAAGCATTGTCAGATGATTTGGTACTCAAATCGTTAGATATTAAAATAAAAGAAGACGAAGCGTTGATGCGTTTTTCTGGTGGCGATGCCAGAAAATTGTTGAACGTGTTGGAAATTGTCATCAATGCACAAGCAGGTAAGGATAAGATTGTAATTACTAATGACATAGTAACCAGTACGTTACAAGAAAATATCGCTTTATACGACAAAGGTGGCGAGCAACATTACGATATTATTTCTGCCTTCATTAAGTCAATTCGCGGAAGTGACCCTAATGCTGCTGTGTATTGGCTTGCACGAATGCTGGAAGGTGGCGAGGATATAAAATTCATTGCCCGTCGTTTACTTATTTCGGCTTCGGAAGATATTGGGTTGGCAAATCCCAACGCACTGTTGTTGGCGCAAAGTTGCTTCAATGCGGTGTCGGTGATTGGTATGCCCGAAGCAAGAATCATTCTGTCGGAAACAACAATTTATTTGGCAACATCGCCTAAAAGCAACTCGGCTTATCTGGCGATAGATGCTGCTTTGGCAGAGGTAAAAAAATCGGGTATGTTGCCTGTGCCGCTTCATTTACGCAATGCGCCGACCAATTTGATGAAAGAATTGAATTATGGTGATGGCTATAAATATTCCCACGATTATCCAGGGCATTTTGTAAAACAGGAATTTCTTCCCAAGGAAATTTCAAATGAATCGTTTTGGAAAGCTGCCGAAAACAAGCGCGAGGACGATACAAAACAATATATGAAGTCCTTGTGGAAGGACAAATACTCGTTTTAATTGAATATTGATAAGGATTTGTAGCGAATCCGGGATTCGAACCCGAATATCCACCGTGAGAGGGTGGTGTCCTAGCCATTAGACGAATTCGCCATAAAACTGTTGCAAAATAATTGTTTTTTATTGAATCTTCCAAATACGAAGACGAATTATTTCACAACAATCATTTTTCGTTTTACTGATTAATCTTTGCCCAGCTGTCTTTCAGCGTGCACGCACGGTTGAATACCAGATGTTCTGGCGTGGAATCCTTGTCAACGCAGAAATAGCCAAGACGCTCAAATTGCATTTTATCCAAGACTTTCACGTCTTTCAATGCTGGTTCCATTTTGCAGTTTTGTAACACTTGCAAAGAATTTGGATTCAGATTGTCGAGGAATGTCTTGCCTTCTTCAACTTCTTCGGGTGCCTCAACAGCAAACAAGCGGTCGAACAAACGAACTTCGGCGTCAAAAGCATGTTGTGCCGAAACCCAGTGAATCGTTCCTTTTACTTTACGTCCGTCAGGTGAGTTTCCACCGCGTGAAGCCGGGTCGTAAGTACAACGAATTTCGGTGATATTTCCTTCGGCGTCTTTTATAACTTCCTGACAGGTAATGAAATATGCGTACCGCAAACGAACCTCCTGACCAGGAGCAAGACGGAAATATTTCTTTGGCGGATTTTCCATAAAGTCGTCTTGCTCGATATACAATTCGCGACAGAATGGAATTTCGCGTGTTCCTGCCGTTTCGTCCTCAGGATTGTTGACAGCAGTCAAATATTCAGTCTTGCCTTCGGGATAATTCGTAATCACCACTTTTACAGGGTGAAGCACTGCCATCATACGAGGAGCAACTTTGTTGAGGTGCTCACGAAGACAAAATTCCAAAACGGAATAATCAATAATATTGTCACGTTTTGCCACACCGATCTTTTCGCAGAAATTTCTGATTGACTCAGGCGTGTAGCCACGACGGCGGAATCCGCAAATAGTCGGCATTCGAGGGTCGTCCCAGCCCGAAACGTAGTTTTCTTTTACCAACTGCAACAATTTTCGTTTGCTCATCACCGTGTAGTTGATGTTCAGTCGGGCAAACTCATATTGACGAGATGGGAAAATCTCAAGGTTTTGAATAAACCAGTCATATAGCGGACGATGTATGTCGAATTCCAAGGTACAGATAGAGTGAGTGATGTGCTCAATCGAGTCGCTTTCGCCGTGAGCAAAGTCGTACATAGGGTAGATGTTCCACTTGCCGCCCGTACGATGGTGATGAGCGTGCAAGATACGATACATAATAGGGTCTCGGAACTGCATATTTTGGTGAGCCATGTCGATTTTGGCACGAAGCACTTTGGAGCCGTCGGGGAATTCACCGTTTTTCATTCTCTCGAACAAATCAAGATTTTCCTCCACGCTACGGTCGCGCCACGGACTTGGTGTTCCCGGAGTTTGAACTGTTCCACGATTTTTACGGATTTCTTCCAACGATTGGTCGTCAACGTAAGCCAACCCCTTCTTAATCAGCACTTGCGCCCATTCGTACAATTGGTCGAAATAGTCTGACGCATAGTGAACGCTTGCCCATTCAAAACCAAGCCAACGCACGTCTTCCATAATGGAATCGACGTATTCCGTATCCTCTTTCACAGGATTGGTGTCGTCAAAACGCAAATTGGTCTTGCCGCCATATTTTTTTGCCAAACCAAAATTCAAGCAAATAGACTTTGCATGTCCTATATGTAAATATCCGTTAGGTTCGGGAGGGAATCGAGTCAAAATGGATTCATGTTTCCCACTTGCCAAATCGTTCTCAATGATTTCTTCCAAGAAATTCAATGATTTTTTACCCTCTTCTAAATTTGTATTGTCTGCCATACCTATTATATATTGTAAATGCAAAAATATAAATTTCCTCCGATTTACATTCAAAAAAAACTTTATAGAGGAAAAAATAGGATAAGGAACAAAATGAGTGAAATTTTTTCAAGAAACATTGCCGTTATTAAAAAAAAATTCTACATTTGTAAGATGATAATTTGTACGTAGTATAAAAATTTGAATTATGTTTTTTAAAATGTCAAAAAGGAATTTTCTCACGGTATGTTTTGCATTCCTTTTTTCTTGTATATCATTCGCGAATGACGATGCTTCGAACGAAGCAGGGAAACCAGAATTCAATATAAACGAGACGATTTTCGGTCACATTGGTGATAACCACTATTGGCATATGTTCGACATTACAAAAGACGACGGAACCGAGCATCCTGTTGGTTTCGCATTGCCTGTGATTTTGGTCAATACAAATCCTTTCAATATAGATGTTTTTATGGCAAGTGAATTCGAACACGGTCATAAAGCAGTAACCAAAGGCGACCATACGTATAAAATGGTTGAGCAGGAAATGGGCGGACAAAAAATCTTTTATTGTGATGAAAATGGCGAAGTAACCGAGGACGGTCCGCTTGATTTCTCAATCACGAAAAACGTGTTCACCTTGTTCTTGGTTGCTATTATAATGTTGATAATGTTCATTGGCTTGGCAAGAACGTATAAACGTCGCCCAGGTCAGGCACCACAAGGATTCCAAGCTTGGTTGGAGCCAGTTATCTTGTTCATTAAGGAAGATGTAATTGAACCAAACCTTGGCAAACATGCCGACAAATACACTCCGTACTTGTTGACGGTATTCTTCTTCATCTGGATTTCGAACATGATGGGTTTGATTCCGTTCTTCCCTGGTAGTGCAAACTTGACGGGTAACATTGCCGTTACGTTCGTGTTGGCGGTATTCACCTTGATTATCACCAATTTCAGCGGTAACAAGGAATATTGGAAAGATATTTTCTGTATGCCAGGCTTGCCTTGGCCGTTGATTCCGATTATGGCTGTGGTTGAGGTTATCGGTATTTTCACAAAACCGTTCGCGTTGATGATTCGTCTTTTCGCAAACATCACGGCAGGACACATCATCGTGTTGAGTTTGACATCATTGATTTTCATCTTCGGAACGTTGGCTATCGCCCCTGTTTCGGTGTTCTTCGTGATGTTTATGGATGTACTTGAATTATTCGTTGCCGCTTTGCAGGCTTACATATTTACAATGTTGTCGGCGTTGTTTATTGGTTTGGCTATGCCGGAAGGACACGAAGCATAAAAAAGGAATGATTGTTTAACTTAAATAATAAATGATATGAACGAAGTAGTTTCATTGGTACCTCTAGCAGGTATCGGAGCAGGTTTGGCAGTAATCGGTGCAGGTATCGGTATCGGTAAGATTGGTGGTTCCGCAATGGAAGCAATTGCACGTCAACCTGAAGCTTACAGCAAGATTCAAACAGCTATGTTGATTGCGGCAGCTCTTGTAGAAGGTGTTGCATTGTTCGCAGTCGTAGTTGCTTTGATTGCAAAGTAAAACAACCAAATGGGATACTTTCGGGGCGGTTGGCTCCGAAGGTTTTCCCTTTTGAAAATGAATTGTAAATTTATAATAGTATAATATGGATTTAGTAACTCCCGGTATAGGTTTAGTCTTTTGGACGACGCTTACATTCTTACTTGTCGTTTTCTTATTGATTAAGTTCGCTTGGAAACCAGTTTTGGGAATGATAAACGAACGTAACAAGTCGATTGAGGATTCCCTGAAACTTGCTGAGACAACCAAGGCAGAGATGGCGAAACTTCAGGCCGATAACGAGAAACTTCTTGCAGAGGCACGTAAGGAACGCGACAACTTGTTGAAGGAAGCTCGTGAAATGAAAGACCAAATGATTGCCCAAGCCAAGGCCGACGCTACGGTTGAAGCTAATAAAATTATGGCAGCGGCGAAAGTTTCAATCGAAAACGAGAAGAATCAGGCAATGCAGGATTTAAAGAACCAAGTGGCTATCCTTTCGTTTGAAATCGCAGAAAAGGTCATTGGAAAAGAGTTGGAAAACAAGAAAGTTTCTGATGAAATCATTGACGAATCGGTTAAAAAATTCAAATTCAATTAGTAATTAACAATGAATCAAAGTAAAATTTCGGTACGTTACGCAAAGGCATTCTTTGAATTCGCTTCGGAGAAGGGAATCGTCGATACTGTTATTGCCGACGTAAAACTGCTCTCAAAGAGTCTGAACGAAATTGCTGAATTGGCTGAGGTTTTTCAAAGTCCTATTGTGAAACCGAGCAGCAAAAAATCATTCGTATCCGCTTTGATGAAAGGTAAAATTTCACAAGACACGATTGTTTTTTTGAATTTGGTGATTGAGAACGGTCGCGAGATGTTTATGCAGGACATTTTACGTAATGTACTTGATATATATCGGAAAACACAAGGCATCACGGCAGTGACGCTGACTTCGGCAACTCCGTTGTCGAAAAAGCAGGAACAGGCAGTTGTGGATCTTGTAAAGAAGCAGAAAAACACCGAAGTGGAATTACAGACGAAAATCGATCCTTCGCTTATGGGTGGCTTCATTCTTCGTGTGGAAGACGAACAATATGATGCAAGTGTGAGTTCACGATTAAAACAAATAAAGAAAGAATTGATTGCAAATAATTAAATGTAAATTATTTAACTATGGCAGATATAAAACCAGCAGAAGTTTCGGAAATCTTAAAAAAACAGCTTGAGGGCTACAAGACCGAAACAGAACTTGAAGAAGTGGGAACGGTACTTTCAGTAGGTGATAGTATTGCTCGTATCCACGGTTTAACAAACGTTCAGGCCAACGAAATGATTGAGTTTGCCAACGGAACCAAAGGTATTGTGCTTAACCTTGAAGAAGACAACGTAGGTGCAGTGCTTCTTGGTGAATCCGACGGTATTAGCGAAGGCGACACGGTGAAACGTACGCAGAAAATCGCTTCAATTATGGTGGGCGAAGGACTTCTCGGACGTGTTGTAAATACGTTGGGTGAACCAATCGACGGTAAAGGCGATATTACAGGCGAACTAATTGAAATGCCTCTTGAACGTAAGGCACCAGGTATCTTGTATCGTCAGCCGGTAAATGAACCGTTGCAGACGGGTATCAAACCTATCGATGCGATGATTCCTATCGGTCGTGGTCAACGTGAGTTGATTATCGGTGACCGTCAAACAGGTAAGACGGCTATCGCCATCGATACCATCATCAATCAAAAAGAATTCTACGAAAAAGGTCAACCTGTATATTGTATTTACGTGGCAATCGGTCAGAAAGGTTCTACCGTTGCAAGTATCGCAAAAACATTGGAAGAAAAAGGCGCTATGCCTTACACGACGATAGTTTCGTCAACTGCTTCCGACCCGGCAGCTTTGCAATATTATGCTCCATTTGCTGGTTGTGCCATCGGTGAGTATTTCCGTGATACTGGTCGTCCAGCATTGATTATTTACGATGACTTGTCAAAGCAAGCAGTTTCATATCGTGAAGTGTCGTTGTTGCTTCGTCGTCCACCGGGGCGTGAGGCATATCCTGGTGACGTGTTCTATTTGCACTCTCGTTTGCTTGAACGTGCTGCAAAAATTATTGCAAACGACGATGTGGCTAAAAATATGAATGATGTGCCAGCTTCATTGAAAGGTAAAGTGAAAGGTGGCGGCTCGTTGACTGCTCTTCCTATCATTGAAACTCAAGAAGGTGACGTTTCGGCTTATATTCCAACCAACGTGATTTCAATTACCGACGGTCAGATTTATCTTGAATCAGGTTTGTTCCACGCTGGTATCCGTCCTGCAATCAACGTAGGTATTTCCGTATCGCGTGTGGGTGGTAACGCACAAATCAAGGCAATGAAGAAAGTTGCCGGTACGTTGCGTGTGGATCAAGCTCAATTCCGTGAATTGGAGGCATTCTCTAAATTCGGTTCCGATTTGGATGCCGCTACAATGGCTGTGCTTGACAAAGGTCGTAGAAACGTTCAGATTCTGAAACAAGGACAATACTCGCCAATGAAGGTTCAACATCAGGTTGCTATCATTTATTGTGGTACTCAAGGCTTGTTGTCGGACGTTCCAATCGACAAAGTCCTTGATTTCGAGAAAGAATATCTTGAATATCTTGACTTGAAACACAAAGATACTCTTGATAAAATTGCAGGCGGTGCTATTGACGACGAAATCAAAGGCGTTTTGGCTGCTGCTGCAAAAGAAGTTTCGGCAAAATATAAAAAATAATGATAAGTGGTTAATGATGAGTGATTCACCATCACTCATCGTTAATCGTTAATCAAGTGAAATAATATGGCAGGTATTAAAGAAATACGTAATAGAATCGCATCTGTAAGCAGTACGCAGAAAATCACCAGCGCCATGAAAATGGTGTCGGCTGCAAAATTGCGTAAGGCACAACAGGCAGTATTGCAAATGCGACCATATTCCGAGAAGTTGCAAGAGATATTACAAAATGTGAGTAGCGGACTGGAGTCGAGCGAAGGAAATGCGTATGCTACGGTTCGTCCGGAAAACAAGGTTTTGATTATCGCTGTCGCTTCGAATAGCGGTTTGTGCGGTGGTTTTAACTCAGGTATTGGTAAAACAGTCGCTGCACTCGTAAAATCGGATTATGCCGCACAATTTGCCGCATCAAACGTTGATGTGTACGCAATTGGTAAAAAAGTGTGTGATTCATTGAAAAGCAAGGGTGTCGCTCCGAAAAAGTCATTTATCGACATCTTTGACCATCTTACGTATGACGAGGCATCGAAAATTTCTACGGAAATTATGAATGACTTTGCTACTGGCGTGTACGATAAGGTTGTGATTGTTTACAACAAATTCAAGAACGCCGCTACACAAATCATCACTACGAGCCAATATTTGCCTGTTGTTCAAGACGGAGCAACTACTGCAAAGACAGGGTTCAATTATGATTATATTTTTGAGCCGAACAAAGAATATATTGTGAACGAATTGATACCACGTTCTTTAAAAGTTCAGTTTTTTAGCATTTTACTCGATTCGTTTGCTTCGGAACACGGAGCAAGAATGACCGCTATGCACAAGGCAACCGACAATGCCGGTACGTTGTTGAAGGATTTGAGAATTGAATACAACAAGGCTCGTCAGGCGGCAATTACCAACGAATTGAATGAAATTGTGAGTGGTGCCAATGCGTTGAAAGGGTAAAAAGTATTAGTATCCATCGTAAGAATGAATACAAATCTCGACCCTGAACATATCTCAAACAAAGACAGCGAGTTTGAAAAACAACTTCGCCCGCTCACGTTTGACGATTTCTCTGGGCAACAAAAAGTTGTTGAAAATCTAAAAATTTTCGTCGCTGCTGCAAAAATGCGTGGCGAATCGCTTGATCATGTTTTGCTCCACGGTCCTCCAGGATTGGGAAAAACAACGCTTGCAAACATTATTGCCAACGAACTTGGCGTAAATCTGAAAATAACGTCTGGTCCCGTGCTTGACAAACCTGGCGATTTGGCTGGTTTGCTTACAAGTCTGGACGAAAACGACGTGCTTTTCATAGACGAAATTCATCGCCTGTCGCCCGTTGTTGAAGAATACTTGTACTCTGCAATGGAGGACTTTCGCATTGACATAATGATTGACAAAGGACCAAGCGCCCGTTCGGTGCAACTGTCGCTTTCGCCGTTCACGCTCATTGGTGCAACCACTCGCTCCGGCTCGCTGACAAGCCCTTTGCGTGCTCGCTTCGGTATAAAGAGTTTGTTTGAATATTATGACGTGGACCTACTGTCAAAAATAGTGGAACGTTCAGCTCATATTCTTGCCATTGACATTGAGACACAGGCGGCAAAAGAAATCGCCTCACGAAGCCGTGGAACGCCTCGTATTGCCAATGCATTACTTCGCCGAGTACGCGACTTTGCACAAGTGAAGGGAACGGGAAAAATAACCATCGATATCACTCGTTTTGCACTTGAAGCTCTCAATATTGACAAATATGGTCTTGACGAAATGGACAACAAGATTTTGTGTACCATTATTGATAAATTTGGTGGGGGTCCTGTCGGTGTAAACACGATTGCCACTGCAGTTGGTGAGGATTCTGGAACGATAGAGGAGGTGTATGAGCCGTTTTTAATCAAAGAAGGTTTTTTACAACGCACGCCTCGTGGACGTGAAGTTACCCCGTTGGCATATCGCCATTTGGGAAGAATTCCCGATGCTAAGCAAGGAAGTTTGTTTTAATGTGATTCGTTGTATTTTTTGAATTCATCAGTTCCTGCTACACGCTCGAACTCTGTACCTTTCTTCCATTTTAAGTATGGAATAATGGCGGCATCAAGATTTGCGATATAATTCACATCGAACATCATAAAATGATGAGTATCTTCAAGATACTCGTCGGTTTCGTCACCTGCGAGAAATCTCCAGCCACTATCGTCGTCATCTTCTTTTTCTTCACGATACATAAAACCCACTTTCTCTCCATCGACCGTGATTCTGTCCGACGCAATGCAATATCCCATTGGTTTTATCAAATCTTGCACGTCGGCAACTTGTAGTTTATATTTGTTGTCTGCCATAAAAGAATACTTTTCACAAAGATAAAAAAAAGAGAAACTCGTTTCCGAATTTCTCTTTTGAATATGTGATAGTGTGAGAATTATCCCATAATCACTTCTACCGTGTGAGTTTTTCCAGCTTCTTGCATTGGAACAACGATTCCGTCAACTTGTTTTCCGTTGACAATCAATTGTTTCACACCTTTGCTTACGTGGTTAGGATTCTTAACCGTGATTTGATATGTAGCACCACGGAACTGACGTGTCATTGTGAATCCGTCCCAAGCTCTTGGAATACAAGGATTGATAGAAATACCATCGTAATCTGGCTTCAAACCAAGAATGTATTGGATGATTGCATAGAAGTTCCAAGCTGCAGTACCGCTCAACCAAGAGTTCTTTGCTTCGCCCGGACGATATGCATCTTTACCGGCAATCATCTGGCAATATACGTATGGCTCAACTTTGTGAAGGTCTGAAATGTCTTCCAAGAAACTTGGAGCAATCTTCGTGTAGTATTCGTACGCACGGTCACCACGACCAATCATTGTTTCACCAATCATAATCCATGGGTTGTTGTGGCAGAAAAGACCCGCATTTTCCTTATAACCAGCTGGATATGTTGAAATTTCACCATATTCAATGTAGTATTTTGTGAATGCAGGATTGTTCAACACAATACCATATTTACAATCAAGACGTTCTTTCACAGAATCCAACGCTTTTTGGCAAAGGCCTTCTTCCTTACCGATTTCAGCCATTGTACACCAACCTTGTGATTCAATGAAGATTTTGCCTTCTTCGTTTTCGTTTGAACCAACTTTGCGACCGAAATAATCGTATGCACGCAAATACCATTCGCCGTCCCAACCGTCCTTCTTAACGGCTTCAATCATATTGTCAACGTGTTTTTGTGCTTCGGCAGCTTCGTCGTTTTTACCGATTTGCTTACAAAGTTTTACAAATTCCTTACCGTAGATTACGAACAAACCTGCAATCATCAATGATTCAGCCGTACGACCTTTCTTGTTTCCTGTAGTTTGGAATGATTCGTTTGGATCGTTCGAGAAGCAGTTCAAGTTCAAACAGTCGTTCCAGTCTGCACGACCGATTAACGGCAAATTGTGAGGACCAAGATTGTTCACTACGTGGTAGAAAGAAATCTTCAAGTGTTCGAAATGAGTTTTTGCCTTTGATTCGTCGTTATCGAACGGAACCATTTCGTCAAGGATAGAGAAATCGCCTGTTTCCTTGATGTATTCCGTAGTTGAAAGAATCAACCAAAGTGGGTCATCGTTGAAGTCGCCACCGATAGCCGAGTTACCTTTCTTAGTAAGTGGCTGATATTGGTGATAGCAAGAACCGTCTTCGAATTGCGTAGCGGCAATGTCGAGGATTCTTTCGCGGGCACGTGCAGGAATTTGGTGTACGAAACCAATCAAGTCCTGGTTTGAATCGCGGAAGCCCATACCACGTCCGATACCTGATTCGAAGAACGAAGCCGAACGCGACATGTTGAATGTAATCATACATTGATATTGGTTCCAAATGTTCACCATTCTGTCAAGACGCTCGTCGTTCGATTTGATTGTGATTTTGCCAAGCAAATTATCCCAGTAAGAACGAAGTTCGTTGAAAGCAGCTTGTACTTTTTCAACTGTGTCATATTTTGCAATCATTGCCTTAGCTGGTTTCTTATTGATAACCAACTTGCTTTCCCATTTTTCTTCAGGAGCAACTTCCACATAACCAAGCATAAAGATGAAATCTTTGCTTGCGCCTGGAGCCAATTCAACTTCAATATAATGCGAAGCGATTGGTGACCATCCGTGAGCTTCCGTATTGCGTGGTTTGCCTTCCATTACAGCGTCAGGGCAGTCAAAACCATTGTACAAGCCGATGAACGATTCGCGGTCAGTATCATAACCTTGAATAGGCGTATTTACTGAATAGAACGCATAGTGGTTACGACGTTCCTTGAATTCAGTTTTGTGGTAAATCACAGAACCTTCGATTTCAACCTCGCCAGTTGAGAAGTTACGTTGGAAGTTTTCCATATCGTCGGAAGCGTTCCACAAACACCATTCAATGAACGAGAACAATTTCAATTTCTTTGTTTCCTTGCTTTCATTCTTCAACGAAACTTTCAAAATTTCGCCCCAGAAGCCAAGCGGAACAAATTGAAGAACCTCTGCTTGTACACCGTTTTTCTCACCAATGATTTTGGTGTAGCTCATACCATGATGGCATTCATATTTGTCAAGCGACGTTTTGCAAGGTTTCCAACCTGGATTCCAAACGGTTTCGCCGTCTTTTATGTAGAAATATTTTCCACCATCGTCGGTTGGTACATTATTATAACGGTAACGTGTCAAACGGCGGAATTTTGCGTCTTTGTAGAACGTGTAACCGCCACCTGTGTTAGATACTAAAGAAAAGAAATCCTCATTACCAAGATAGTTGATCCAAGGATAAGGAGTTTTGGGATTTGTGATGACGTATTCGCGATTGGCGTCATCGAAAAAGCCGTACTTCATAGTTCGTTTTTATTGATTAAACATATCAAAATTTTGGTTGCGAAAGATAAATATAAATTCCGAAATCAAGTCATTTTTTAAAAATGAAAATTTTTCAAATGAAAAAATCTTTTTATTCGTAATTAGATTGCAAGAATTTTCATATATTCGCAACCGATTGTGAGATTGAAAAACTCACGTAACAAGTTGAGATTTAGATGTTTTCAAGTATAATTTAAACAAAGTTAATATGGTTTATTCAAACGAAGTACAACACATGTGTGTCGTACAAAAAGGTCCAAAACACGGACCAGCTCCAATTCCTGAAGAAGGAAAGTGGGTTAAAGCTACAGAAATAAAAGACATCTCTGGTTTTACTCACGGTATTGGTTGGTGTGCTCCACAACAAGGAGCTTGTAAATTGTCTTTGAACGTAAAAGACGGTGTAATTGTCGAAGCTCTTGTTGAGACTATCGGATGTTCTGGTATGACTCACTCTGCTGCAATGGCCGCTGAAATTCTTCAAGGCAAAACATTGTTGGAAGCATTGAACACTGACTTGGTTTGTGACGCAATCAACACGGCAATGCGTGAGTTGTTCTTGCAAATTGTGTACGGACGTACTCAATCAGCTTTCTCAGAAGGCGGTTTGGTTGTCGGTGCAGGTTTGGAAGACCTTGGTAAAGGACTTCGTAGCCAGGTAGGTACATTGTACGGAACAAAAGAAAAAGGTGTTCGTTACCTTGAAATGGCAGAAGGTTACATCAACAAAATCTTTATGGATAAAGATGACCAAGTTTGCGGTTACGAATTCGTTCACCTTGGTAAATTCATGGAAGAAATTAAAAAAGGCACTGATGCTAACGAAGCATTGAAGAAAGTAACGGGAACATATGGTCGTGTTACTCCTGAACAAGGTGCTGTTAAATCAATTGATCCACGTAAAGAATAGGAGGAAGCATTATGATAAGAGAAGTAAAATACGAGTCTCAGGACCGTCGTGAAAAACAAGTAAATGCAGCGTTGAATGCTTACGGAATCAAAGATTTAGCTGAAGCAAACGCAATCTGCGAAAAATATGGCATCGATCCATATAAAGCTTGTGAGGAAACACAACCTATCTGTTTTGAAAATGCAAAATGGGCATATGTAGCTGGTTGTGCAATCGCAATTAAGGATGCTGAAAAAACAGGTGATAAAAGTGCTGTAAAAGCTGCTGAAAATATCGGTATCGGCTTGCAAGCATTCTGTATCCCTGGCTCAGTTGCCGATGATCGTAAAGTTGGTTTGGGTCATGGAAACTTGGCAGCTCGTTTGTTGAGCGAAGAAACGAAATGTTTCGCTTTCTTGGCTGGTCACGAATCATTCGCTGCTGCCGAAGGTGCTATCAAAATTGCTGCAAAAGCTGACAAAGTTCGTAAAGAACCATTACGTGTTATTTTGAACGGCCTTGGAAAAGACGCTGCTCAAATCATCAGCCGTATCAATGGTTTCACATACGTTCAAACTCAATTCGACTACTACACTGGCGAAGTGAAAGAAGTTAAGAGAATCGCATATAGCGAAGGACCTCGTGCAAAAGTTAACTGCTATGGTGCCGACGATGTTCGCGAAGGTGTTGCAATTATGTGGAAAGAAGGCGTTGACGTTTCAATCACTGGTAACTCGACAAACCCAACTCGTTTCCAACACCCAGTTGCTGGTACATATAAGAAAGAACGTGTATTGGCTGGCAAACCATATTTCTCTGTAGCTTCAGGTGGTGGAACAGGTCGTACTCTTCACCCAGATAACATGGCTGCAGGACCTGCTTCATATGGTATGACCGATACAATGGGTCGTATGCACTCTGACGCTCAGTTCGCAGGTTCGTCTTCAGTTCCTGCTCACGTTGAGATGATGGGTTTCTTGGGAATTGGTAACAACCCAATGGTTGGTTGTACTGTTGCTTGTGCAGTTGACGTTGCTACAGCATTGAAATAATCATTGACGATTATATAGCAAACGACTTTCCGACAATGTTCGGGAAGTCGTTTTTTTATGGGCTTATTTACCCATCCATTCTTTGAAAGCACTGTTTTTCAATCGACTTACCGTGATTTTTTCCTGTGTTGGTACGGTAAGATGAACGATGAGTTTCCCTCCGAAAAAGTCTTCAAAAGACTGAATTGCCTTGAAATTAGCAATATACTTACGATTTAATCGGAAGAAATCATCTCGTGAAAGTTCTTCTTCAAGTTGTTCCAACGAGAAATTTACAATGTGTTCCTTGCGAGCAAATGTTACGGCAAACGTTATCTTGTTTTCGCTATAGAAATATGCAATATCGGAGGTCTCGAGTTTCGTGTAATTGGACCGACCTTGAATAAGGAATCGGGTACGATATTTTCGTTCGCCAGTACGAATCACAGAAAGTAATTCTTTGTAAATCTCCTCATTATGTTGGTTTTGAGAATCTTTTATCGTTTCGAACTTTTCAATTGCCTGTTCCAAATCAGATTCTTTCAACGGCTTGAGCAAATAATCGATACTCATTACCTTGAATGCTTGGATGGCATATTCGTCAAATGCCGTAGTAAAAATGATAGGACAAACAACGTCAATTTGGTCAAAAATGGAGAAACTCAATCCGTCAACCAGTTGAATATCCATGAATATCAAATCAGGTTGAGCATTGTTTCTAAAATACTCAACAGAAGATTTAATGCTGTCAAAAGTGGCAATAACAGACCAATCTGGACGAAGTTTCTGAAGCATTCCTTGGAGAAACTTCACATTGTAATCTTCGTCTTCAATAATTATTACATTCATACTTTTTAACATTTATTAATTGATATCTCGTTTTTGTACTATATCAATGGTAATGAAACAATAAAATGCGTTGTTGTTTGTCGTATTAGCACTTTTTTATCAGTTAGCATCTGATATCGCTTTATAACATTATCAAGTCCTTTGTGAGTTGAATATCCTGTCTCTTTTTTGTTGAGGTTATTGGAAACTACAAGTTCGTCATCTTGTGTCGTTATAGTAATGGTAAGTGGTTCGCTTTTCGATGCAATGTTGTGTTTTAATGCATTTTCAACCAAAATTTGTAACCCCATAGGAATGATAGACTTATGTTTTGCCTCTTCGCTTATGTCAATAGTAACTTTCAGTCCTTCGCCAATTCGTTCTTTGTGCAAGGCAAGATAGGAATTTATAAAAACAAGCTCATCGGTCAAAAGTACCGTATCCTTGTCCTTGCACTGTAAGACATAGCGATAAATATCGGTGAAATTTTGTGTGAAATCCACCGCTTTGTCCTTGTCATACAATATCAGTGATTTCAGCACAGAAAGGTTGTTGAACAAAAAATGTGGGTTCACTTGTTCCACCAGGGCCTGATATTCGCTTGCTGTCTGAGCTTGCCGAAGCACCTCGATCTCGTGTTGAGAATCAATGTAATTCTGAATCAGACGGAGCAAACAGATGGTAAGAATGACAAATGCGATAAAAATGAGCGTAAACGTTGCCGACAGTTGAATGACGGGATTCTGTGCGATTTCGGCATCTTCAATGAGTGGAAATAACAATGAGATGACGCCAATGATTAAAATAGTATTAAGTATGATATGCGTCGTAAATTGATATTCCTTCATAAATTCCGATCCGTATCGGATAATGATGTGATTGAAGAACACGTTTACCTCGGTGATTATGATAAAACCGATACTGAACGTAAGATATGGCATTTCAGGCATGACATCGTTAGCAATGTGTTCGGTGAGCAGCATCAACATAAGCCCGATGAAACCGATGATAAGCACGCGAAATAGGCAACTCAGCGGTTTGTAGGAAATTAAACTTGAAATAAAATTGAGTTCTTTTATTGTCATACGTTCAAAATGTGTAGTTCATCCGACTACAATGTTACATTTTTTATTTGTACAAAAAAAGGAAAAAATAGACGACTTCGGCTCTAAAAAAATCTGAGGTGAAATTAACGGAAACTGAAATGGCAATTTCGGGGGATGGAAATAGTTTATCTATTTCACATAAAAAAAGTAGAGACGCCACAGTGTGACGTCTCTACAATATATAAGGATTATTGTTCAAATTTATTTATCTGACCCTAAAATCAATGGAAGACCGTTGCTGCCGGCGCTACCTACAATCACCGTCTTAGAGTTTTGCGACTTGCTCAATTCCAATGTAGCTTCTATACCACGCATTCTCAATAGATTTGGTGTCAAACTGTTGTTAATGATGTTGTTGGCACGAGCTTCACCTTCTGCGGCAATTCTCTTACGTTCTGCTTCCGATTTTTCTTTTTCCAAACGGAATTGATATGCAAGTGCCTCTTGTTCTTGTTTCAATTTGCTTTCAATTGCCTGACGAATGTCTTGTGGAAGGTTGATTGAACGAATCAACAATGCTTTCATTTCTATATGATTGTCACGAAGTTTCTTTCCTGCCTCGTCAATAATTGTCTGCTCAACTTCGGAACGTTTCGTTGAATAAATTTCCTCTGCCGAATATCGACCAGCCACCTGACGAACCGATGAACGAACTTCAGGAATTACCAACAAATTGGCATAATCCGTACGGAATTGTTCGTACAAATAACCTACTCTGTTGTAAATAGGATAAAAACGAACGGTTATTTCGATGTTGATAGAAAGTCCGTTTTTGTCAAGAACGTCCATTGTTTCTTCAACTTTTTGCTCTGCCACGTTAAAGACATACATATCGTTCCATGGTGCAATGATATGGAAACCAGGTTCATACACGTTCTCTTTGTCCAAACCCGTGGTGAACTGACGGAAAATCACGCCTCGTTCAGTTGCTTCCAATTTAATAAACATGCTGTTCCCGAAAACAATGAGGAAAAAAACGGCTGCAATACCGATAATGATTAGTCTTTGATATTTACCTTTCATAATTTTTATTTTTTATCGTTACAAAGATAGAAAAATTGGGGAACTCCAACATAAATTTTAAAATTGTTTTCATCGTACCTTGATTTCGCTTTTTTGATACAGTATATTTGCAGCCCTTAATATAAAAAAGGAAAAAGTCGTGAAAAGAATTGAATCTACAACATTGAAAATAAGCAACTTACGATGTGGTCGAAAAAACTTCTTTTCTGTGTGTAAATTTCGCACACCGATGACTGATTTTTGCATAAACCAAAATAATTAACGATATGAAACAAAAAAAATTCAATGCACTGGCAAGTTTCACCTTCTTGTCGAAAAGTTTGGAAGACACTGACATTCAAATTCTTCATTGTTTGGATGATAGATTTGTTGAAGTCAAGAGAGAGTCGGATGACGAATTTAGAAGAAGAAACGTAAATGTGTCTGCCGAGGATAAAAAAGCGATTCTTCAGGAATTGAAACGTTTTTCGAAATTTTTACAGTTAGATGAAATACAAACGTGTGTGTTTATTGCATATTATACGTATCAGATAGATGAACGTGATAGATACGAAAAAGACATTCTTCCAGGTTTCTTCTCTGCCTCGACGCTTGATTTGTTGCCTCTAAAAGGTGTTGCCGATCAGTTATTGGCAAAAGGGTATCTTAGAAAAAATACCTTGTGTAGTTATGGTCGTCGCCGTATGCAAATATCTGTCGATACAGGCATTGAGGATTCCATTATCAACAATAAGGATTTTTATATGTCGGAAGAAAAGAAAGTCGATCGATACAGATTCTGTTTGTTTGTTGATGCTGAGGTTGAAAATCGTGGAGAGGGAGAAATTTCTACTGATGCGCTATTTGAACGTGTTATGGAGTTGGAAGAAAAGCACAATGATCTGACATTCGTGCAAAATATGAAAGCAAAAATCAAGTCGGTAGAAAAAAGAACGTTGTTTTACATAGTATGTAAGGATTACTTGCATAATGAAAGAACGGTTATTGACAAACTTCTGGCTACGGTCTATTTCTCGGCTTCGACTCGATTCAGAGTTGCTTCGTCAATCATGAACGATTCACATGAACTTATTCAAAAGGATTTGGTCGAAAAACGTCCTGCGGAATTTTTCAATCGTGCCACATTGTCGTTGACGCGTAAAGGACAGGAATTGTTCTTGGAAGAGGATTTTCAACTGGTTCAACAGAAAGAAAACGACGACAAACGTTTGGTAGCTCCCGAAAAAATTAACGAAAAACAGTTGTTCTTCGGCAAAGAGTTGAACGAACAAATTCATTTCTTGCAAAAATCGCTGGAAGACAAGCAATTCACGGAACTGCAAAATAGATTGCAAAAGAAAGGAATGCCAAGTGGTGTGACAGCCATTTTCTACGGCTTGCCAGGAACAGGAAAGACTGAGTCGGTAATGCAAATTGCCAAAGCAACGGGACGAAAAGTCATGCACGTTGATATTAGTGCCACAAAAACGTGTTGGTATGGCGAAAGCGAGAAGTTGGTGAAAAGAATTTTTACGGATTATGCTGAAAAATGCAAAAACGAGAAATTGAAACCAATCTTGTTGTTCAACGAGGCAGATGCCGTGTTTGGGAAACGTCACAAGGAAGTGTCTCATAGTTCGGAACAAACCGACAATACGATTCAGAACATATTGTTGGAAGAGATGGAAAAACTTGATGGCATTATGATTGCCACCACAAACCTTGCCGGCAATCTTGACGAAGCGTTTGAGCGTAGGTTCTTATTCAAGGTCAAGTTTGAAAAACCGACAATTGAGGCAAAACGTAGCATTTGGAAAGACAAAATGCCGTCGTTGAGCGACGAGGCGTGTGAGAAACTTGCGTTACAGTTTGACTTCTCAGGTGGCGAAATCGACAACATTGTCCGTAAGTTCACAATGCAGGAGGTATTGAAAGATGTTACTGCCGACTACGATTCCGTAGTGAAATTGTGTAACTCGGAAAAACTTTGCGGAAAAGAACGCAAGAAGGTTGGATTCTGAAAGTAGAGACGTGATGTTGGCCGTAGAGACGCGATTATGCGTCTCTACGTTATTTTTCGATTACCACGTTGCTTCGTCCTTCGCCTTTTTTCACAACGTGAATCTTTACGGGAATGCGTTCATCAAGTTCTTCGCGGTGGGAAATAACTCCCACGCGTCGTTTTGATTGTCCTGCAATTTCTTGCAATTTCTCCAAAGTTGACATTACCGAATCGAGATTTTTCTCGTCGAGTGTGCCAAATCCCTCGTCTATGAATAGAATATTCACATTCATATCTTGACGATTAAGTGAAGATAGTGCCAACGAGAGAGCTAACGATATCATAAATCGTTCGCCGCCGGAAAGGATTGTTGCACTACGAATGTTGTTTTTGTTGTAACGGTCAAGCACAAGGATGGAAAGTTGCTCGTTTTCCTCGCTGCACGTAAGCGTGTATCTGTCAGTGATTTTTTCAAGATAAATATTCGCATTGTTGAGCAAAGGACGAAGAATGTATGTTTGAACCAACGTGCGGAAACGATCGCCGCCAAAAATCTTATTCAACTTATCCCATTTGTTAAAGATTTCGGTCTTTTGGTTCAGTAATTCCTTTGCTTTCTCCAAACCGTCTTGATTTTTTTGATTTTCATTCAATTGTGTCGTAATGCTACTTATTTGGGAAATACAATCTTCTTGTTGTTTCTTTATCTCAGCAAGATTGTTTTGTAATTCTTCTTTGTTTTGAATATCTGCTTCTGTCGTTACCTGTAATTTCTCCAACGTTTCTTTTATAATCTTTTCTGCTTCGGCAATCTTTGCATTACTTGTTTGTAGATTGGTATCCGTAACTGAAATGAATGTGCGAGCAGAAGATATTTCTTCTTTATGATTGATGATATTCCAGAGATATGTTTCATCTTTCTTATTCTGAGTATAATAATTCGACAAAACGATATTTGCATCGTGAATTTCCTTTTCGGAATCCTTAATTTGTGTATCCAACTCTTTTTGTTCCGAAAACAACGTATTCCAGTCTTGCCTAACGTCAGAACTATTGTATTGCGTTGGCATTACGGTCGTATCCCAATCACTGTGGGTTCTAAGAATCTCCGATTTCGTGTCATTAATCTGAGTAAGAATATCATTACTCTTTGCTAATTCACCTTGGGCTTTTTGAAGGTTATCTTTGTAAGAAATATATTCCTTTGCATCGTTTGTGAGCTGTGGCCGCACGTCTTTGCTTTCCCACGTAGGATAATATTTTCTAAGTTTGGGTTGCAAATCGTTTTTGAGTGTGTCTTTTTCTTGACTGAATTCTAGAATGTTTTTATTGAGATTTGCTATTTCTAATTTGTTTTTTTCTAATGCTTTTTCCGCCTTTTGTTTTTCCTCATCTGCTGAAGATTGTATTTTTTCTAAATATTTTTTCTTGTTTGTCTGGTTATTTATTTCCTGTTGTAATTGTTCCGCTTTTTTTTGCGATTCTTCTAATTTACTTATCGTTTCTTTTATACCATTGGTTTTTTCTATTATTTGTGTCTGCAAATCTTTGGAAATGTCCAACCCTAACTTCTATGCTTCGTTTTCTATATTTTTTTGCACGGAAATCAATTCTTGTTGGTCAGTGTTTAATTTT
>JAGCOW010000014.1 GCA_017642535.1 Bacteroidales bacterium | reverse complement strand
TGCCGTCATCTTGTACTTCCACGCACGTTCCATAGGGTTCGCAGCCAAGTCCTCATAAACGCTCAACTCGCTATATGGTACGTCAACAACCTTGTCGTACTTATTCTTCGCCGAATCAACACGATAAATCGTATAGTAGTCTATCAGGTCGGTATTTTCTTTCAACCAAACTACCAAGTTCTTGCCCGATTCCTGACTTACCGTCACAAGCGCAATTTCTGGCTGTTTCAACTTGATGCTCGGAACGGTCACTGCCAATGTGGCCGTACAGTTCGTTTCCGGGTTCACTACGCTCAATGTGTAGTCGCCGGCAGGAACGTTCGTCAAGTTCTTCGTCGTCTTGTTGTTCGACCAACTGTAAAGCAATCCTTCTTCACTGACGCTTATCGTAACCGCACCGTTCGACTCGTTGCAGGCAGTTGAAACGACATTAGAAACGGCAACGACCGGGGCCTCTGGTTCAGTCAACGTGTAACTGTCGCTGATTTGGCAGCCAGTCTCGGTGTTGGTTATCACGACAGAGTAGTCGCCTTTTACAAGATTTGCAACATTTTGTGCTGTAGATTCGTTGCTCCATGCAAACGAAGCGTTTTCGGCACCAGTCAAAGTTATTGTGATTGAACCGTCGGCGTTATCACACGTTGGATTTTTGATTTTTGCAGACAGCTTCATCTCTTCTGGTTGAGAAACCGTGTAAGTCTTTGTGAATGTGCAGTTTTCGGCATCCGTTATCACGACCGTGTAGGCGTTTGCCGTTACGTTACGAAGCGTGTCTTCCGTGGAAGTCTGACCTTGCCATTGAGTTGTGTATGGTTCTGCCGCGTTTGTCACCTTCAGGGCGATTTCACCATCAGATTCGCCGTAGCAAGAAACGTTCGTGATTGTTTCCTCAACTTGGATGTTGCAAGCAAGGATTACTTCCGCTGTCGCTTTCACGGAGTTCTTTTCGCCGTTCGGCAATGTAGCCGTCACGGTGATTTCCGCCTCGCCTTCGTATTCATACACCGTCAGGAACAACTTCCCTTCGCTCACCGTCGCGCTCACAACGTTCGGTGCGGAGCTTGACGCAGTGTATGTCACCTCGCCGCCTTCGGTCGTCGTGAACAAGCCGTTCAAGTCGATTGGAGCAGCTTCACGCTCTGTTTTTAAGGTTGGTATTTCGAGTGTGCCGACAATTTCGACCTTTTCTTTCTCCTTGAAGTTGGCAGTCAAAGTAGTGTCTTTTGTCACTATCAACTGTATTCTCTCGTCTTTCAACTCGTTATCGTTCCAGCCGACGAACTCGTAGCCCTCGTTGGCGATTGCCTTCAGGGTCGCTGTTGATTTGTATTCATAGTAGTCTTCGCCCGTGACGGTTCCCATGACCCTGTCAAAGTCAGCAGAGACCTTGTATTCGTTGACAGTCCATTTTGCGTAGAACGTCTTGTCGCCCGTCTCAGACGGAAGTACTGATGCTACCGAACCGCCTATGTATGACGAGTTGGTGTACCAGCCAGAGAATGTGTAGCCAGTTTTAGTTACGTCAGTTGGAAGAGTCGCTCCTGTGCCGTAGGTATAATTTTCTATATTTTCTGAATTTATCGTACCTTCATAGGTTACGAGGATTACATTATAAGAATTTACAAGCCAATTTGCGTAGAACGTCTTATTTCCAGTTTCTGTTGCACCGATTGTGTTGATTTGCTCGCCTTCAAGTCTTGCATTGTCGAGCCAACCTGCAAAGGTATAACCCGTTTTTGCAACATCAGTTGGAAGAATTGTAGTCGCACCAAGTGAATACGACGTTACGTTGCCTGAATTGATTGTACCACCGTTGGTATTGAGAGCAATTGTATAAACAATACGTTTCCATTTTGCCCAAAACATCTTGTTACCCATATCGGTTGAAGATATCGACTGGATCGCTTCGCCTTCATAAGAATCGTTTGTGTACCAACCTTGGAACTCATATCCGTTTTTCTCAACATCAGCAGGAAGCGATGCTTCTTCTCCATAATTGTAGATCGTAGGATATTCGCCATTGATTGTTCCGTCGTTTGAAACAAACGTAATCGTGTATTTGTTTGCCGTCCATTGAGCAGTGAAATTCTTATCTCCAAAATCTGATTCAGAAATACGAACGACACGCTCATTATTAGCATCGTACCAACCAGCAAAAGTATAACCCGAACGAGAAACCTCAACAGGCAACGTTGCTCCGTTACCATAGACATATTCGGTTACGTTACCAGAATTGATAACTCCACCGTTGGCTTCAAGCGTTACGTTATATGAGTTAACAAGCCATTTAGCGTAATAATTTTTGTTTCCTGTCTCCCCGTTAGAAATTGCCGTGAACGTCTCTCCTACCAAGTTCGAATTGTCGTACCAGCCAGCAAACGTGTAGCCAGTCTTGGTAACATCTGTAGGAAGGGTTATTGCAGTTCCAAATTCATACGAAGTAAATGCACCTGCATTGATTGTTCCGCCGTTGGCGTTCAACGTTACATCGTATGTGTTGATTGTCCATCGTGCATAGAACGTCTTTTCGCCTACAGCATTGTTCGCAATTGTCGTTACCGATTCGCCTGCAAATTCTTCATTCGCATACCAACCAACGAATGTGTAGCCAGTCTTGACCATATTCTTTGCTAACGGCAGAACTGCACCAACACCATACGTATAGGAATCTATTTCGCCATTGGTGATTGTACCGCCGTTGACGTTCAAGGTTACGTCATACGTGTTTACTGACCATTTTGCATAGAAAGTCTTGTCGCCTGTCTCAGTCGCTAAAACTGACGAAACTGCCGAACCAAGATATGACGTATTTGTAAACCAGCCGTCGAATGTGTAACCGCTCTTCGTTACATTTGTCGGTAACGTTACGCCTGTGCCGAACGAATATGAGTCAACATTTCCTTCGTTAATCGTACCTTCATTGGTTACGAGGGTTACGTTATACGAATTTACATTCCATTTAGCATAGAACGTCTTATTGCCCAAATCTGTCGATGAGATTGAAAGGATTGACGCCCCAGCACAAGATTCGTTGTCGTACCAACCGTCGAACGTGTAGCCAAGCTTTATCACATCACTTGGAAGAACAACCGTAGTTCCGTAGATGTAATTCTTAACATTGCCACTGTTGATAGTTCCGCCGTCTGTTTCGAAAGTGACGGTGTACGAGTTGACGCTCCATTTTGCCCAATACTGTTTGTCACCAATTGCCGTTGATGCTACAGACGAAATTGCCTCACCTGAACAAGACGCATTGTCGAACCATCCTTCAAATTTGTAACCCGTCTTGCTGATTTGTTCCTCGGTCGGAAGTTGTTCCTCGGTGCCGAACGTGTATGCCGTCACGTTGCCCGACGAGATGATTCCGTCGTTCGTGTGCAACGTAATCGAGTATGCAGTGTTTGACCAACCTGCGTAGAACGTCTTGTTGCCCGTCTCTGTTGATGAGATGATGCTTACAACTTCGCCTTCACATTCCTCGTCAGAATACCAACCAGTGAATGTGTAGCCGTCCTTCGTCACGTCGGTTGGAAGAATTGCCGTAACGCCGTAGGTGTATCCTTCGATGTTTCCAGAATTTATGGTACCTTCATTTGTATTGAATACAACACTATACGAATTAGCGAACCATTTCGCATAGAACGTCTTGTTGCCAAACTCTGTTGCAGAGATTGCCTCCACAGCTTCGCCCGTAAAGTTTGAATTATCGTACCAACCTTGGAACTCGCAACCGTCCTTCGTCACGTCGGTTGGAAGCGTGATTTCGTTGCCATAATTGTATGTCGCGTCATACGATTCGTTGATTGAACCGCCGTTTGCATTATAGGTAATGCCATAATTTGCTTGCTCCCATTGTGCGGTGAATGTCTTGTCACCATAATCGGCAGTAGTGATTTCAAGAGCAAAATTATCATCTTCATCTTTCCAGCCCTTGAATGTGAAACCAATTTTTGTCACATCGGTTGGAAGAACTGCTCCCACGCCATAGGTGTATCTTTCTATCGCATTCGAGTTGATTGTTCCACCGGCTACATTCAACGTCACATCGTATATGCCTGCCGTCCATTTCGCCCAGAAGTTGCGGTCGCCGACCTCGTTCGAGGCAATTTCAGTAACCTCGCCACCGTCGTAGCTTGAGTTGTCATACCAACCTTGGAAGTCATAACCAGTCTTCGTGATGTTGGTTGGCAAGGTTGCACCAATACCATACGTATAAGATGAGATTGTTTCGCCGTTGATTGTTCCATTGTTCGTCTGCAAGGTCACGTTATACGTCTTTGCAGTCCATTTTGCCGTGAACGTCACATCTCCGATTGTACCCTTGCTAATTTGTGTAACTTTTTGATTCTCTGAATCAAACCAACCCTCGAACGTGTGACCGACTTTCGTTACGTCCTGTGGAAGTATTGTCAATACATTATACGTATATGAGGCAACGTTTCCGCTGTTGATTTCGCCTCCCTTCGCATCAAGCGAAACGATATAATTGTTCACATCCCATTTTGCCCAGAACTCCTTGTTGCCCGTCTCGGTTGATTCCACCTTCGTGAACTCAGTGCCGACAAGGTTCGAGTTATTGTACCAGCCAGCAAATGTGTAACCCTCGCGAGTTGGAACAGGTAATGTAACTTCATCGCCATAATTATAGTTTATCTTATCGTTACCGCTAATCGTACCCTCGTTGGCGTTCAGCGTTATTACATAAGGAACTTTTGTCCATTGGGCAGAAAATGATCTGTCGCCCGTTTCGGTAGATAGGATAGATAGGACGAGCTCGTCGGAAGATTCATCATACCAACCAGCAAACGAATAACCAGTCTTGGTAATATCGGTTGGCAAAGTTGCACCTACGCCATACGTATAAGATGTTATATTACCAGAATTGATAGTACCACCATCGGTATCTAATGTTATATCGTATGAGTTCACATTCCATTTTGCGTAATAGGTTTTGTCGCCAAAATCGGTGGTTGAAACAGCCGAAACGGCATCGCCAGAATAAGAATCGTTTGTGTACCAACCGGCAAACGTATAACCTGTTTTTGTCACGTTTGTTGGCAATGTCTTAGCAACACCAAAGTCATAAGATTCTACATATTCATCGTCGTTGATTGTACCATTGTTGGTTACATACGTTATATTATATGAGTTAACATTCCATTTAGCATAAAAAGATTTATTTCCATAATTTGTAGCAGTTATGGAAGTTACAGGAGAACCAGAGAATGACGAACTTGTGTACCAACCGCCAAACGTATAACCAGTTTTGGAGATATCAGTTGGAAGCATAACGCTATTACCATAGGTATAAGTTGTAACATTTCCACTATTGATTGTACCACCGTTGGTATTCAACGTAATAGAATACGAATTTGCCGTCCATTTTGCATAGAACGTTTGTTCGCCAGTGGCAGTAACAGGTATTTCGTATGCACGCTCGCTTGTACAGCTTGCATTGGTGTACCAACCGCCAAAGGTATAGCCAGTACGCGAAGCCGTCGCTGGCAAGGTTGCACCTTCACGTTCTATGTATTGCGTAAGCGGAGTACAAGTTCCACCGTTTTGGTTCAGAACCACATTGCATATTTGGCGATATGTGGCAACTTTTGCCGATTCCTCGCCGAAATGTTTTAGATACGGATAATAAAGATATTTCTTGCCATCTTTAATTACAGGTTCTTTTATTGCCCAATCGTCGGAAGACAAACCTGATTGCAATTCCAAACAAAGTTCGTCAGTTGTTCTTGATTCAACTTTCCCTTCTCTATCCATTGAGCCAGAGATACCGTCAAACGGAGAAACTTGTTCGTCGTAATAAGATTCTGTGGCACTTGCTCCCCACGAAACCAAACCAATCACACTACCTACGGAACCCGAAGCAGAAAGTTGTCCTGCGCTATATGAATTATATACTTCGGTACCCAATCCATCGGAACCAGCAATGCCTCCCACATTACCACCCGATAGCGTACCAACATTATAACAGTTTTTCACCTTCATTGGACCACCACCAATACCGCCAATATTCGCGCCAATACCTGAAACCGTTCCTTCATTGTAGCAATGACTGATTGTAGCATACGATGCACCACAAATACCACCTGCATAATTTGTTCGTCCTGCATAATTGGAAATAACCGTACCATAATTTCTACAATAATCAACTGAACCGTTAAATGCAATACCTACAATTCCCCCCGCTTCATAATTCGCTTCGACCGTACAACTTACATTGTCGCAATCAATTATCTTTGTTCCTATTATATTACCATCTATGTATTGGTATGTTGAATATCCGACAATACCTCCTGCTTGTCCGTTATCATGCGTAGATTTGAAACTACTGTTAGCAATTTTCACACCATTTATGATTGCACCTTCGGTTTCGGAAAACAAACCTACATATTCATCGGACGATTCCGTATATAAACCCGAAATAGTATGTCCCAAACCATAGAACTTGCCAGTGAAACGGTTTATCGGCGTCCACGAGATGGTGGGACTTGGAACCAGTTCACCATTTTTAATATTTGCACCTTCCGATACATTATTCATAAGCACGTAGGTCGCATCAAGATTGTCGCTTATCGCCTTTAACTGTGCAATAGTATAGATTGGAATGAAATCGGAAATCCATTGAGGACTTTCCTCCGTGCCAATGTTTACCCATAGCGTTTTTGCATATTGCGGTTCTCCCACGCCCTTGAGCGAAGGATAGGTACCTATAATCTTGTAACCGAACACGTTATCGTCGGTAATCACCTCGGTTGACGCATTCGCCGTAGTTCCTGCTTGCCATATTGAAGCGTCATAATACGAATTAAGTGCCGTTGACAACGTACTGTTACACATTTCCGTAGTTGTGTGACCGTACGCTTGGTTCGACAACTCAACACCATTGATACCGCCAGCATTGCCACATACGGTTTTATCGTAATAATTGCGTGTAACAGTACTGCCATCATCTTTTCCTGCTGCAATACCACCTTTTCTCGTACCATTTATAGTTCCTGCATTGTAGCAATATTCCACAGTTGATGTACTTGGTACAAAAGAAACAATACCACCAACACGAACACCCATAATGTTTCCTGTGTTATAACAGTTCCGTATGATGTCATTTTTATCCATCAAACCTAAAATACCACCAATATAATCATTTGAATATCCGTTGCCCCGAATCAATCCAGTGTTGTAGCAACGCTCAATAAGATTGCCTCCGCCAACTTGCGACATACCGGCAATACCTCCACAACCGTATGCTCCAACAACTTCTCCTGTGTTGTGACATTCCCTTACAACACTTCCCTGTTCAAACAAACCAACAATACCACCAACCCACATAACACTGGAATTGGTACGTGTGTTTATCACGGAAGCAGTATTTGAACATTTCTCAATAACACTACATTCAGAATGACCACAAATTCCACCAGACATAGGAAGTTCACCATCCGTCACAATAACGCAGGAGTTGTGGCAATTGATAATATGGGAATTTGTTGCCACTTGACAAATACCACACGCAAGATTGCTTGATTTCACATATCCGTCGGAAATAGTCAAATTTTTTATTTCCCCATTAGTTACATTCTCAAACAAACTTTTTCCTTCTGTAACATCCATACAGAACATGCCTTTAATCGTATGATTGTCGCCGTCGAAACATCCTCGGTAATTTTTTATAGGAATCCACGATTTAAGTTGAGCACTACGATAATCGCTCCGTAAGTCGCCGTTTTCATCCACCACCGATTCGTTAATCACAATGTCAGCAGTAAGTTTTCCACAAGCTGTTCGGAAACCAGCCTTCACAATTTCACGAAAATCTTCCAAGTGTTGCAAATCAGGTATAAGCAACGGATTTTCCAAGCTACCGTCCCCCTCGAAGTTCGCCAATTTTTCAGCAATTTCGCTCGGTATTTCATAATCGGCTGAATTTGAATATACTGAAATATTCGAATCGGTAATTTTATAAACCAAACTTGTGTTCTTCAACATAGGAGCCACATCGGATTGAATTGCTTGTCCCCACGGAGAGCCACCGTTTACCGAGCCGTTAAGCAAGTAGCAAACTTCGCCACTGGAAAACGAAAAGAATGTTTTTTTGTTTACACCCGAAGGATCTGCCGTTGTACTACCTTTAGAAGATGCTCCACATCCGTTTTGAATTTTGTTGTTGCCATCGGCTGCCGCATCAGCTAAATAATAAGAATTGGTGATTGTGCCACTATACCTATATCCTATCAATCCTCCAACGTAATATCCCGCAGATCTTACCGTACCGTACGCATAAGTATTGGTGATCTGAGCGGCACTGTATCCAGCAAGACCACCACAATAATTACCTTTTGCAGTTACATCACCTTGACTGTAACTATATTCTATTTTTGAAGAAGATAGTTCACTCGTGCCAACAAGACCTCCGACATATGCATTTGAAGCCGAGCCTGTTTGAGTTACAGAAACCGTACTATAACAATATGAAACTGTACCACCATAGTTTCTTCCTGCTATACCGCCTGCATAGCCAGACGAACCTGCGAGCGTAACCGAACCGTTTCTTGCCAAACTTTTAGAAATAGTTCCCGAATTATATCCACACACACCACCTATAAAACCATTAGCCGTAACAGTAGTATAGAGAACGTTGCTTTCCACAATGGAATTTGTATTGTAACCGCAAATAGCACCGCAATAAGTACTTGACGAATTAATTATACAATTGCCTGCCTGACACCATTTTATAGTTCCCGTGTTGTAACCACACACACCGCCCGTGTATTGACTGTTGAATGTGTATGAATACTTGTCACTACTTGAATATTCTGTTGAAGTACCTACATAGCACGAAGTGATTGTACCAGTATTGTTACCGCAAACGCCGCCACTGCGAGCACCACTCATCGTCATAGCACCGCTCCATATAGAAGCACTACAACCTGTAAGCGTACCATTATTGTTTCCGCACACACCACCGGCAAACCCCGAAGTGGTAGAAAGCAGGGAACTTGAGGAACTTTTATTAATAGTGCCAGCATTGTCACCGCACACACCACCTACGTACCAGTTTCCTGTTACTGTTCCACTGTAACTACAAGAGTCAAGAGTACCCGCACTGAGGTTCACACCGCACACGCCACCGCACCGTGCCGTATCGGACGAAGTAGTTGCTGTTACCGAATAACCCTCATAATTATAATCAGGGTAACTTTGAGCTACCTTTCCTGAGTTTTCACCAACAATACCACCCACAAACATAGTTCCCGAAACGACAGCCGATGGATATGCATAGCGAATTGTACCTGTATTCTTACCGCACGCACCACCAACGTATGCCTTTTCAGCAGTCGTGGCTTTAATTATAGGAAGTGGGTCGCTATAACCCTGTGGATGAACATCAGCATATTGAATTTTTCCCGTATTGTAGCCAGCGATACCACCAACATACTGCGAACCAGTCACGTTTGCATATTGGATAGCTCTTTGGCTATACTCAGTTCCCACAGTTCCCGTATTGTAACCGACAACACCGCCAACGTAACTTCCGCTACTTGAAACAACTGCATAACTATTAGGACCGACAAGTTTTCCACTATTGTAACCACACACACCTCCCACATAATTACCGGTAGCGGTAACGGTTGAATTAGTTCTTGCATGAAAGTTTTTTACGGAATCGCTTCCATTATAACCTACCACACCACCCACATAATTAACTCCTTTTACATTTGAATTACTACCTGTATAAGAAGATGCAATCATCTTTCCTGTGTTATAACCGCAGATACCACCTACATAACTATTGGTAGATGTAGCTTCAATAAGGATATTGGCAGCAGAAGTGCCACTGGAAATTTTACCACCTTCATTCTTTCCGCATACGCCACCAACGTTATATAGACCTTTTATCGCACCAGAGTTGCTACCACCGACAACTCCTGTTGACGAGTTATAACCGCAAATACCACCCACATTATAAGACGAGCCAACAATTGTAGCAGCATTCGAACAACCAGAAATAGTTCCTTTGTTATACCCACAAACGCCTCCAACATAATAAGAAGTTCCTGTAACACTATTGGTTGTTTCAGAATAATTATTAACAGAACACGACTGAATGGTTCCTGTATTGTAACCACAAAGAGCACCGACATAAGAAGACCCACTTATGGTAACATTTCTCAAGGTATATTTCAAATTTTGAATTGTTCCTTCGTTATATGGGAACAAACCTTGATATGACACCGACGAAGTTGTAGAAGCCGACTCTGCTTCCAAATTGATAGATCTTGAAGAGCCATCGAACGTTCCTTTATAATGGTAGGTAGTGTTACCTATACGTGCATAACTATATTCCGAAAACGGAACGACAATATTTTTTGTTACTTTACCATTATAAGTAGTGTTTCCTGCTTTTACCTTACTTGCGAACCAATATAGGTCATATTTATCAGTTATTCGATAACTGCCCTCAGACAATTCTGGTTCTGCGAATGTAATTTTAACATTGGCACGAGAATCGAGTGTATTTCTGAATGTGCAAGAAGTGATATCACCTTGTATATCTTCATCATCACTACAGCTATAAATAGTTTTTGCTGTTGTAGTTGCAGAAACTCTATATTTTAAAGGTTCCTGATACGTACCTATTTTTGCAACAGCAATTACCAAGTTTGTTCCATCATAGCCAAAATTTTTATTCAAAGTGATAGTCTCCCACCCAGTAGAAGCTCCAATAGTGATATAACCACTATACACCAACGTAAAAGCAGAAGAAGCGAGAGCATCACTTGTGCTTGTAAACGAAGTTTTAGAGGTGTTTGCCAAATAAATTTTAACATACTGATTTTCAATAGAATACGCATTGTCCACATAAAATGCGATAGAAGACACCTTTGCTGGTCGTCCCACTCCAATTTCGCTTGCAGTATAGAGGGATTGCGTTACAGAATAATTATAATAGTTACAATATGGCGTATAATAATTGGAAGCCGTTCCCGTACCAATCGTATAAGATTGCCCAAACGAAATCAAACCCATGCAAGAAATGCCGAGGGTAAGAAAGAATTTCTTTATAGAAGTATTCATAACCTTATGTTTTTCAATTCGTTATTATCTATTTCGTAGGGACGCGGCGCGCCACGTCCCTACATAAAAAATTTGGGGTGCAAGGTAAAAATTTTTATGGAAAAACGTATAGAAAAAACAAGGTTTTTCACCGAAATCAAAGTGTCAGAAATACACTATTAGCAAGGGTATTTGCAAACAGATTCCTCCCTTCGCTATCGCTACGGTCGAAATGACGTCGCAGATGCACTTAATTCTTAACTCTTAATTCTTAATTTTCCAAAAAAGTGTATTTTTGCGCCGAAAAATAAGTGATAAACAGATAGAGTCATTCTTATGAAAAAACTTCTCTTCCCTTTATTGGTAGCCGTTTTTGCGGCAGTTCAGGCAAATGCGTATCAATTTTCGGCTGAAAGTCCAAGTGGACATACACTCTTTTACGATATCATAGACTATGATCAAAAATACGTCCGATTAGTTCCCGAATTAAGTGGAAACGACAAATATGAAAATCCGCCTGCTGGAGAGTTGATAATCCCAGGAACAGTAGTATTTGAAGACGAAACTTATACAGTAACCGAAATCTTATATTGTGCATTTAGTGATTGCAATAAAATCACATCTCTTGTTATTCAAGAAGGTATTCAGAAAATAGGCAGTTCTGCGTTTAGCGGTTGTTCCAAGCTGCAATCTGTAGTTCTTCCAAATTCTCTTGTAGAAATGGAGTTAGCCGCATTTACTCACTGTAAAAAACTTACTGACATAACATTCTCCAACAATCTTACAACCATACCATCGGAAGCATTTCGTGAGTGCGATGCATTACAATCCATAGTTATTCCTGGTTCGGTAAAAACCATTGATTCATACGCTTTTTACATTTGTCCGAATTTAACGTCAGTAACACTTTGCGAAGGCGTGACAAAAATTAAGCAAGAAGCATTCGGACATTGTTATACGCTTTCATCAATTACGATTCCCGAGAGTGTAACATATATAGGAAAATCAGCATTTACTTCAACCGCACTTGCGTCTATTTCCATTCCTGCAAGCGTTACCGAGTTAGCAGACGAAACTTTCTATTATTGTTACAACCTTACCCAAATTTATTTTAATTCTGCAACACCACCCTCTATAGGAAGCAACATTTTTGCTGTAGATCTTCAGCCTAAAGTGTATGTTCCCTGTGACGCAGTTGACGCATATAAAAGTGATGAAGATTGGATACAATACAAATCACTGATTACGTCAGCAGCACACAAAGTGTTCGTTAAATCTTCAAATAACGATTATGGATATGTTACAATTGAGGAAACAAACGCTTGCAGCGACGAACATACGGCAACCATAACGGCTTATTCAATGGACAACGACAATTATCAGTTTAACCGTTTGGACGATGGAAACAAAGAAAATCCACGTACAATCACCGTTACCGAAGACCTTTCGTTTACGGCTATTTTCGACAAAAAACCAAAAATCATCAATATGGAAACGGAAGATCCAATCTGTACATCGGCAACAGGTTCGGCTTCTTTTGATGTAATCAATGGCGTTGGTCCATACACCATACTTTGGAACGATGATAACACCGACAATCCTCGTACTGGAATGACAGCTGGAGAATATTATTTTGTTGCCACAGACGCAGAAGGATATACTTCGGATAGAACATACGTTACCCTTTCGCCTATCGAAGACAATATGCCACAGATTTCGTTGGATCCTACCGATCCAATTTGCGAGACAGAAAATGGTACAATTACAGCAACGGTGAGCGAAGGAACAGAACCATATACCTATAATTGGGGCAAGACAAAGATAAAAGAATCCACGTTTGAGAACTTTGAAGATGGGATAATCAACAACCAATTCTATCTATGGGAAATCAACGTAGAAAATGGAGATTATTACATGGTTGATATTCCCATCGAAAATAGTGGTGCAGCCAGCTCTGAACAAGCTATTCACGTACAAGGTAATGAAAATGACAATGTAATATACCTACTGCAATTATATCTATCCGATGAACTATCTTTAAACCACGCGACATCTAACTCTTACGGGGTTTCGTTCTACCACAAAGGTTCGTCGGCTGAATTCAATATCTCTATTGATGGTTATGAATCAAATGGAAATTTCACAATTCCGTATCATAGCGATTGGACGAAAGTTGACCTTTCTTGGGAAGAAATGAATATTGCACCATATCAAATACCATACATAAGTGAAATATACTGGAATATAAATACCAATCCTGATTTCTGGATAGACGAACTATCCATTTTGGCATACGACGACGATGCCGAATCGTTCTCATCGGAAAAAGAGGTGCAAAATTTAGCTGCTGGTCAATACATGTTCTCCGTAACCGACAGTTATGGATGTAAGACAATCGCAACAACATCTTTGAACAAAGATTATTCTGTTGTTCCTTCAATTGAATTGAATTCATCTAATCCTATCTGCGAAACTGAAAACGGTACCATTACAGCAACGGTGGGTGAAGGAGCTGAACCATACACCTACAAATGGTCTGACGGGGCAACCGACAAAGACAGAGAAAATTTGGCAGAAGGCGAATATACCCTAACCGTTACCGACGCATACGGTTGTGCCACATCGGAAACTGCCACACTTGAAAAAGATTACAGCATATTGCCTAAATTTTTATTCAACATAAAAAATCCTATCTGCGAAACCCAAAATGGAGAAATCACTACAACCGTCACAAGCGGAACGGAACCATATTCGTTTACGTGGACCAACATCTTACCTATACTTGTAAGTGATTTTGAAGATGGATTAACAAACGAGATATACACTAACTTTATCATATTCAACGATGCCGATTACGGAGGAACCACGAAAACCGACGGTTCGGGAATTGCAGACGACGGAGCGTTGGGAACAGCTCATTCTGTAATTATAAAAGCATCGTCGATAAGCAAAAACACTATGGGCGACTTTGCCGGATTACATACCTATATAGGTGCTGAACTTGGCGGTATGTCAAGTTTAGTTGATGGAATTTCGTTCTACCACAAGGGTGAGAATATCGAATTTCGAGCCATGGGAGAAGGTATGTTCACGAAATCAATACCAAAACACGAAGATTGGACATTAGTAACATACTATTTTGATGAAGGTTTTGCTCCTAAGGATTTCTTCTGGTCGTACCGAGGAGCGGATGAATATCAAAGCTCAATGCAATTCCAAATTGACGAAATCAATCTTTTGATGAAACATTCATCGGATATTACCACAAAAGACCAAAATGAACTGTCAGCAGGTACGTATAAATTAAAGGTAACCGACTCATACGGTTGTACATATACCGACAAGGTAGAATTGGTCAAAGACGAAAGCAACAAGCCAGTCCTTACCAAAGATTTCAAAAATGCCATCTGCGGTCACGACGTGGGCGAAATCACAATTTCGTATGAAAAAGGCAACGAGCCAGTTGAATATTCGTGGGAGGATGGAAGCACTGATTTGAAACGTGAGAACTTGGCGGAAGGCACATACACGTTCACCATTACCGATTATTACGGTTGTACGATAACCGACGAAACAGAAATCAAATATGAATCGTTCAAGTATCAGCCAGAATTGGCTTTGGTGTCGGTAAGTCAGGAACAATCGCCGTACAACTTGATTATCTGGCAAAAAGAAGCATCGGAGGCAATCGACTTTTACACAATATACCGAGAAACAGAAAGATTAGGTGAATATGCAAAATTAGACGATGTACAATACAACGAAACAAGCATTTACGTTGACGTGACCGCCAACAGTCTTGAGTATCCGTACCGATATAAGATTTCGGCAACCGACAACTGCGGAAATCAGTCGGAACTGAGTCCAAGCCACAAAACGATACATTTACAGAAAAACAAAAGTATCGGCACCGAAAACAACCTTTCGTGGACGGCTTACGAAGGATTCGATTTCTTGACATATTCCATTTTCCGTGTAACGAAAGATGGCGTGGAAGAAATCAAGAAAGTCAATTCAAGTGTGTTGACTTACACCGATTTACAACCTGCCCCAGGAACCATCTCGTATTATGTTGGCGTTGAATTGCCAGAAACAATTGATATTAACGACCCGTTCGTAAAAGCGGAAAGTGGTCCGTTCTCGTTGGCAATCAGTAACATAGCCGAAGTTGAAAATAACACTCCTATTTCTTCTATTGAAGAAAATCCAGTGAACGTGTATGTTGCCCACAACGCAATCGTAATTGAAAACGCTGGCGACAATCAAATCACCATCTGCAACGCAATTGGCCAGACAATCGTCCGCGCCAAAGGAAACGATGAAGCTGTTAAATCATTCGACGTTGAAAACGGCATTTACATTGTGATTGTAGGCAACAAGGCGGTGAAAGTTGTTGTAGAATAATTTTTGGTAGAGACGCGATTAATCGCGTCTCTACAACAACATCCCTGACGCATTCAATGCGTCCCCACAACAATTCCGTGGCGCTAATACAATATAATGAGAATTTCATTCTTGTATTTCCAAAAAAATGTATTTTTGCCTACGTAAATGTGTGGTAATTAAACTCTTATTCCTATGAAAAGACTTCTATTTCCCCTACTGGTAGCCATTTTCACGGCAGTACAAGCATTCGCATACGATTTCTCGGCAGTGAGCCCAAGTGGACATACGTTGTATTATTCGTACGTTTCCCAAAAGAATAAGACGGTTAATGTTACTTATGAAATCTACAATGGAAGTGAGTACTACGAAACTCAACCAGAAGGAGATTTGATTATCCCTGCAACCGTAGAAAACGAAGGTGTTCAATATAGGGTTGTTGGTATTGGTGATTTTGCTTTTTATAATTGCAAAAAAATAAAATCAGTTGTTATTCAGGAAGGAATAACAACTATAGATTATGAAGCATTTGAACATTGTGAAAAAATGCAATCAGTAACACTTCCAGGAACTATGGAAACAATTAGAGACTATGCTTTTTCCCTTTGTGAGAAACTGAATTCTATTAATTTACCAAATTCACTTATCTCATTAGGTCTTGGAGCGTTCTCAAACTGTTCAAGTTTAAAGTCAATTATAATCCCAAATTCAATACAAACTATTGAAGGCTATACGTTTATGGGATGTAATAATTTAGGTTCTGTCACCCTACCCAACGAGATTACAAAAATTAAAACAAATGCTTTTTATTCTTGTTGGAACCTCCAATCTATCACATTGCCAAATTCACTAACGTACATAGGCGAATATGCATTTTACTGCACCTACGCAATGACCTCCATTTCGATTCCTGCTAACGTAACAGAGATTGGAAAACATGCACTTGACAATCCCTATCTAAAAAATCTTTTTCTCAATTCAACAAATCCTCCCTATATAGAAGAAGATTTTGTTGATCCATCGTATCTGCCAAACATCTACGTCCCTTGCGATGCTTTGGGAAACTATCAAAATGACGAGGATTGGGAATTGTATAAGGATTACTTGAAAACAACAAAACACAAAGTACTTCTATTGAGCACAGATAAACACGGTTATGCAACTATAGAAGCTGAAAATATGTGTGACGATGAATATGAGGCAACATTGAGCGTCGTTTATCAATCCGATTACACATTTGGCGGCTGGAGCGACGGCAACAAGGAAAATCCACGCACAATAACGGTAACGAAAGACACATCGTTTACGGCACTTTTTGGAGAAAAGCCGCAAATTAACAATCTACAGCAAGTCAATCCTATTTGTACTTCTGCAACTGGTTCAATTTCGTTTGAGGTGACAAACGGCGTTGCACCATACACAATCACGTGGAGCGACGGTGGAACCGGGACTTCTCGTTCCGAAATGACCGCCGGCAAATATTATTTCTATGCAACCGACCAAGAGGGCTTCTCCAGCGACACTGTATTTGTGACTTTGGCTCCAAGTGAAGAAAACATTCCCGATATAGCATTGCTTCCTTATGATCCAATATGCGAAAGTTCCACTGGTTCAATCATTGTTTTTGCAGATGGTGGAACTGAGCCATACACCTACAAATGGGAGAAACAAGATGTTGTTGATGAGAAAGTATGGAATTTCGATAAACATTTGAATAGCATACTTGAGGGTCTCGACGGAACAGCTACTCTCTATGGAGCACACAACTTCAACAACCCTACTAATTTCACAAAAGAAGCATTATCGCTAACTGACGGCGGTGCTTTGGAAAGCAAACGGTCTATCCATGTAGATATCTCTATGGATTCCGTTCTTTTGTTTAAACTCGAACTCCCGTTCAAAAACGATTACACGCCCGTTTATTATGACGAAGACCACGAAGATGTATATTTCGAACACTACGATGAAGCTAATATTGCAACGAACACCTATGGCTTGTCGTTTTACCACAAAGGTTCTTCGTTGAATTTGTATGTATTGGATAAAAATGGAGATCAAAGCACGAAAATCTCTATTCCGTACCATTTAAATTGGACACAAATGGTCATTCCATGGAAAGACCTTACCCGAGAAGACGTGATTGCCATTGTCTTTGCTTCGTCAAATTATCAGTACGGAACAGGCAAAGAATTTGACTTCAGCATAGACGAAGTTTCAATTTTAATGTACAACAATAAAGAAACTTTTTCATCAGAATCCGACATCGCAAACTTAACTGCTGGGAAATACACTCTTACCTTAAGCGATGCCTATGGTTGTTCTATAACAAAAACAGTTGAACTCCACAAGGATTTTTCACAAGAACCACCAGTGCAAATTGTACCGAGAATGCCAACGTGTGAAACTCATGACGGAGTCATCAGTTTATACGTTGATGGCGAAGACGGTGAATACACCTACTTGTGGGAAGACGGAAGCACGGAAAGCATAAGAAGAAACTTGGCTGCAGGAGAATATTCTGCAACCGTAACCGATCAAAACGGTTGTAACGTTTCAATATCTACCACGTTGGAAAAGAATTATAGTTATCTCCCACAAGTAAGCGTTTTCAGTACAAATCCACATTGTACGGCAGCAGACGGTGGGATATACGTCGAACCAATCGATGAATATGCTTCATACACATATAGTTGGAGCAATACGACAGATTGGCCATTTGCCGACTTTGAAAATGGACTTCAATCAAATATAGGTTCACAAATAAAAATTTACAACGACAGTGAATCTATTGGTGGCTATACCGATGTTAGCAATTCGGGCATTGCCAACGATGGTGTAAATGGGTCAAATCACTCTTTTCAACTAAGTGCATCGTCATTTACACCAGGATCATATTATGGCGTTGACAACGCAGGTTTTACTCTTTCGTTAGATCATGGCATCATTTCGATAGATAAATCTCTCCGCCACTCTTTAGGATTATCATTCTACCACAAAGGCGATGCTTGTGCCGTGGGAATTGATAACACGTATAAAACAGTAAGAGTTCCCGAACATTCTGATTGGACTCTCGTTACCGTTTATTGGGAAAGAGACTTGGAAATTAACCCTAACCAACAGGAAATTAGCAATATATCATGGAGTTACAGACACGAATTTTCTTCAAAAAGCGAAATTCAATTTCAAATAGACGAAGTATCGTTTTTGTTAAAGTTAGAGGCAGAAGAAGGCAATAGTTACAAAACGAACCTGCCTGCAGATACATATTTATTGAGCGTAAGCGATGACTGGGGTTGCGTGACAGAAGAAATTATCGCATTGACTGTTGACGAGAGCGCAACTCCAATAATACACAAAGAAGCAACGAATGCAATCTGTGGTCACGATGTAGGCGAAATTTCCATTTCAATTGAAAATGGTTCCCCTTCCGATTCGTATTCTTGGGAAGATACCGAAGATACTGATTTGAAACGCGAGAATTTGTCTGAAGGCACATACATTTTCACCGTTACCAACAGATACGGCTGTACCGCTTCCGATACGACAGAAATCGAGTATGAAACGTTCAAATACCAGCCAGAAATCGCCTTGGTTACAGTAAGTCAGGAATCGCCTGCAAACTTGGTAGTTTGGCAAAAAGAAGAAACACAAGCCATAGATTTTTATTCCATTTATCGTGAAACATCTTCAGCCAACAACTATGAAAAGATTGCCGATGTTCCATTCAACCAAACCAGTATTTATTTGGACGAAAATACCGACAGCCAAACGAAGGCATACCGCTACAAAATCTCGGCCACCGACAATTGTGGATACGAGTCTCCGTTAAGCACAAACCATAAGACAATCAATGCCACGGCAAGTCTTGGCGTGGGTGGCGTTGTCAATCTTATTTGGGACGGCTACGAAGGTTTTGAATTTTCAACGTATTCCATTTATAGAATTACAAGAAGCGGAACTTCTGAAATCGACAAAGTTCCGTCAACCAACTGGACTTACGTTGATAAAAATGTTCCTGGAAATACATTGGCATATTACGTTGCTGTTGAATTGCCTAAGGTTATTGACGTAAACGAACCGTTCCAAAAAGCAGAAAGCGGTCCGTTCGCCCTTGCTGTTAGTAACATTGCCGAACTTGAGAACAACGTGGCTGTTTCCGACGTCAGCAATACAATAACTGCGTATTCCGCCCACAACGCAATTGTTATCGAAAACGCTGGCGACAATCAAATCACCATCTGCAACGCAATTGGTCAGACTATCGCACGTGCCAAAGGAACGAACGAAGTGCAGATGTCATTCAACGTTGAAAACGGCATTTACATTGTGATTGTCGGCAACAAGGCGTTTAAAGTAGCGGTGGAATAAACAGAAACTCAGTGATTTTGGAATGAAGACAATTGTTATAATACCTTCCCGATATGGTTCTTCCCGTTTCCCGGGAAAACCATTGGCAATGATTCAAGGGAAACCGATGATTCAGCACGTATATGAGAATGCTTCGAAAGCATTTCCCGACGTGTGGGTGGCAACCGACGACACTCGTATAGAAGAACGTGTGAAGCAATTTGGTGGCAATGTGGTTATGACTTCAAGCACGTGTCCGAGCGGCACCGACAGATTGGCTCAGGCAATTCAATCAATTCCTAACGGGGATTCTTTCGACGTGGTAATAAACGTGCAAGGCGACGAGCCGTTCATTCAACCTTCGCAGATACAATTGTTAGCCGATATTTTCACCAACAATCCCACTACTCAAATAGCAACGTTGGTGAAGGAAATCACCGATTCACAAGATTTGTTCAACCCCAACAAACCCAAAGTTGTACGGGCAATTGATGGTCGGGCAATTTATTTCAGCCGTTCTCCAATCCCATATTTCAGAGGCGAAGACAAAGAAAATTGGGTGACCAGACATACGTATTTCAAGCATATTGGCATTTATGCCTACAAACGTGAAGTGTTATTGGAAGTAACTAAACTGCCACAATCACTTCAGGAAAAAGCCGAAAGTTTGGAACAACTTCGCTGGATCGACAACAATTACGTCATCAATACGGCAGTGACGGATTTTGAAAATCTTTGCGTTGACACACCCGAAGATTTGGAGAAAATACTTCAGACGTTATAATTCTCAATTCTCCAAGATTCTTTTTATCGTGACAATCGTTCCTTTGGTGATTCGCTCCTCGATAGGTTTGTTCAAATCAATTTTTGCATGTGTCGGCTGCGATTCTACATCAATCGCCTGTTTATAAAGCAAGCCGTAATGTTTTGCATATTGTTCCACATCATATTGATAGGTGTAGAGCGACTTGAAATTCTGCAACGTGACGGTAACGGTTGAATCCAAATGAACTCCTTCGTATTCGCCTTTCGATATGGACGTGTAATTTGCAAGTTGTTCATCCTTGGAATTATACATATTTACATCCCACGAGAAATTCAGTTTTGCGGGAAATTTCAAAACTTGATACGGAACATTTTCTTCCACCCGCACGATTGAATGTTGATATTGCTGCACACTTAGCGAAACGTATGGTTTCCATTCGTTTGCATCTTTTTGCCTGCTCTTGCAATTTATCGCATACGTCACACACCCATTTGTGTCGGACACGATGCCGACCACCTCTTCACGAATGAAAAACCGCGAAGTGTCGCTTACGCCAGCCAAAACGTCAATTTTTATTGATTCGCAGTCATACAAACGAGAAACACCAACCTCCAACGGATAGTAGTCTCTCCAGTCAATGGCAGGTGCGCTTTCCTGCTTCTTACAAGAGAAAAGTACGAGAGAAATACTCAATATGGTAAACCAACGTTTCATACAAAATTCGTCTTTCCAAAAATAAAAAAAATAGCAATTCACGATGAATCATATTTTTGTTTTCTCAAAAAACTGTACTTTTATCACTGATTTTAATGTTTGAAACTATGAAGAATCCTGAAGAGGTTGTCCTTGCCGTGGTCAATTCCGTCTTGGAATTGTCGAACGAAGGGAAACAGGCAAAGGCACAGCACATATTACCGTTTGTGTATCAGTCGGTTATGGAATATCCGCATATTCTTTGGAACAATGTGGAAGTATGGAAAGTTGCCAAAGCGTTGCTTGTAATGCATCATTACGATATGATAGACGAAGAGGAAGATGAATTGCGAATGATTCAGATAGCGTTTGTGCTTTGTCAACGGGCGATAGAATTGTGCGAGAAAGATTTGGAAAACAATCGTGAGCACTATTTCAACGCCTTGCATACGCAAACGATGCTACTAACCTCTTGTTCCGACTATTTTGCCGACACGATTGCGGAACTATGCAGCAAAACAGTGCTTTCCGAAGAAGAGCGTGCCGTTGCTCTCCGCTTGGCAAATCGGATTTTGCCCATTCTTTCATACAACGTCGTCGTGAAAATCGACGATGCGTTCGAGAATTTCAATAACGACACGTTTTTGGCAGAATTGTGCAACAATTTTGAGTTGGAACATCCCGACATTACGCCCAAACAGCTCGACGATGCGATTAAAATTCATAGAATGTTGGTAAATAAATACTTGGAGTTGTTCAAATAAAGGAACATTTTGTTTTTTTCAGGAAAAACTGTTCTTTTGCAAAAAAATTAGAGAACAATGCGAGACATCATCATATTTGACAACACTCTCCTTGACATTACCATTTCCTTGGCAATCATCGTCGGCGGTTTCATTGTAGCCAAACTCATCTACCTGATTTTCACCAAAATTTTCGGCAAAATGGCAGAAAAAACGGCTTCCACATTAGACGACTTGATTGTGGAAAAATTACGTGCCCCGTTCATCTTCGCAGCTGTGATTGCCTCAATTTGGTTCTCGTTACGTCGGTTAAATATGCCAGAAAACGTATTGGAAACAATCAAAGACGTGTATTCCGTTTTGGTTGTCATAAACTTTACGTGGGCAATTGCACGACTGATTTCAAGTTTGATAGAAAACATTCTTAGCCGACATACCATTACCGATGACGAAAAACTCAACAAAGGCATGGTTGACATTATTCAGCGAATTGTTACCTATGTAATATGGCTGATTGGTATCCTCATCGCGATGAACAATCTCGGCATCAAGATTGGCACCTTGCTCGCCGGACTTGGAATTGGTGGTGTGGCTGTCGCACTGGCTGCCCAAGATACTATCAAAAACCTCTTTGGGGGAATCGTTCTCTTTTTTGACCGACCATTTAACCTGGGCGACCGTATCCGTTTTGACGGATTGGACGGCAACGTGATGCACATTGGCTTGCGAAGCTTGCGGATTTGCACGTTGGACGGCAGAATGGTCACAATTCCTAACTCCAAGGTGGTTGACAATGCTATTGAAAACGTTACCTCTGAACCTTCAACCAGAATAAAAACGACGTTGGGACTAACGTACGACACAACACCCGAAAAGATGGAACTTGCGTTGAAAATCTTGAAAGAATTGCCCAAAACCGTAAGCAACATTTCTCCTGAAACGCAAGCCAATTTTATGGAATACGGCGATTTCTCGCTCAAAATCCTATTTATCTATTACATAGAAAAATCGGGGAATTATTACGAAACACAATCGGAGGTGAACAAGGCAATTCTTCGTCTGTTCAACGAAAACGGACTGGAATTTGCATTCCCGACACAAACAATCTACACAAAAAATTGAAAATTATGTGGAGACGATGTGTACATCGTCTCTACAAACATTGCATCCCTACAATTGTCAATTCTCAATTGTCAATTTTCAATTCCTCAAGCAATTGTGCATTGCTTTTAAGAAAAATGGGATGAACGTAGTCGGGAAGAACCTCGACCAACGGAACCAACGTAAATCTTCGTTTGTGCAAAAGCGGATGTGGAACGACCAAATCTTCGGTATCAACAATGTCGTTGTTGTAATACAAAATATCAATATCAATCGTGCGAGACTCATAGCCAGCGTTCTCGTGGCGAACTCGCCCGCATTTGTTTTCAATTGCCTGACAACGAAGAAGAACATCATGGGCTGAAAAATCGGTATCAACAACCAACACTTGGTTTATGAAATTATGTTCCGACTCGAACCCCCAAGGTTTGCTTTCGTAAATCTTTGATTTACAAGTTATTTCACCAATGTTTTCATCTATATGTTTTTCAACTTGTGCAAACATTGCCTCCTTGTCGCCAAGATTTGCTCCCAATAAAATAACAACACTATTTTTTGTCATATCCGATTGTATTGAATAAAACAAAGGTAGATTTTTGTTCAATAAAAATGAATTTTTTTGTAAAATTTTAGATTCTTTAACTTGTTGCTTCAACAAGCTCAACCACCAAAATTCTTAATTTTTAACTCTTAATTCTTAATTTTTAATTCTTAACTAAACTGCTTTTTTATGAATCATTTCAAAACAGTTTCTTACCTTTGTAGTGTTTACAAATTGAATTGCTATGAGACAATTTTTCAGAGTACTTTTTGCCACAGCATTGGGAGCGATATTAGGCGTTGTCATTATTATATTCTTGATAGTGGGAATTTTTGTTGCCTCGGCTTCGAAGAACATATCGTCAACAAAATATGAGAAAGAAAACGTGTTGCTACTCCGCAATGTCGTTACCGTTGGAGAAATTTCTACGCCCGAAACGCCATCATTCCTGTCAACTATAGATTCTGAATCGGAATTTGGTTTGGTGGATATGATTCGCACATTGGAAACTGCCGCCAATGACGAGAGGATTTCGGGTATCGTATTGGACGATGTTGTTCTGAATGCGGGCTACGCAACCATATTGGAATTAGCCGACGCTCTCCAAAACTTCAAGAAATCGGGAAAATTCGTGGTAGGATACTTCAATACGCTCTCGCAAAAAACGTATTTGCTAGCTTCGGTGTGCGACGAAATTTCGATGAACGCCGAAGGTATGGCTGAATTCCATGGCATTTCCTCTACCTCAATTCACTACAAAAATCTTCTTGAAAAAATTGGCTTGAAACCTGTGATGATTCGTTGCGGAAAATATAAAAGTTACGTGGAATCGGTTACGGAAAATAAGATGAGCGAGGCAAACAAGGAACAAAAACAAGCATATATCAATGCCATCTGGAAAACATATTGTTCTGCGATTCAAAAATATAGAGATGTGAACGGTTCGCAACTGAACTCGTTTGCCGATAGCGTCCTTGTGTGCTTGCCTACCGAATTACGTGCATTCGGTTTTATTGACAAGATTCAGCATGCCGACGAATTTTGGAACTCTGTGAAAACGAGAATGAACATAGATTTGAAAAAATCGGTTCCAACGCTCTCTTTTCGTGCGTATATGGACGATTGTGCGGAACAAGAGGCGGCAGACACTTCGTATGCTCGCAATATTGCAGTTGTGATTGCCCAAGGTTCCATTGACATGGGCAAATCCGACGATGAATCTATCGGGAGCGAGACGTACGTTTCGTTGTTCAAGAAAATCCGTAAGGATTCTACGGTAAAATCAGTCATTTTCCGTATCAATTCCGGCGGTGGATCTGCTTTGGCTTCGGAATTGATTTGGCGTGAAGTTGCCTTGACAGCACAAGAAAAGCCGGTAGTTGTCTCAATGGGCGACATGGCGGCTTCGGGAGCATATTACATAGCAGCTCCGGGAGCAAAAATCATTGCTTCGCCAATGACGTTGACTGGCTCCATTGGCGTGTTCGGACTATCAATGACGGCAAACAGTCTGCTAAACAAAATCGGCGTGAATGTGGATAAAGTCAATACCCATCCACATTCCGACTTTGGCAACATTTCTCGCGACATTGACGCTGTGGAAATGCACGCCATAGAAAAATCCATCGACAAGACGTATCTGACCTTCAAACAACGTGTTTCGGAAGGAAGAAAAATATCGATCGATTCGGTTGAAAAAATTGCGCAAGGTCGCGTGTGGAGCGGCGTTGACGGTTTAAGAATCGGTTTGGTTGACACGCTTGGTGGATTGAACACCGCCTTGCAGGAAGCAATTCGTCTGGCTGGCTTTTCGGAAGAACAAAACCATGGCATTCAAGTGTATCCAAAACCAAAGACATTGTTCGACGTTGTGACAGAGAAACTTGACTTCCAGTCGTCGTTTGTCGATAAACTGGTACAAGACGAGGAAATAAAAACCTTGTTGAAAAATGTGCCGACGAAATCGGGCGTCTATACACAGATACAAGAAAACGTAATGATAGAATAATTTAGAATTGTAGTGACGCAACGTTTGCGTCTGATTAAGAACAGATTCTGATGCGGTACACAAAATATATATTGTTCCCATTTTCTTTGCTCTACTGGCTATTCACGTATTGCAGGAATTTCTGTTTCGACAAGGGAATTTTGAAGCAGACAGAATTCGACATTCCTGTGATTTCGGTTGGAAACATTACGGTGGGTGGTACGGGAAAAACTCCTCACGTTCAATATATTATACAACTTCTTGACGGAATGGAAATTGCTTCACTGAGCCGTGGTTACAAACGAAAATCGCAAGGGTTTGTGTTGGCAAATGCTGAAACGCCAGTGTCGGAGTTGGGCGATGAGCCATTCTTGCTGCACCGACGATTTCCCGATTTGCACGTTGCCGTTTGCGAAAAACGTGTCGAGGGTGTTCAAAAATTATTGGAACTGGTTCCTTCTTTGAAAGTAATCGTGTTGGACGATGCGTTCCAACACCGCTACGTAAAACCCGGCTTGCAAATTTTGCTGATTGACTACAATCGTCCGCTGTGGCACGACCACGTTTTTCCCGTTGGTTTTCTGCGTGAAGGCAAATATGCCGTCTCACGTGCCGATGTGGTGATAATCACTAAATGCCCAGAAACATTGTCGGGAAACGAGGTTGAAACGTATAAAAATCGACTGGGGTTGACTCGACAGAAGTTGTTCTTTTCAACAATGGAATATGGTTCCGTATATGAGTTCAACACAAAGCAATTGTATGACAATCAGGACTTTTTCGCGCAACGCAAACTATGCTTAGTTACTGGCATTGCAGAGCCAAAGCCATTAGAACAATACGTTCAATCTTTTGGCAATCATGTTGAAACAAAATCATATCCCGACCATTATTCCTATTCCGAAACCGATGTAAAAGAATTGTCGGCATTATCATCTGAGTTTGAAATAGTTACGACAGAAAAAGACGTGTATAAATTGGCAGAGATTCTACCTAAAACACAATTATATGTCATTCCGATTATGCCAAAAATCTTATTCGGGAAACAGGGAGAATGGAATTCTTTAATTCAAGAATTTGTCAATTGACAATTGACGAATTGTAGGGACGCACCGCTGCGTCCAATATCATGAAATCGGCATAGCAATTATATCTTGCTACGAAACCACATTTTCCCCTTTCGTAGCAACTTATAACCATTATATTTTGCTACGAAGCCATGTTTTTCACTTCTCGAAGCAATTTATAACTTCCTATTTTTTATGGTGTAGTTTATCTATTTTCCATTGACATCACTATCCCAAAGTTCTATCTTTAAAAAATTTTAAAGTGATTTATTATGAAAAAATATTTCTTGATTGCATTTTTCGGAATGAGTGCATTGTTTGCTGATGCACAACAATGGAGTGGCAGCACAACGACTGCAGATACAATTTATAGAAATGGTATGGTACAGATGTTACCTAATGCAGATAATGTGCCATTTTCGGAATGGACTCCTTCTGCGTTAAAAGTTTATAGTCGCTATAACAGCCAATTTAGGGGGTACTGGACAAGTATTGAATGTAATGGTATTCACATAGGCAATCATGTTCCCGCACCATCAAACTCCACGACTATTGGTCTTGGAACATTTAGTTTTTATACAGGTGACCCATATTCGAATCAACTTCACTTGACGTACAATAACCAAGGTATTTTAGAATCAAATGGTAAAATAACAACGACAGACACCATTTTTGCCCAAAATTTCACTGCAACTAATTCTATAAATGTTCCTAATGCTTATTTTACCTATGATAAGCCAACATATTTGATTGTTAACGATGCTTCAAAACCAAATAATTTTTATACTGCAATAGCAGGAAAAAGTTTTTTTCAAGATTATGTGGGTATAAATACCACAACTCTTCATTCTAATTCTGGTTTCAAGCTTGCCGTAGATGGGAAATCTTATTTCTCTGACTATGTTGCAATTGGAACTACAAATTTATCAACTACATCAGGATACAAATTAGCGGTTGACGGAGGTATTCTCTGTGAAGAAGTAAAAGTTATAGCAAATGTACCCTCAGCAGACTATGTGTTTGAGAAAGGCTACAATCTACGTTCGCTCGGCGAAGTTGAGGCGTATGTGAACGAGAACAAGCATTTGCCAGATGTGCCATCGGCAAAGGAATTCAAGGAAAACGGCTACAAAATGGGCGATATGGACAATTTGTTGTTGCAAAAAATAGAGGAACTCACCCTATATATAATAGAGCAACAAAAGCAGATTGATGAATTGAAAAACAAATTGAATGAATAATATAGCCATGAAACATATTGTTTATACTATATTGTTTGCGATTCTTGCAGCACAAGCCTTCTCACAGGATGTTGACGAGAAGACGGCAAGGGTTGTGGCGGAGCGTTTTTTCCTTAATAATTACGGGCATAAGGCTTCGGTTGAAAATGTCATTGTGAAGCAATACAAGGGACATGAAAGCATCTACTACTGCAATTTGGACAGAGGCGGGTGGGTTGCCGTTCCTGCCAATCGAAATTTAAATCCTGTGGTTGCACATTCCGACGAGGGCAGAGTTGATTTGAACGATGCTCCACAAGTGTTTTTGGACTGGATGGAACAGTATGAGTTTGTTGCCGACGTGGCTCGCGAGCAAAAATGGAATAAGGAAGACCGACATAAAAAATGGGACGAACTGCTTTCTGATGATTTCGAGGGACATAATATGTTGAAAAGCTACGTGAATCACACTGAATTACTCAGTTCCAACTGGGGGCAAAGTTACTCTAATTATGGATGTGGAGCTAATTATAATGCTCTTATGCCTGAGTCATCTTGTACAGCAACCTGTTTTCATTGCGCAGCAGGATGTGTTGCCGTTGCTATTGGACAGATTATGAACTATTGGGGATATGCAACAGGAGATTATGCCAATTTTGATTGGTGGAATATGCCAGATGAACTTTCTATCTATAGTCCGAATCTTTCCGAAGAAAAAATGGCAATTTCATATTTATTTAAAAGAATTGGAGATAAAGTTAGTATGAATTATTGTAGTAATGCTAATTGCGAATCAGGGGCATATCCAGACGATGAAGATAATGCTTTTGAAGATTTTGGATATAAAGACGATATGGATTATAAAAGAAAACAATGGCATACATATAATTCATGGGTAAACATTTTAAAAACTGAAATTCTAGCGGAACGTCCAGTTTTATATAATTACCTCGGAAAACATACTTTTGTATGCGACGGATATGATTCTTCAAATGATAATTTTCATTTTAACTTTGGTTGGAATGGATGGTACAACTATTGGATAGATTTTGAAGACATTGATGTTATACCGAATTGCCTGCCATGTCAAGATTTTTCGTCTTTGTCACAACACACATGTTGGGTAAATATTCGTCCAGACCTATCTCCCGCTGTCTTTTTGAGAAATAAAACCATACAAACAACTAGTAATGATATATGGGCAAAGAATAAAACTTATCAGGCAAAGATTTATCTGTCTGCTGCTGGAGATAATACGACAGTGACTGTAATGGATAGTGCTACTTGTAGGCTTATTGCAGGGGATAGTATCGTATTAAGGCCAGGTTTTCATGCACAACCAGGTTCATCATTATTGTGCAAAATATTTAGAAAACCGACATTAAAAGAAGGGGATATAACAGCAACGGATGATTTTTCAATAATAACATATAGTGACGAAGATGCTACTGAGGAAAAACTTAATAACGGAAACGAAGGCTCTTTCGAGGTGTATCCAAATCCAGCAAAAAATGAGATAATCATATCACTGAAGAATTTTGAAGAAAAAGATTTATCGTTGATTCAAATTCACAATTCAGTTGGATTACAATTGTTTGAACAAATAACTGATAAACCAACAATAACTGTTGATATTTCTAAATTTCCGATTGGACAGTATGTTATTAATGTAAAGAACAAGTCGAGTATTTATTGTAAAACATTTATAAAAAAATAAACGTATGAAAAAGTATTTTGTGTTTTTAACAATTATGTTTGGAGTCTTTTTTTTCTCGTGCGAAAAAGAGGAACCTGTATCGGCATATGGTGAATGTTCTGAATATTTGTTATTCAAATTTAATGGAGATTATGAGAATTTTGTTATGGTTGGTTATTCTA
>JAGCOW010000013.1 GCA_017642535.1 Bacteroidales bacterium | reverse complement strand
TTTTCTTTTTCTTCTTTTTCTTATCAAAACGAGTCAAACTTTCTTGTCCAACAACATTCTCATAATCAGGTATTTGTTCAAATTCAGTTTCTGTAACCTCGCCCTCTAACGTTTCGGGTTTTATGCCTTTCTTGTTCAATTCTATAATTTCCTTTACTCGTTCGACTGGCAATTCCACAAAAACAGGAATTTCGTCTTTCTTGTATTGATACGTGAAAATGCCTTTATACACGTCGGTTTTGGCGTGATATGCCTTTCCGTCTTTAAATTCAAGCGGAACATTGGTTTCGGGGAAATTCTTGCGAGCATCCATATAGCAGACAAGTTCAAAATTCAGGCAACATTTCAATTTTCCGCATTGACCAGCCATTTTTTGCGGATTCAGCGAAACCTCTTGATAGCGAGCGGCACTTGTCGAAACCGAAATGAAATTCGTGATAAACGACGAGCAACACAAATCGCGGCCACACAAACCAATGCCACCGATTCTGCCCGCCTCTTGACGAACGCCAATCTGACGCATTTCGATACGAACCTTGAATTCTTCGGCAAAAATCTTTATAAGTTCACGAAAATCAACACGTTCGTCGGCTATGTAATAAAATATTGCCTTGGTTTTGTCGCCTTGAAACTCCACGTCGCCAATCTTCATGTTGAGTTTCAAATCCTTGGCAATTTGACGAGCTCGAATCATAGTTTTATGTTCCAAAGCCTTTGCTTCGCGCCATTTTTCTATATCCGACGGTTTTGCCTTACGGTATATCTTACCGAATTTTTCAGGGATTTTCTTGCCATACGCTTTTTTCATCTGAACGTTAACCAATTCGCCCAACATTGAAACAATGCCGATATCGTGTCCAGGAGACGCCTCCACAGCGACAATATCGCCAATTTCCAGCGGCAAATTAGATTCGTTCATATAAAAATCCTTGCGAGTGTTTTTAAATCGTACCTCCACCAACTTACTCGGCTCGCCTGGAGCAGGAATATTCTGCATCCAGTCGTAGTCGTACAATTTGGCACTTCCACTCCGTTGTGCTGATTTTTTTATTTTTTCAGCATATTTTTCGGCTTCTTCCGATGAAAGAGCCGATTCATCATTCTTTATATTTGATAGATTTATTGTATCCATTCTATTAGTTTTCAAGCAAAAATACGAAAGTTACCGCTTTAAATAAACAATTATTTTGAGAAACATATCAAAGAAAATGATTTTCGGATTTCCATTTCTTACAATATGATAATGTGCCGCATTGAATTCTTTGGTGAAGTCAGCCACATTCCGCTCGTTTATAAACGGACAAAATTTGCTCGAAAACGCATTTTCTTGATTATCCATATATAAAATTTCGGGAATGTTCTGATTTCGAATAAAATTCTCACGAATCTCACGAAGACAATATTGCAAAAACGCCTTTTGCCGTTCTCGTCCCAACGACTCCAACTCTTCGCCCAACGCGGTCAAATCCATAATATCCTTTTGCCACGCCGAACGCATCATTCGTTTAAAGTATTCGAAATATTGAGATGGTTTGTCTCCGAAACTTGCCATTTTGAATGCCTGACAATAGTTACCGTTGGCATTCTTCACCAACGATTGTAATTCATCGCCTTCCATCATAAAGTCGGAACTGATTCGTTGCGACAAACTTGCATCGTCAATCTTGGGAATGCGAACAATCTGCGTACGCGACAAAATAGTCGGCAGCATATAGCGAGTGTCTTCGGCTATCATCAAAAACAAGGTGTTCGGGTTTGGCTCCTCCAAAATTTTAAGAATCTTGTTGGCACAAACATCATTCATCTTTTCCGCCATCCAAATAATCAGCACTTTGTATTTAGCACTGAAATTACTCAGCGACAATTTTTGAATGACACCCTTGATTCGTGGAGCCGTATCATCGCCCGCCGCCTCCGACTCATAAATCATAGGTTGTTTGTTTTCCACACCAATATGCGTTTGCCAGGCCTCCAAACTCAGATATGGATTTTGTTCAAACAATTCACGCCATTGTTCCAGATAATCGTCACAACAAATTTTGTCACTTGCCTTATCTTTCACAATGGGAAAAACGAAATGCAAATCGGGATGTTGCAATTTTGCGAACGCCTTACACGACGGACATTCACCGCAGGAATCCGTTTCGGTCGGATGTTCGCAGTTCAGATATTGAGCGTAAGCAAGAGCCAACGGCAACTTACCAGACCCTTCGGGACCAGTAAACAAATATGCGTGAGCCACACGATTCAACGCCACCGTTTCCAGTAAATCTCGTTTTATCCCCTCCTGACCAATAACCTCTTGAAATCGCATATTTATAAACCGTTAAAATTTAGGAGCATTGAAACCTTTCATAAAAATTTCGCCGACATTGTTCGACTCATACACACGTTCGCCATAAAAGAACAAATTTGGCTGAATCGATTCGCGAGTCATATATCCGGGAACGGGAGCAATCACATTCATTTTGTCAGCCATAAAAATGGTGGTCGGGTAACTCAACTTTCCACCTAACAATTTGATAGCCAAATCGTGAGTTTTTCCCTTGTTCGTATAAACCGAGTCACGATATGTGATTTTTTCATGTCCTTCGGCATTCATTTTCACCGCATAAAAATGAGAATTAATATATGCCACGACGGCACTATCCTGATACGTTGTGGCATCAAGCCGTTTGCACCAACCGCACCAGTCGGTATAAACATCAATGAGCACGGGTTTTCCGTCCTGATTCGACAATTCCATCGCTTTTTCAAACGGAATCCAGTTAATTTGTGCAAAACCACACACAGACAAAAATGCGATTATAGTAGTAATAACAACCTTTTTCATCAAATTAACGTTTTATAATTTTGACAATGCAAGTTTAAAATTTTTATTTGGTATTTTCCCCTCTTCGTCTTCGGAATATTGTGGCAAAAATCTATCAACGAAATACATATCTATGTCATCTTTATGTTTTACAGGCATTTTCCCCCGATACGTACATTGGAAAAAATCCTTCACATAATCATATGTCGTCCCCGATATATTGATTTTTCCGACATCGCACCCCGTTTCCATCCTACTTGCCACATTCACCGTATCACCCCATATATCATACAAGAACTTTTTCTTTCCAACCACTCCTGCAATAACCGCACCAGTATGAATGCCTATACGGACTGTCCACGGAAAATCGGATTCTTGTTTTGCCCTGTCGTTCAGATATTGCAATATATCAAAAGCCGAAAGCACCGCATCGAACGGGTGACTATGGTTAAGCATAGGCATTCCACCAGCACACATATACGCATCACCTATCGTTTTGATTTTCTCGAGATAATGTTTCTCGCAAATGTCATCAAAACAAGAGAAATGCGTGTCCAAATCACGAATCAACGATTGTAACTCTATTTTCTCACACATAGAAGTAAATCCCACAAAATCAATAAACATAACTGTCACATTTGAATAATATTGTGGAACGACCTTGCCATTTTTCAACAATTCGCGATATACTTCGTCGGGAAGCATATTTTGCAACAACGCTTCACATTTTTGTTTTTCCGCAAAAATTTCCGATTGCTGACTCTTCACTTGTTCGCGCAAAACAGCAATCTCCTGCTCCTGCAGAGATATTTTTTGTTGTAACGCATTGACAAATAACGAGTTTGAAGTATCCATCGTATCAGTTTAACAAGTAAAGATATAAAAACTATTTGATAATCGCAAAAATTATCTAATTTTGTGCCGTTCGGGGTATAGCTCAGTCCGGTATGAGTGCTTGTATGGGGTGCAAGAGGTCGCTGGTTCGAATCCAGTTGCCCCGACAATTCAAAAAAAAAAGAAAATCCTTGTAAGCCAAACACTTGCAAGGATTTCTTGTTTTTTACAATGAAACACTATTGAATTATTTCACCCGTGTCCACGTTTGAGTGTCGGAAATAAATCCCCAGGTACCTTTCACCTTCAATTTGTCAGGTCCGTCCATCCAGACTTCGCCGTCAATTATCAAACCACTCATAGGGTCAAGTATGCCGTCGTCTTTCTCCCACTTTTTCCCTTTATTTTCAAGTCCACGAATCACCATCAAACCAACAATAGGTTTATTCTTGTCGTTTCCTGAACAGCGGGTACAAGTGGCATACGTATTATCAAGGACTTTCACCACTTTACCATATAATTTTCCATCTTGCTTATACACTTGTACGTGCGACATCACTTTGTTCCGTTTGTTATCAAACGTTTCCCAAACGCCTTCTTCGGTTTGTGCATACAACATGCCTCCACAGAGACACATAATCATTATTAGAACAACTCGCTTCATATTTTTATTTTTAAGCAAAAATAAGGTTTTTAACATCATTTTGATTAAAAAGATTGCCGAAATGTTTTTTTACATTATTAATATGCACCATTTCATAAAAATTTCTAAATTTGTCTATCTAAAATAACAAAAGTATGAAGATAGCAATTGCTCAACAAAACTACTCTGTTGGCGATTTTGGTAAAAATGCAACCAAAATTTCCAAAGCGATATTTGAAGCGAAAAGTCAAAAAGCTGACTTAGTCGTATTCCCCGAAATGAGCGTCTGTGGCTCGTTTCCCTTTGACGTATTGCAAAAAGAAGATTTCTTGGAAACGACAATGCAAGTGTTACAACGCATTGCAACCGAATCTTACGAAATCGCCGTCTTGATTGGTTGTCCCACCTATTGCGAAGACGAAAACGAAACAAAAGTGTATGATTCCGCCATATTGATTGAAAATGGCATCATTACCCGCCGCTTCAATAAGAAGAACCTCTCGCACTTGGAATCAAAATACTTTTTGACAGATACGGAGAAAAATTTCTTTGAATGGAAAAACCAAAAAATTGCCGTATGCGTCGGCGACGATGTTCCCGAAGAAGAAAACGGAATTTCGCTAGCAATCAATATCACAGCAAAACAATTCAAATACAAGGATTCACACTTTTCTGACCAATTTTCAAAAACACAATATCCTGTAATTTGCGTAAATCAAGTGGGTGCGAACACCGAACGAGTTTTTGAAGGGCATTCGTTTGTATTAAACAAAAACGGAGAAAAAATCCTCCAACTTCCTTATTTTACCGAAGATTTTGTCATATTTGACACGGATAAGAACTACGAGCCACTTGCAAAAGAAGAATGTAACGAAATTGGTTTGCTTCACGATGCGTTAATTCTCGGCATCCAAGACTATTTTTCTAAAAATGGTTTCAAGACTGCAACACTCGGACTTTCGGGCGGAATTGACTCAGCCGTGGTACTTGCCCTTGCTGCCGAAGCAATTGGAAGTGAGAACATTAGGGTTTTACTCCTTCCTTCGGAGTATTCAACATCGCATTCCATCACCGATGCCGAAGGTCTGGCAAAAAATCTTGGCGTACAATATGACATTGTTCCCATAAAATCAATTTACAATGAAACATTGTCGGCTTTATCGCCCATTTTCAAAGATTTGCCGTTTTCCGTCGCCGAAGAAAATCTTCAGGCACGAATCCGTGGAATATTATTGATGGCTCTCAGCAACAAATTTGGCAACATTCTCCTGAACACATCCAATAAAAGCGAAGTGGCTGTTGGCTATGGCACACTCTACGGCGACACGAACGGAAGTGTTTCAGTTCTTGGCGACGTCTATAAGACCGATGTTTTCAAACTTGCCCGTTACATCAATCGAGGCAAGGAAATTATTCCAGAACACACAATTATCAAACCACCATCGGCAGAACTACACCCGAATCAGCAAGATTCTGATTCGTTACCTAATTACGACGTGCTGGATGCCATTCTGTATCAATACATTGAATGTGGCAAAACACAAGACGAGATTCTAAAAATGGGATTTGAGAAAGATGTAGTTGAAAAAACGCTACGATTACTCAAACGATGTGAATTTAAGCGCCAACAACTATGTCCCGCAATTCGAGTTTCGCAGAAACCATTTGGAGAGATACAAATTCCGTTGATAGCAAAGTTTTAATAATTGAGAACTGAGAATTGACAATTGAAATTTAAATAGAATCAAAAAAAATAGGGCTTTCATTTTGAAAGCCCTATTTTTTCAAATTTTTAATTCTAAACTATTTCGCGTCGTTCAGTTTCGTAAGAATATCGCTCATTTTAGCCACATAGTTTGTAATCAAACCGTTGTAAAATTTCTTATACGACATTTTTTCGTCCATTTTATACGCAAAACGAGTGTCGTTATACAAAGCAATTGCCTCGTCAATCAGTTTTTCAACGGCTTCTTCTTTTTCTGGGAAGAAATCAGCAGTGAAAACACATTCTTCTAATACCGTTGAAAACACATTATCAACGTCTTTTTTGAAATCTCTTTTATTTGCCATAACTATATTTTTTTATCATTTTCTACAAAAATAACAGATTTTCATTTTGTTCGAAGAAATTAGGATTGGGATTTACTAACATTAGATAAACATCATGGAATTTTTTGTAGGGACACATTGAATGCGTCCTTGGCTGCCGCAATACGACAGCCCTATAGAATTATTTCTTTCGAACAAGGTAGCTGTGCCGTTAGGCACTTCATATCGGTAGAATAGAGATTTATCTTCTTATTAAACGTGCCGTAAGGTACGTTTTTGCAAAAATTATGTCCACACATATAACCACATTCATATATTTTTAAATTCGTACCTAACGGCACGAAAAAAAATGAGAAAATTTTGTTTCTACCAATATTTTGTGCCTAACGGCACATTTGTTTTTAGGAAACGCAGACCAAGGAATGAAGAGGACATCCATTGAAAAAATCTCAAAGAATGTATCGCATTCCCCTATTTTTATTATTTTTGTCTCAGAAGATTTGGTGTCGGCGTGTTTTTCGCAAACACGAAGGTGAAAAGGGAATCAGGTGAAAGACCTGAACTGTTTCCGCAGCTGTAAGTTCCGCATCATTCTTTTGCAAAACCTTGTATCACTGTTCGTTAGAATGGGAAGATGGCAAAAGAATGGAACAAGTCAGAAGACCTGCCAACTCTGATATTATAAAATGAGCGGAAAACTCAATTTGTAACAAAAATGAAAAGACAAAACACATTGTTTTCGTTTCGTTGGTGCATTGTACCCTACAAGTTGCATTGGTTTCCTCATTTTATTTGTTTGAAAATCAATGTTTAACAATAATTTAATAAATCAAATGAAAAAAATTCTTTTCAAAATTGCGAGCATAGTTCTCGCTGGAAGTATAGTCCTAACGGCTTGTAACAAAAAAGAAGATGATCCAAAACCATCAGAAGCAGGTGCCTACACGAATGCATCATTCGTTGTTTGTGAAGGTAATTTTGGACAAAATGACGGCTCTATCGATGCTATTATCAACGGAGAATTGAAAAAAGACGTGTTTCAAGCAGAAAACGACCGTCCTCTTGGCGACGTTGTACAATCGATGGAAAAAATTGGTGACAAAATCTTCATCGTTGTAAATAATTCAGGAAAAGTCGAAGCTGTAAATGCAAACACATTCAAGAGCGAAGGCGTTTGTACCGGTTTTTCTTATCCACGTTATGTTGCAAACCGTAACGACAACGAAATCTTTGTTTCAAATGGTAACGGATTTGGCGAAGATTATGTTTACGTGGTAAACAAACTTTCTATGCAAAAGACCGATTCTGTGGCAACTGGTTTTGGACCAAACACAATGGTTGTGTCAAACGGAAAATTGTTTGTGGCTAATTCAGGCGGCTTCTCAACAGATAAGAGAGTTTCCGTAATCAATGTAAGCACTCTGGAGGTTGAAAAGACTATCACAGTTGGCGATAATCCTTACGATATGGAAGTTGACGCACAAGGTAACGTTATCGTACTTTGCAAAGGTTTGACCAACTACAATTACGATAACGAAGGTAACTACCTCGGAAGTGAAATTGTTTCAAACACTGCTATTTACACTATTAACGCATCTTCGTTGGAAGCGACTGCAACAAAGGAATTTGACCATCAGTTTGCAAGCTATGGCGGAAACCTTATCGCATACAACAATGGTACGATTTACTATGTTGACGATGCTGTGTATTCATTTGCAAACGGTACAAGCACAAAATTGGTTGATGGTTCTTTCTACGGAATCAGCACAAGTGAAAATGGTGAAATTTGGGTTACAGAAACTCCTTACACTAGTTCACACGCAGCAAAACAATACGACAAAGACGGAAAACTTGTAAAGACATATAATACAAGCAACTATCCAAACGCTGTAATATTCTAAATCGAGATGTAATCTTCTCACCACACGGAGGTTGTCTTTTGAGGCAACCTCTTTTTATTTTGTCCCATCGCTGAATTTATGCACAAAGCCCGCTATCTCACGTTTGTGGATTTCACAGTCCGACCAATATTCGTACACCTCGCACACGTAATAAAAGACACCGTCGGCAAGTGTTTTCCCCGATTTGTAGTGAGTGCCGTCCCACAGTAATTTAGGGTCTTCGGTTTCAAACACCAACTGTCCCCACGCATCGTACAATTTCATATCAACTTTTTGCACAAAACGATTCTCAACTGGTCGAAACAAATCATTCTCGCCGTCGCCATTCGGAGTGAACACGTTTGGCAACGAATACAACGGACAATTATATAAACACGTATCGTATTGATACCCACCAACATTGCCCGCTGAATCCTCAGCAGCAACATAATAGCATCCAGCCATATTCCCTGTGGAATCGGCAAACGAATGAATATACAAAGATAGATTTCCAGGCACAGAAGCAACAATTCGCCACTCTGGATTTTGGCAATCTTTGAAATAAATATGAACGGATTTTATCTCATCCTCGCTGTCAACATTCCATGAAATTGTGCGCGAAAAATTATCGCAATCCTGCACCACTTTCAATGGCATTGGCTTTGGCGGAATGGTGTCGGCAGGAACAGCACACAATAGTTGGGAATTGTTATACACACGCGACGGCAACAAATGGTAGTCGAAATGACCGCTCGTTGTCGCATAGTAGCCATATTCTTGCAAATTGTTCAGACCCGTGTCCCAAAACTCATCGTTTACAAAAATGCCAAGAGAATCGAACGCTTCTCCATTTTTGCGATACACCAAAATCGTATCGTTTTCCCATCCGACATTTGCCTGTAAAAGCAATTTAACCTTATGATTATATGCTTCATACGTTAGAAATGGAGAGGAAGAAACTGGCGGTGTGCCAATCAATCGTGGTTCTCCCGACGCCAAGGAATAAAATTCTATCTTGTATGAATACACGGAATCGTTTGTATTGAGTTTCGTATCGACAAAAGAAGTGTCGGTAAGTCCGTCTATTTCAGCGACTTTCACTAAATTTTCGCCATACATTCCCGAAGAACGGTACAACCAATACTGATATGGTTTGGGAAACGTGATGGAATCAAATTCACGGGGAATAGACCACGCCACATAGATTTCACCATTTTTCGCATCGGTTTTCTGCACGCTTGCATTCGTCAGCACGGGCGAAGACGGCACCAACTGGGCACAAATTTCGTCGGAAATATAACTTGAATATGCGTCCTTGAACACAGAACAAAAACGGTAACAATAGGTAAACCCTGGTGTCAAACCCAATCCCCTGTTATTGTCGAAATACGTTTTTTGCGAAGCGGCAACAGTTGCTATCTTTTCATAACTATCAGCCAACGTGTCGGGCAAACCAACCTCGCAATACTTTGGTTTATAATCAATTGCGACACGTGAACGATAAATGTCGTACGCAACCACCTGCGATGCGCACAACGAATCTTCCCAATTCAGCGATACAGAAACCGACTGCGGATTTGCCGACAAATGTACAGGCGGGTGACCAAAGACTTTGATATTCACATATTTCATATCGGCAAGCGAGATTTTATCATCGTCAACTGCCTTAAACAAAACCATATACGATTGTTCACGAATTTCGTCGCATGTGGGAATCCACACAAATTCGGAAACAGATTGTCCTTTTTTTGATGAGATATTCGTGAACGTAGCTTTGTTGGCGACCTCAAACGGTCCGCCCGAAGCAGTCAGAAACACATTGTTGCTGTCGGCATCGTTTGCTACCACAAAAAAACGAACTGTATCGCCCACACGCACGCACACATCTGCCAAAGGGTCAATTTTCGGCACAGTGTTGTTTGCGTCGAACACCTCTATCTGCATATCACGGACAATTTCGCCTATTTTCGTGCCTTTACGCCATTCTTCAATAACCATAGCCACATTGTAACTACCGAGCACAATGGGTGCGTCCCACACCATATCGCCCGAAACGGCATCGACATAAAAATCTTTGCTTGTCATCGGCATCGTGTAGCCGCTGATATATTCGCCGCCTTCGCCCGTGCACGTCGTCAACCTATAAGCAAGACTGTCGCCGTCGGCATCGTAGGCGGCAGGATTATGAATAAACTTCACCCCAATGGCGGCATTGTCAACAGGAGGATTCGTCAGCACCGGCGTGGTGTTTCCGCCCAATATCGCATCAATACGAAGCGTTGTGCTGATAGAAAAGGGAACGTTCACCGATTCCACGATATTTATCACACCCTCGTTTCTATTGGGGTCTTCCATAGAAATGGTGTATGTGCCTGGACCAGGAAAGGTGTGCGTGGTTTTGTATGTATTCAACGTGAAATTATCGGGCAAATACTCCTCCGAAATACGAGGAATGTTTCCCGACGAACCGTCGCCCCAATTAAGCGTCAGCACATCGCGCGATTTGTTCGCCTCGCTCGGCGTGTACGTGTATGTGATGATAGTTATTTCGTATATGTATCCCGAAACGTGCTTATATGTAATTTCCCCCGCCCTGTTGTGCGTAGCGGAAACAACAATCGAAACAAATAGAAATACTATGACCGACAGGATTTTTTTCACAAACTATGATTTTTCAAGAATATGTAAATATTCCACAGTGGAATCAGCTTTGTTGAATCGATTTGAATCCGCTTTAAAACGCTGATAATCTGTTTGTACCAAACCATAACGTCCATATTTTGACATAATAGTTTTCACATCTTCAACAGACATCAACCCCTCATTGTTATATGAAAGAAAGATATACTTAAATTGAGCATTTCTTATAAGATTCTCAAATTCAGTTTTCACAGAATTTGCCGAGCAATATTTTGAACGAATGTATTTTCTCAATCCCGTTTTTCCGTGTGGTTCAAAAGGTTTGTACTCCGCTATAGTATTGAGCAAATGGTAATTTGCTCCATATTGACGAGCATTATAAGGGGGATCAAGATATAAAATATCACCATCTATTTTTTTTATAAGTTCGTTTGCATCAATGTTATATACTTGATGTTCATTGTCATTTAATTCATATTCAGCTGGTTCAAGTACAAGTTCTTTTTGTGCTGATTTTTTTAATTTTTTCAAATATGCCCCATACACCGAAGCTGTATTTGCTACTTTATCAGCACATTCCAAAAGACTACAAAGAAGGAAATAATACATATTATCAGAAATTTGATTTGTATTTTTCCATTCTTCTATTTTCATACGAATTGAATCAATACGTTTCCCATTTTCATCAGAAAAATATTGACGTTCGCCGTTCCCTCCAAGACAATAATTTTTATATATGAATCCATTATTAGTCAGAGGTAAAAAATTCAGTTCCTCTATTCGTTCTTTTTTATCTTTTATCTCACGATGATTTTCTATATAATTTTTATTAAGCACATAGCTATAATATTCTACATCGTTGGAAATTACTTTTTTTACAGAAGTTTTAAATGTTCTGCCAACAATTCCAGTTCCAGCAAAAATATCACAGAACACTTTTTCTGACAAATCCTCTCCGCAAACAGATTTTATTGTTATGGGTAGAAAACCTTGACAAAGTTTTAATTTTGAACCTATGTAATTCATAATTATCTAAAAACTATTTGATTACCAATTATTTCATACTCAATATATTTTAGTGGCAAATATCTACCTTTCGCCATATTATTAAAATTATTGAACGAATTTTGTACCTTATTGGAAAGACTACTTTTTTTGCATATCAATACTGGTTGAATTATGCTCCTGCGATTTGGAATATAATATTGTTCTATCCAATCAATATAACGATTCATTTGTCTTGTATTATTAACAGATGCAGAAACTGCCTTTAATTCTATTGGCATCACAATGCGTTGAGTATCGGTTTCTTCAACTGACAACATAACATCTATCCTTTGCATACCAACGCCACAAGACACTTCGTTTCCAATCCACTCAATACTCTTGCCTGTGATCCCTAATGCGTTGTCAAGTGTTGTATTGGTTCCTTTTCCTACACTTTGTGCAATATACATTTGAAGATGTGTTTCATGTGCTAATCCAGCATTGTATTTTGCAATCAATCTTGGCAAAATATCCATTGGAACCACTGACCCGCTATAAGGATTATTTACGCTTCCTACTACAATTTGACCATTCTGATAAGAAAAACAAGAAGTATTCGACAATGAAACAAAATTATTTTCTCTCCGTATTAAATCCATCAATCTCTCCGATTCATATATAGTAATCATTGTGTTGCCACGATTACCTTTTAATTTCCGATAAATCAAACTCCATAGCATTTGGCAAGGACAAGGAATATTACGAATTTCATCCAATGCCTGCCACTCAGTTACCCCTTTTGCATAAACCTGATAAGGTTCAATTTTAACTCTAAAAGTTAAATTTTTATATAATTGTTGTTCCAAATAAAAGCCATTCCAATCAAGAAATGGAGTATCTTTAACTTTAAATATTCCATAAAAACGTCCTTCTCTTTGTGCTGTCGCTTGTAAATAAAAAAGGACATAATCTCCTTTACGCATCCTACTGCAATCAGCCATCATTGCCACAAGCCCTGCTTCTGCTGCGTGCTTTTGGTTGGGATACAAATTCGATGTAGGTGTATTGTTAAAATCAACATATTTATAATTTTTTCGTTGTCCTGTTTTTACATTACGACTACCAACCCCTGTTCCTGCAAACATATATTCAAGATGATATTTAAAGGTATTTTCATCAACTATAAAAACATGTGTTGTCATATTATTCTTCTCCGTATAACTTTTTCATTATATAATCAGTTGTGTTTTCAGAAGCCTCTTTCGCTATCCTTTTGGTTGATTGTTTTCTATATTCCACAGGATCATACTGATAACAACCAACACAACCTAATTCTGTTGTATAATTTTCATCTCCATCATAAAAAGAATATGGATTGCCTTTTAGATTTTTGGCGTCCCAACGTTTATCTGTCTTTTTACATTCCTTGCAAATTTGACGTTTTACATCATTTGCCGCTTTACAAAGTGGTTGGAAGTCCTCTAATTTCTGAGTCGCTTTATCAGAAACTCGCAGATCATTTTTACGTCCATCCTTATGATCTATTTCAATACGGGTATTAACAGAAGTTCCACAAACGCCAAGCATCACGCAATTTTTATCTCGGTAATAATCTTTTATATCCTTACGTATCGCTTGGCTAAAAGACACTTGTGTATTATAACCATTTGTCCTAACTTTCTCTATTGCACCATGAGCAGGAAATCTTTCCAAGATATACTTTTTTGCTAATTGTCCGTCCCCACGTCCCCAAGACCATCCGTTTTGAAACATTAAATCTTTGTATTTTCCTACAAATTCTGTTTTAGACACCCAACGGCTTATACCTGTTTCCGTATCTGGTTTAGCTAATTCTATGAATAAGTCTATTTGAGTTTGCTTTGCCATACTTAACTAATCTTTTTAAATACAAAAATATATTCATGTTTGAACAAATAGTAATCGCTTTTTAATGCACGATACTTCCAAATATTTTGACTTCCCAACTTACCTCGGTTTCCTTCTATGTTTTTTATAATAGTACCTTTTAATTTCACATTAAACTTCTTTTTTATTACATACATTGAATAGAAAGCCAAGGGGATTACCTCACTTTTTTTATATACATCGCCTATCACCAACGCAAAATAACCATTTTTCTTCAAATATGAATATCCATTTCCTATTGCTTGCGTTAATTTTTCCAAAAACAAATTAACATCTGTTATCTGGGACAAGTCTTCGGGGTTATCAGTAAATTTTACTATATCAAGATATGGTGGATGAGCGATAAAAAAATCTATCTGTTTTTCCTTATGTATCTTTTCCAATGCTTGTTCCATACTCTCTTTGAACAGAGATATATTTGTCACATCACAATTACAAATAGAATAAGGCAATGTGCTATCTTCCATTTTTGAAGTTACATAATCTATTATTTGAGTATTAATATCAAAACCAATGAACATTCTGTCCAATTTTTCACACTCAAATAACGTGGTTCCACTTCCCATAAATAAATCAACAACAATATCTTTGGGATTTGTATATCGTTTTAATAACTGATATGGTATTTGTGGTATAAAATTTCCATGATATACATTGGAATGTTTTCCGGATTTGTCACGTTCCGAAATTATCCATAAACTATCAACGTTAACATCTGTCGTTTTCCAATCAACTATTTCCATAAAACTGCTCGGCTTTAAAAATCTACAACAAAAATACTAAACAATCACCACCAAATTCACCAAGCACTTTTTTTTTACACACATTCTATAAACATAATTATTCTTCCTCTTCTTCACTTTCAGGAATTTCAAACGACAAAACATTCGAGCCATCTAAGATATTAGGATATTCCCATTCTTCTTCCCCAACTTGGTACGAAACCGCACGGGCATTGTCGCAATAGGCACGTACATAGACCGTTTCTCCTTCTTGGAAACCAGATTCAAGCAATTTGTCAAGAGATTTATATACCGCCATTGATTGCTTGGAATTTCCCGTACCAGTGGAACTACCAGAGACATAGGCATAATCATAATCTTCGGCCGAAACGGATTCCGAATGACCGAAGAAAAACCACGTTGACAAACTATACGAAGCATACGAAGCCGTAAAATATACTGTGCGATATAATGACAACACATTATCTTTAATCGACACAGAATCAAGCTCTATGCTCCCCTGCGACTTCTTCGTCAAATACACATTTTCAAGCGTATCAGCATGGGCAGTGTCATAATAATGTGCATAAATCGCATTTTTGCAATAATCCTTTTTCGAAAACTCCAGAAAATACCAGCCACCGCAAGGTTTATACAATTCCCACGTACCGTTTGCGTCAGTCGGGATATAATAGGTGGTATCAAAAATATTATTTGAGTTAACATCAAGAGTATCAATACAATGCACCTTTATAGAAATATCAGAATGGTCAGATTCTTTTACTCCTAATTCATTGTATAAGAACGCATTACCCCAAATTCCGCGAGTTGTATCAACATATTCCATATTTGATTTTTTTCCACACGACGAACAGAGCGAACTCACGAAAAGCAGCACGACAAACGCTATTGGCAGAGATTTTAATACGATACGCATAACTTGTCTTTTAATTGTCAAAAATACGTTTTTATAGTTTGTTTTCCGAAATTCTGCCCATAAAAATAAATAAATCCACCATTCTCCTTGTGAAATAAGCAAAAACAACTATTTTTGTGCAACATAAAGCCGATTTAATACATGAAAAAAAGAATAACCACGTTCCTACTTGGAATGTTTTTGGGGCTCACGAATTATGGGCAAACAGTACATCTGACAAAGGATACGACCTTGTCGGCAGTAACAACTTTTCCTAATAATCTGTATGTTGACCACGATATTGTGGTTCAAAACAAGGCAACCATCACGGTAAGCGACACCTTGTTCGTTTTCGGAAAGCTGGTGAATGACGGAAAAATTCAGGCGCGATGTTGTTTGGTGGCAGACGGAGAAATCGTTTCCGTAAAAAGCAACTTGTTGGAAATTGCCGAAGAATTACATTTCCGAAATGCAAAAACAAGTTCGCAAGACACCGTTTATCCCGTAAAAATAACGGCGACGGACATTTTTATAGACGATTATACCACAATGGAATCGGGAGAAATCACCACGAAAAATCTTACGATACACGACACGCTGGAGTTTACAGGGAAATTAGGCGTGAAGACGGTTCAGAACAACTTTTCAATTTCTGAAAATGCGTGCTTTCTGAACACAGACAACGAGAATGTCCGATTGTACGGGAATGCGCACAACTATTCATCCAAACAATGCAAAAACGCAAATTTCGAATTGTTCGGAGAAAATCATTTTTTTGGAGATTTCTCGTGTTATCGTATTGACATAGACGAACTTGCACGTTGTGTTAATCACGGGAAAATTACCGTGAAAGAAAACTTTTCGGGAAAAGGCATTTTTGTGCAAACCGAAAATGCCTACTTATGCGTCAACACACCTACAAGTCCCAAGATTGACGCGTCGGCCACGGGAAACACGCTGGAATACACACGAGGAGGTATTCAGGAACTTGGCACAGACGAATGTTATAATCTCGTGCTCAGCAAAAACGGAGAAAACGAACTTTTATTGACGTGCGACACAAAGGTTAATCAATTGACAATCAAGAAGAAGAGTTTCCTTAATTGCAACGGGAACACACTTGAACTTACCCACACACAACCCATTGTGGTTGACGACACGAAATCAGACAAGGGAATCATGCTTCAAGACGGAATGCTTAAAATAACAAACCTACCACAAAATCAACCATTACAAATTCCACTATTTACAAACGAAAAGCATATTGCCGCACTCACAATAAAAAATGCGTCAGACACCCAAGCAACAATAACTATCGATAGTGTTTTTAACTATGTGACAAACAAAGCAGTATCAAATGGAAGAAAAAAGGAATACGAATTTGTAAACCTCACGTGGCACATAACATCAACAAATACCGAAACAGAACTAACGCTATTTTGGGACTCAGCTGACGAACTCCCCTATTTTGAACCATTTGACTGTACCATATATCATTACGAAGAAAACAAATGGAAAGACATTGAAATTAGTCTCGAAAAATCACAAACCACAGCCACCTGCAACGCCAATGGATATTTTACCGTAGGTAATAAACTGATTGTGTTACCAATACGTTTTTCCAATTTTTCATGCAAATTATTTGCAGAATGCAATTGCATAGAATGGGAATCAAATCCGAAATTCAGTAGTAGCGTAGAGAAATCGTACGACGGCATGCAATTTTTCACCATTGCCGAATCTTCCCAAACGCCTTATGTCGATTACGACATACATCATCCCATCGTGTATTATCGCATTGCAACAACCGACGATAGCGGAGCAATCACCTATTCCGACATTCAATCAATAATCCGAAGTACGTACGAGGAAATACGAATAACGAAGAATTTTATACAATACATTGGAAACGAAGAGATTACAAAAATCATTTTATACGACATGCAAGGGAAAATCACGAAAGCGACGCAAGAAAAAATTCTGACCTTTGCCAATATTCCAAAAGGAACTTACGTTATTGTGATTCAAACTAACAAAACAAGCATAACACAAAAAATATGCTTGTTTTAATAGATTGTGTTATATTTGTAAATAAAATTCAAGATATGCAAAGAATCATTCTTCTCCTTATTTCCGTTTGTGCGTTTTCATTGTTACACGCACAAGATTCGGCACAAATTGTAAAAACAACAGGACACGTCTCGGTGAACGGAAAAACAGTCAACTATGAAGCAACGACGGGGTTTTTCGCACTCAAAAACAAAGAAGGTAAGGCGGTAGCAAACATTTTTTATGTTGCATACACCAAAAGCGATGTATCGGATGTCCGTACTCGTCCTATCACGTTTGTCTTCAACGGCGGACCAGGTTCTTCTTCGGCGTGGTTGCACATGGGTGCTATAGGTCCTAAAAAAGTGTTGACATCAGAATATGGCAAGGCAGAAATTCCACCAAAAACATTCAATTTGGTGAACAACGACCAATGTTGGCTCGACATCACAGATTTGGTTTTCATAGACCCTGTGGGATGTGGGTTTAGCAAACCAATAGGAGAAGAAAAAGCCGACCAATTCTATGGATATGAGAATGATATAAAGACAACGGGCGATTTCATCAATCAATGGACAAGTCAAAACAAACGCTGGGGCTCGCCCAAATTTCTTGCTGGCGAAAGTTACGGAACAACTCGTGCCTGTGGCGTAGTTGATTATCTTACAGACACTTACAATATGTATTTCAATGGCATCTCACTCATTTCGTGTGCTCTTGATTTTGAGACGCTTCGCGAATACAACACGAACCAAGTGTTGCCATACGTTTGCAACTTGCCCGTATTTGCCGAATTGGCCGTTTATCACGAAGTTATTACACCAACGGTAGAAATCAGCGAATTTATCGAGGATGTTGAGGACTTTGCCATTAACGAATATGCCGTAGCCCTTATGAAAGGCGATTTACTGTCCATCAATGAAAAATATGCTTTGGCAAAAAAAATGGAAGGATTAATCGGCATCAACGCAGACATTATTCTTGACCACGACCTGAAAATTCCAAGTTGGCAGTTTAGAAAACTTTTGCTTGACAAACAAAATCTGCTTATTGGTCGATATGACGGAAGACTCACGATGCCCGATCCACAAAACGAGAGAGATTACGCAACGGAAGACCCAAGTTACACAGAGATTGCAGGTGCCGTAAGTGCCACATTCAACGATTACGTCCGCAACGAACTCAATTTCCCGATAGACGACAGATTTTACCTGATTGGCGACGTACGTCCTTGGAAATACGGCGACGGAAAATATCTCAACGTAACCCCCGAATTACGCTATGCGATGTTCGTCAACCCAAATATGGAAGTGCTGGTTGCTAACGGACGATACGATTTGGCAACGAGTTACTTTGGCACGTCGTATGCCATCAATCATATGAATCTACCCTCTCAACTACGTGATAAAATTACATTCACCTATTATGACGGCGGCCATATGATGTATTTCGTTCCTTCAGAATTAAAGAAACTGAAAGAAGACGTTTCAAAAATGTATAATCGTAGTCTTGGAAATAAATAACAAATTATGAATACTGAATTTCCCATTCCCGCTTCACAGCTGATACCACAAAGAGCTCCTTTTATGATGGTTGACGAATTATCATCCTTCGAAGGAAAAATCGCCTCTTCGCAACTTACCATAAAACCCGACAATCGCTTGATTGACGAGGCAGGAAAGCTATCTGCCGGAGGTATCATAGAAAATATGGCACAAACGTGTGCGGCAAGAATCGGATACATCAACAAATTCATGGAATCGAAGACGGTGAAAATCGGTGTCGTAGGTTCCATCAAAAACCTTACGATTCACCACTACCCAAAAGTTGGCGACGTGTTACACACAACTGTAGAAGAAACGTTTAGCGGAATGCTAAACATGACCATGCTCAACGCAAAAGTTGAATGCAACAATACGCTCATTGCCGAAGGAGAAATAAAAGTTGCGCTAACCGACCAAGAAAGTAAATAATATGGCAGAAGAAGTTGTTTTACAAGCCGAAAAAGAATTTCATATCAGATTCAGCGAAGTCGATTCTATGCAAATCGTATGGCACGGCTCATACGCCCTCTATTTTGAAGACGCACGGGAAGAATTCGGACGGAAATATCAATTGGAATATATGAGAATGTATGAATTTGGATTTTTAGCTCCGTTAGTGGAATTAAAATTCAATTACAAACGACCTCTCAAATACCAAGACAGAGCCAAAGTGGTGATAAAATTCCGAAACACGAATGCGGCAAAGCTCATTTTCGACTACGAAATATACAATTTAGCCACAAACGAACTTTGCGTTACCGGCTATACCACGCAAGTGTTTCTTGACACGAACTACAACTTAATGTGGACCACTCCTCCATTCATCAAAGAATGGAAGAAAATGCACAATCTGCAAGTTGAAGATTAACTTAACTGATTTATTTACAGAACCGTTTTAAAATGTCTTTATAGGCATCAATTCGTCTGTCACGGAAGAATGGCCAAATGCGACGGACATCTTCGGAACGGGAAAGAGAAACGTCCACAACGAGATTCTCTTCGTTGGTTGCCGAAGCTTGCTGCAACAACTCGCCTTGTGGTCCGGCAACGAAACTGCTTCCCCAGAATTGAATGCCATTCGTTTGATTTGACGGATCTTTTTCAACACCAACCCTATTCACAGAAATTACCGGCAAACCGTTTGCCACAGCATGACCACGTTGCGAAATAATCCACGCATCACGCTGACGATTTTTCTCATCTTCGCTATCGCTTGATTCCCAACCAATTGCAGTCGGATAAATCAGCATATCGGCTCCTTTCATCGCCATAATGCGTGCTGCTTCGGGATACCATTGATCCCAACAAACCAACACGCCTAATGTGCCAACTGACGTTTTTATTGGTTCAAAACCTAAATCACCTGGTGTGAAATAAAATTTCTCATAATATGCTGGATCATCGGGAATGTGCATCTTACGATATTGACCAGCAATACTACCATCAGCATCAAAAACTACGGCTGTGTTATGATACACTCCTACCGCACGTTTCTCGAACAAGGACGTAACAAGCACTATATGCAATCGTTTTGCAACAGAAGAATATAATTCCGTAGAATCCCCTGGTATTGGTTCGGCCAAGTCAAAATTGTCAACATCTTCCACTTGACAGAAATATGGTGTGTTGTGCAATTCCTGTAACACAACTAATTTTGCACCACGATTGGCACAATCAGTAATATTTCTGACCAATTTTTCCTTGTTTGCAGCAACATCGGGACCAACCGACTGCTGAACTAAACCAACCTTGAGAATTTTTTCCATCTTCGCCATTTTATAAAACACCTTGCGGATATTGCATTGTGACGCAATGCAATGAACCATGTTGCAAAATTAATACAGAACAATCAATTGGCACAATTTCTTTGTCAGGAAATACCGTTTGAAGCGTTTGCACGGCTTGTTCATCCGTTTCACAATTATAAACTGGCAGTAAAACGGCTTCGTTCATAATCAAAAAATTCGCATACGTTGCGGGAATACGGTTTCCATCTTCGTCAAACACAGGCGATGCCATCGGTAGCGGAACCAAGTTATACGGTTTTCCTTCCAACGTGGTAAATGACTCCAATTCGGCTTTCATTGCTTGTAAATCAATATAATGCAAGTCGTCTGCATCATTGCAACATACATATGCAATGGTATCTTTTGAGACAAGACGAGCCAAGGTATCGATATGACCGTCGGTATCGTCACCAGCCAATTCTCCATGCGAAAGCCAAAGGATTTTCTGCACATTGAACGTACATTTCAGAAATTGTTCAATATCTGTTTTTGTCATTTGAGGATTACGATATTTGCTCAACAGGCACGATTCGGTGGTCAACAACACACCTTGCCCGTCGGTTTCTATTGAACCGCCCTCTAATACAAACTGCGACATGTCTTGATACTTTGCCGAAGCAAAAATGCCTGAGTTATATAATTGAGCCGTAATCGCATTATCTTTTTCGGAAGGAAATTTTTGTCCCCAACCATTAAACGTAAAATCATACAAAACGGGGATTCCATCCTCAAATACTGTGATAGCCCCATGATCTCTCGCCCACACATCGTTGGTATCAACTTCGACAAACGAGATATTTTCGTTCATTACGGAACCAAGTTCTCCAAGTACATTTTGCTTTGATTTACAAGCAATTACCAACTTCTCTCGTTTGCTTATTTCCTTCGCAATTGCTACAAAACAAGCAACAGCACGATCATACACGTCGGAAAAATCAGTTTCCCGATGCGGCCACGTAAGCTGTACGCAATCTTGTTTTTCCCACTCTGCCGGAAATCGTTTCATACGTATTATTTTTGACAAAAATACATCATTTATCTGAGAATCAAGAAGATATTACTCATTCACAATCACAATATTTTCTTCGGGAATCAAATCCTCACAACGATATTTTCTAAATAGCTGAACAACCGTTATCACATCTTTCTGACAATAGTTCATAATTCGCTGTAAATCATGTTCTTTCCAATACACCTCGCACACTTGTGAGCCGTCAATATCGTCCTTTGGCGTAGGAATACCAAAAACGTACGCCAACAAAGCCAACGAAGTGTAGTTTTTGTAGTCGGCAAAACGCCATAAATCCAAGGTATCCAAATGCTGAATTTCCCAGGGCTTCTTGCCACGAGTATCCAAAGTTATTGGTACGCTAATCCCGTGTATCAATGCACGACGGGCAATAAACGGGAAGTCGAACTCGTAGCCGTTATGAGCACAGAAGAAAATCTTCTTTGAGTTGAAATACTTGTTGACCAACGTCATAAAATCATTCAGCAAACGTGCCTCGTCATCATCGGCAAAGGAACGTACACGCATTTGCAACGTACCTTTGTCATTATGTAGGAACGCCACAGAAATGCAAACAATTTTTCCAAATTCCGCAAAAATGCCAGCTTTCTGGTAGAGTTCGTCGGCAGTCATCGTGTCGCTTGCCATACGAGCAGATTTTTTCTGCCACAATAACCGTTCTGTTTCGGTCAATTCTGCTTCAGAACCATGTTGCGGCACAGTTTCAATGTCAAGAAACAGAATTTTGGTAATGTCAATTCCATTGATTGTAGTGTTTATCATTGTATTTTGTTTTTATTACGCAAAAATACACATTCTCGGCGATTCTATCACACGAGAAAACCAAATCATTTTTACAAAAGATGAGAAATCTCGTCAATACTGATTCGGGACAATACACTTAAGCGAATGTGGCTGAATGGTAAAGGTTATATCATTCGTCATCATTCGTGGCTCACCGTCCAAATGAAGTAAGCGTGGAATTGAGTTTTCTATCGTAAATTCCTCTAAATGATACGTTTCCACGTGTCGTGAATGATTGAATTGATTAGAAAACAAACGAATCGCAAGTGGAATCGCGTCAATCACAGGCAATTCCTTCAGCAAAACAAGTTCAAATTTACCATCGGTAATATCAGCTTCGGGAGCAACCTTGGCATTCAATCCCCACTGGTTTGAATTGGCAACTGTAACCATAAAGAACTGTTTTTCAACTTCTTCGCCATTTATTTTAAATTTTCCCGTTTGTTGTGGATAATGCAGATATTCCTCAACGACCATTTTCACGTAATTCAAACCGCCACGTTCGTCAGCACAACTTTTGTCATAGATATTTCCTACTTGAGCATCGAAGCCAATGCCTGCAACATTCACAAAATATTCGTCGTTGCATAAAATGGAATCTATGACAAGTTCCTTGCCCTCTGCAATGACTTGAATCGCTTTTTTTATCGTCGTGGGAATGCCAAAGAAACGAGCAAAACCGTTTCCCGAGCCCATAGGAATGACTGCCATCGCCGACTTGGAATGAATGACAGATTGTGCAACTTCGTGAATTGTGCCGTCACCACCAACAGCCACAATTATGTCGTATCCTTTTTCTACGCCAATGCGCGAAAGTTCCAAAGCGTGTCCTGCAAAACGTGTATAAACGAAATCTACCGTAAAATCATTTGGATTCAGCACCTCCGAAGCAAGTTGCTCTATATTCTTATTACGAACTTTTCCCGAGTGCGGATTTATGACAAACAAAACACGTTTCATCCTAATCCTGTTCTATGGTCCGACCTGGATAAACTTTGAGTGCTTGTTTCAAACAGCGAACAGCTTTTTTCAACTTATCCATTTCAAGAATATAGGCAATACGCACCTGATGAACACCTTGTTTTTTACCTGTATAGAAACCTGTTCCTGGTGCAAGCATTACCGTAGAGCCCTCATACTCAAACTCTTCCAATAACCAACGGCAGAATTTATCTACATCGTCAACAGGCAATTCTACTACGGAATAAAATGCTCCGTCGGGCATTGGAGAACGAACCCCCTTGATTTCGTTCAACGCAGGAATGATATAATCTCGACGTGCCTTATACTCTTCTGCCGATTTTTTCAAGAAACTTGCCGGCGTGTCCAACAACGATTCGGCAATCAACTGTCCCATTGACGGCGGACTCAAACGTGCCTGAGCAAATTTCATCGCCGTGGCAATCACATCACGGTTTCGAGTAATCATAGCACCAATACGAATACCACAAACATTGTATCGTTTTGAGAATGAATCAATTAAAATGGTATTTTCTTCTATTCCCTTGAGATTCATTACCGAATAATGTTCGCTGTCGTAACAGAAATCACGATAAACCTCATCACAAATCAAAAACAAATCATATTTACGAACAAGATTTCGAATATGCGAAAGTTCCTTCTGGCTATACACATGTCCCGTAGGATTATTCGGGTTACAAAGCATAATCGCCTTGGTCTGCGGCGTAAGAGCATCCTCAAAATCTTCTATCGACGGTAGGGCAAAATTCGTCTCAATCGTTGAACGAACTGGAATCATACGAGCACCCGTTTCCGTCGTAAAACCATAATAATTAGCATAATACGGTTCAGGGACGATTACCTCATCGGCATAATTCAAAATACTGTAATAGGCAAAGCAAATTGCTTCGGAACCACCCGTAGTAATAAGAATATCTTCGCTCGAAATTTCTATTCCAATTTGCTTATAATATTCAGCCAATTTTTCACGCAACGACAAATTTCCCGCCGAATGCGAATATGGGATATATTTCCCTGTATATTGATGCATTGCCGATTCAGCCAAATCTGGCGTTGGCAAATCTGGTTGACCGATATTCAAATGGAGCACTTCCACTCCACGCTGCTTCGCTTCATCAGCATACTGCACCAAGCGTCGAATTGGCGACGCTGGCATTAACAAACCTCTATCTGATACTCGTGGCATTTCTATTCGTTTATTTGTACGTCCACTTCGTCGTGTTGCACTGCGGACGTGTCGTTTGTAATTCTTGAATTTCCTAAAATCGCTTTATGAGGATTTGTAGTCACATATCCTGCAATAACAAGCAATATCGCACTGTTGTCGGCATTCGAAAAAACGGTTATTCCCTTCTCAAAGGGTCCGCTTCGTCGTGTGTCGTATGAAACTTCTATAACGCCTTTTCCCTTTGGTGGCACTGGTTCTTGCGACCAAACAGGTATTGTGCAACCACACGTGCTTTGCACTTCGCTTATGACAAGCGTGTCGATTCCCGTATTGGTAAACACGAAATCGTATTTTGCAGGTTGTCCGAAAATGACATTTCCAAAATCGTGGCGACCCTCCTTGAACTCAATATGTGCCTTAGTTGCGTGTTTTTGGAGATATTTTGCCCGTGAGCAACTCGCACACACACACGAAAAAATAAGCACTATGAATAAAAATCGTTTCATAATCAACACAAAGGTATCAATTTACCTTTAAATAAGCAAACTGCGGGCTATTGAAAAATAAAGCAAACAACACACGATATCGTTCGTGGTGGTTACGAACGGCCCTGTGGCTATTGCAGGGTCTATCTTGCATTTTTCCAACGCCAACGGAACAAATGTTCCGAACAACGAAGCAAAAACTATAATTACCAATAACGAGAAACTTACGACCGACGTCAATTGTAAATCATTACCCGACAACCAGTTATAAAGGAATAAAACGACAGAACAAATAACACCGATTAACAATCCGCCTAAAAATTCACGGAAAATTTTCATCCAGATAGAAGTCAGTTTTAACGTTCCTCCAGCAATACTTTGCACCATAATCGACGACGACTGCACACCCACGTTACCACCCATAGCGGCAAGCAACGGGAGGAACAAGGTCAGACTTGCATTTCGAGCAATATCATCTTCAAAAACGCCGATTACACGAGAACTCAAAACGCCACCCAACAAACCGACAAAAAGCCACGGAAGTCGTGCCATTGTCTGACGGAGCATAGTATCGTTGTCATCAACATCTTGAGTCAAACCAGCTTGCATCTGATAATCTTTCTCTGCTTCTTCACGAATCACATCGACAACGTCATCGACCGTAACGCGACCTTTCAAGCGATTGAGAGAATCAACGACAGGAACGACCAACAAGGCATATTTATCCATTAATCGGGCAAGTTCCTCCGAAGGCATACTCGTCGGCACCGAAATGACCTCATCATCATAAATATCAGAAATCACGGCACTCTCGCCAGCCAAGACCAAACGGGCAATCGGCAACATTCCAACGAGAACGTCGTCATCATCAACCACATACACGTTCATCATGTTATCAACCTCACCTGCCTGCTTGCGAATCTCGAGAATACATTTTTGTACGTTCCAATTCTTATTCACACGAACAAGCTCAGTCGCCATCAAACCACCGGCAGTGTCTTCGTCGTAATCCAACAAGTCGGCAATGTCACTCGCCTGTTCCTTGTCGGACATTTTTGCCAAAACCTCGGTTTTGATACGTTCTGGCAAAGTCTGCAAAATATCGGCGGCATCATCGGAATCCATTTTCTCAATGAGGTCGGTCGCAATGATTTCGGCAGGAATCACCGTCAACAAACGGTCAAGTTGCTCGTCTTCCAACTCAACGAGAATACTTGCTTCAACACTTGGCTGAAATTGTAAGAAAACGTAATTGGCTTCTTCGTTGGTTAACTGTTCAAGGATATCGGCTATATCGGCAGGATGGGCATCCGAAAAACATTCTAAAATTTTCTCTACGTCCTGAACTTCAATAAGAGATTTCAGGTAGGCGATAAAATCTTTTGTTAGTTCGAAATGCATAGACTATCCTCCTTCCATATTAGTATTTTATCCTTACGTTTTGCGGGATGCAAGTAACGAAAAAAAAATTAGAATGACCAAAAAAAATAGAGTAATTCCTTCTCTATTTTTACAAAAAAAATGAGAAACTAAAAACGTAAAATTTCCTCGTACAATTTTTGTACGGGCAAGCCCATCACCGTATAATACGAACCGACAATTTTCTCGATTCCTACATAGCCAATCCATTCTTGTACACCATACGCTCCCGCCTTATCAAGCGGAGCATATTTTTCAACGTAATATGAGATATCTTCGTCGGAAATCATAGTAAACGTAACCTCTGCCACATCGCGAAACGAGGTGTGTCGCTCCTTAGTGCCAATACATACGCCAGTAATAACCTTGTGTGTCTTTCCCGACAAAAACTGAATCATTTCCTTGGCCTCGGCGATCGTCTTTGGTTTTCCCATTATATGCTCGTGACAGAGCACCAAGGTGTCGGCCGTGATTAAAAAATCGTCATTCTTGAGATCCGATTCAAGAGCAAGAAACTTTTGTTCGGCAATTGCCAATGGTATATCTTCCTTTGCCAAAGATGCATCAACTTGTTCGTCGGTTTTTTTCACAAGAATAGTGAACGGAATATCCAAACCAGCCAATAATTCCTTGCGACGAGGCGATGCAGAACCTAAAATAAGGTGAAAACCGTTAAGCTTTTGAGAAAGAATCATTTCAAAAACATATAACAAGGCAAATACAGCAAACCCATCGACATAACCAGTTTCAATATGAAACTTACTTTTGCGTATTCTTCTGACGAATCTGCCTTGACAAAGACAAACAATCCATATAATAATGGTAACGTAATACAAACATTGATAAATATCAATGAAAAAGTATCAGATAACTTGCATATTTGCGAAACAACAATACCTGCAATCACAACAACACTTACTCCAAAAGTGCATATTCGTGCCGCCTTGAGTCCGAATGCTATGGGCAATGTATTTCTACCGTAAGTCCTATCGCCTTCCAAATCTTCAATATCCTTCACCATTTCTCGCTGTAACGTCAGTAAAAAAGCAAAGAGCGTATATCCCAATCCCCATACAAAAAGTTCCTCAAAACGGATATGCAATTGTTGTAGTATATCCATCGGCAACGACAGTAACGGCAACATTTCAAACAAAATCTCAATAATTGGTACTGATGCCACCAACAGGGCAATAACAACATTTCCCAAAACAGGTTCTTTGCTGAACGTAGTGGAATAAAACCACAAAACACCGGCAATAAACAAGAATATAAAACTATATTTAGGCAAACCTATGCCAAATGAAACCAACGCACCACAAACACAACCAACAATATTGAAAATCCAATGAAAAATCATCGCATTTCTTCGGTTGATTGATTTTCCGATAATAACCTTATCGGGTCTGTTCATCATATCGGCGTTCACATCAAAATAATCGTTGATGATGTATCCTGCCGCCGAAAGGCAAACGGTGGCAACGACAAGTAATACGAATCCTACCGTTGACAACTGGAATGGCATAAACACGCCTATCAACGCATAGCGAATGATAATCATTGTTGCTATGATTATACACAAGTTCCTATATCGTATTAAATGCAAAAAATCTTTCATTACCAAACAAACGCCTCTTTTTTCATCCACTTATCTTGGGCACGCAAGGTTTGTTCCACTACATCGCGAACACAACCTTGTCCACCTTTTTTATCAGAAATATAATCGGCAATTTCTTGAATCTCGTGAGCTGCATCGGCCGGACAAACCTTTGCCCCACACATCTTCATCACACGATAATCAGGTAAATCATCGCCCATATACATCACATCTTTTGCTTTCAGATTATATTTTTCAAGAAATTGTTCAAAATACACAACCTTGTTACTCGCCTCTATATACACGTCCTTCACGCCCAAATCGTTGAAACGACCTATAATCGACGTACATTTTCCTCCTGTAATGATAGCGACGGGATACCCCAACTTCGAAGCATAATGAATTGCATATCCGTCCTTTACATTGGTCGTACGCATTTGTAGCCCGTTTCCGTCAACGTATATGAATCCGTTGGTCCACACGCCGTCAACATCAAAAACAAACGCTTTTATATTCTTTAATGTATCCTTGAATTTTCCCATCTTATTTATCTTCTGAATGTGTTTTTACAATGCTATCGCTTATGGCATTGTAAATATCTAATATCTCTTTATGATTCTTCAAAATATCGCGATGTTTCTCCATTATAAATGTATCGCCACGAACAGCCGGACCAGTTTGGGAAACATACGGAGAATATTTCATAATCTTATCGGTTGTTTCGCGCAACAACGGTTTCAATACGTCGAATTGCAACTGATTTTCCTTCATCAGCATTTCTGCCAACGTACATAAATGGTTTGAAAAATTGTTCACCATAATGGCACAGAGATGAAGAATGCTTCGTTGCTGAGAATTCAGCGTATAGATTTGTGGTGAAATCAATTTCAGCAAATCCATCAGCATTTTTTGATTTTCATCACTATTTGCCTCTATAAAGAATGGTATCTCCGAGTAGTTCAAGTCCTTGAACTTAGAAAAAGTCTGCAACGGATATACACAACCATAATTCAACGCATAGTCATAAAACACCGACATTCCGACGGTTCCCGACATATGAACAATCATTTTTTCACCGACCTTCAATTGTCGCAAAACAGGAACGATTGCACTATCAGACACGCACAAGAAATAAACGTCGGCATTTTTATTCACATCCTGAATATCAGTCGCAAATGCACAACCAATTTCCGAAGCCAACTCTACCGCCGATTTCATAGTCCTACTAACAATCTGTAAGACTTCAACGTCAACAGATTTCAATGCTCTGGCAAAGTGAGTTCCTACATTTCCAGCCCCAATAATGACAACTTTCATAACAGAAAAAACATTGTTCTTTTTTTGACGAACAAATATAGAAATTTTATCTACACGGAAAAATGATTTGCCTTAATTGTATAAAGCCATTTTTATGGCGGTAATTGCCGCCTCTACTCCCTTGTTGCCGTATTTGCCACCAGCTCTGTCCATTGCCTGTTCCTTGGTATTGACCGTAAGCACGCCAAAAATGAACGGCAAGTCGTATGACAAGTTCAATTCAGTAATTCCGTATGAAACCGACTGACAAATATATGTGAAATGAGGCGTTTCGCCTTGAATTACCGTACCAATTACGATAATTGCGTCAACATCATAATTTTCGGCAAGGATTCGCGCTCCATAGGTCAATTCAAAAGAACCGGGAACGTAATTTACGATGATATTCTTTTCTGCAACACCATGCTTTTGCAATGCCTCGATGGCTCCTTGCAAAAGTTTGTTGTTCACATCCATATTCCATTCCGCAACAACAATTCCAATGGAAAGTTCCGATGCGTTAGGAACAGATTTACTATCGTATTCAGAAAGATTTTTTAACGATGTAGCCATTATTTCTTCAACAAGTTAGCTCTCGTTATGTACTTGTCTATTGAAGCTGCTTGAGGAGAATTGTCATATTCTTTTTTTATCTTCTCATAAACATCAAGAGCTTTGTTATATTTTCCAAGTTTTTCATATACAAGTCCTGCTTTCGACAAGAACATCGGACTCATATACTCATCGTCGGCAACTTTAGCAGCTTTCTCATATTTTGAAACTGCTTTGTCCAACTCATTCAATTCGCAATATGCGTCACCCAACAAACCGATTGACAGCGGTTCCAAAATCGGGTCATCAGTAGAGAATTTCTTCAAATATTTTACAGCATCCTCAAATTCGCCAAGTTTCATTGCACAACAACCAGCATAATAATATGCCGTGTTTCCTGCCTTTGTGTTGCTGTATTCGTCAATAACATCTACAAAACCTGTAACATTTTCATTACCATATAATGCTATTTGGAACGAATCTTCGTCAAATGCACGTTGTGCTTGCCACATTGCAGCCAATGCCTTGTCTTGTTGTTTGGTCAAATACAGATTTTTATATGCAAAGAAACCACAAATCAACACTGCAACGACAACAACAACAATTGAGATAGTCTTTTTATTATCTTCAAAGAATTTTTCTATTTTAGAAACTGATTCGCCAATTTGCTCCAATTGACCTACGTTTTGAGATTCTTCTGCCATTTTTTTGCTATTAAATTATTTGTGGTGCAAAAATAGAACTTTCTTTAAGATTTATACTGCATAGAGCAAAAAAAATTTGATTATTTTTTTATCCTGACAAAAACCTATGGATTTCCTACCCTGCATTACATTCAAGACGCTGTCTCAAAACAACGGAAAAAATGCAAAAGGGTGATTATTCACCTCACAAATTTCTACAACAACCCTTTGGTCGATGGCAACAACTGATTGTTCAAGTTGCGTGAAACTGCCATTTTAATAGATTTCGCCCACGCCTTGAAAATTGCTTCTATCTTATGATGCTCGTTATCGCCCGAAACGGTCACGTTCAAGTTGCACTTTGCCGCGTCGCAGAATGATTTGAAGAAATGATACACCATTTCGGTAGGCAGTTCGCCAACCATCTCGCGCTTAAATTCCACATTCCAAATCAACCACGGACGACCCGAGAAATCAATGGCAACCTGTGCCAAGGAATCATCCATAGGCAAGAGGTATCCATAGCGTTCGATACGTTCTTTTTTGCCCAACGCCTGCAAAAACGCCTCTCCCAATGCTATGCCCGTGTCTTCAATGGTGTGGTGTTCGTCAACGTGCAAATCACCTTGCACCTTAATTTTCAGGTCGCAGTTGGAATGACGTGCCAATTGCTCCAACATGTGGTCAAAAAAGCCTATTCCCGTAGATATTTCGGACTTTCCACGACCATCGAGCAATAATTCTATATCAATTTTCGTCTCATTCGTATTACGAACAACGTGTGCGAAACGCAACGGGAACGTCAGTCGTTGTGCTATCTCGCTCCACGAATCGGCAACCAGTTCACACGAGTCGGGAAGCAATGCCTCTGTCAGATGGTTTCCTCTCAGTAACAAGGATTTACAACCTAAATTCACCGCCAACTGCGCATCGGTATTTCTGTCGCCTATCACATAGGAATGAGCCAAGTCATAGTCGCCCGTCACATATTTTCCCAACAAGGCGATTCCCGGTTTGCGCGTGGGTTTGTTTTCCCATTCAAAGGTTTCGTCAATAATCATGTCGGCGAATTCTATCCCTTCGCTCTTCAATATATCCAACATCAAATTATGCACAGGCCAAAAAGTATCTTCGGGGAACGATTCCGTTCCCAAACCATCTTGATTTGTCACCATAACCAATTCATAATCTGTATATTGCACTATATTTTTCAAAGAAGAGATTACATTCGGTAAAAACGCAAATTTTGCAAACGAATCTATTTGTTCGTCTTCAATAGGTTCCTGCAACAACGTGCCGTCTCGGTCAATAAAAAGGACTTTTTTCATACTATTCATAAAATAAGCGAACCTCGAATACTCGTGGCCAAAGTTTTCCTGTGATATAAAAATGTTGATTGTCGGCATTATATGCAATGCCATTCAACACGTCAACTCCATCAGACAATTCGGCAGGAAGCAAGCCACTAAAATCAATAGTAGCAGCAACTTTGCCGTTACTTGGATTAATCTTCACTATCTCATCGCTCTGATAGATATTGGCATAAATAAAACCATTTACAAATTCTAACTCATTCAAACTGGAAACTGCACCACGGTTATTGAACACGGCAACTTTCCGAACCAAGGTGAAATTCTTCGGTTCATAGAAATACAAAAACTCAGTACCATCGCTCATCACAAGGTTCGTTCCGTCAAAACACAATCCCCAACCTTCGGTTTCATACTTGAACAAATCGATTCGCTCTAACGTGTTTTTGTCATAGATAAATCCAGTATTTTCACGCCACGTCAACTGATACAACGAATCGCCCACTATCGTCAATCCCTCTGCAAAGAAACGTGGTTCCACATCATTCTTCTTCAGCACGTTCCCCGTCTTGACATCAACATAACGCACCGAAGATTCCTCATATAAACCCGCACTTTCGTAAAATTTTCCTTGCTCATACTGCAAACCTTGGGTATATGAGTTTGCGTCGTGTTTGTAGGTGGCAACTACTTCGTAATGCAGTTGTGCAGGTTCTATGTCCGACAAAATCCGCAACGAACGGTTGTGAATCTCTTTTTTTCCTTTACGATAAATCTCAAACGTGAGCGTCTTGTCGCCCATAAGCATACCGTCGGTTGTAAAACTGCAAGTCGTTGTTTTATAATACGTTTGAAAAACCGATTGTTTGTCAAAACGAAGCACGACAGAATCGGGAACATGATTTTTCTTTGAAGCAATCTCGAATTGCAACGTGTCGCCACAATACCATATCTTATTCTGCGAAGAACTGACAGTGAATTGTTTCCCCTTTTCCTCACACGAAACGAAAAACAGAAGAATGCCTATGATATATCCTATTCGTCTCATTTCTGTAATAATTTTTTTATGTCGTTCAACTTATTCAACGCCTCTATCGGTGTTAAATTATTGATTTCAATGTTTAGCAACTCGTCACGAATCTGCGAAAGTACAGGGTCGTCCAGTTGGAAAATGCTCAACTGATATCCCTCGCGCGACTGTGCTATTTCTTGCACTGGTTTTGCGAGTGCCTGCGCACTTCCGCTTGTTCCTTCAAGTTCCTTCAAAATTTCATTGGCACGATTGACAACCGATTTCGGCATTCCAGCCATTTTTGCCACGTGAATACCAAAACTATGTTCGCTGCCTCCGGGAACCAATTTGCGTAAAAATATCACTTTTTGATTTTGCTCACGAACGGAAACGTTAAAGTTTTTCACTCGCTTGAAATTTTTCTCCAACTCGTTCAATTCGTGATAATGTGTGGCGAACAGTGTCTTTGGCTTCGCTACGGGACATTCGTGCAGATATTCCACAATAGCCCATGCAATGGAAATTCCATCGTAGGTACTCGTACCACGGCCAAGTTCGTCGAACAAGACCAGACTTCTGTCGGTCATATTGTTAAGAATATTTGCCGCTTCGTTCATCTCGACCATAAACGTTGACTCGCCTTGCGAAATGTTGTCGGACGCACCAACACGGGTGAACACCTTATCGACCAAGCCAATCGTGGCAGCATCGGCAGGCACGAAACAGCCCATCTGTGCCATCAACACAATCAAGGCCGTTTGTCGCAGCAAGGCAGACTTACCAGCCATATTCGGTCCCGTGATGATAATAATCTGCTGCCGTTCGTTGTCCAAATGCACATCATTGCCAATATATTGTTCTCCGGGAGCCATTTCCGTCTCTATCACAGGGTGACGACCGTTCTTTATGTCCAAATCCAAAGAATCGTTCGTCTCCGGACGAGCATAATTATTATTCACCGAAACGTTCGCAAACGAATAAAGACAATCAATCTGTGCAACTATGCTCGCATTGAGCTGAATCGTCTCGGTATAATGTGCAATATTCTGAACCAGAGCATTATACAACTCTTGCTCTATTTCTAAAATACGAGTTTCGGCACCTAAAATCTTGTCCTCGTATTCCTTCAACTCCTGCGTAATGTATCGTTCCGCACCGACCAAGGTCTGTTTGCGAATCCAGTCTTCGGGAACTTTTTCCTTATGCGTGTTGCGTACTTCTATATAATAGCCAAACACGTTGTTGAACGCGACTTTAATTTTGGGAATACCCGTCCGTTGCTCCTCACGTTCTTGCATTTTCAGCAAATAATCCTTGCCGTTAAACGCAATCTCACGAAGTTCGTCCAGTTCCTTGTTTACGCCCGATTTGATTATATTTCCTTTGTTGACTGCATTATTCGCCTCGGGCTGAATCTCGTTACTGATACGTTCACGCAAAGCATCACAAGAATTTAACTGACGAGCGTAGGTTTGCAAAATCTCGTTGCCCGAATTTTCGCATAATTCTTTCAAAGGAACGATATTTTCCAACGTCTTCTGCAACTGCAACACTTCACGGGGAAGGATTCTATTGGTTGCAACACGGGCAATGATACGCTCCAAGTCGCACATAGACGTTAGAAGAGATCCACATTCTTCAAGCATATCGGGCTGTTCCACCAGTGTTTGCACCACATCGTGACGTGCCTGAATATCGGAAAGTTTACGCAACGGCAACGACACCCAACGTTTGAGCAATCGTGCTCCCATTGAGGTGCGTGTGTTGTCCAACACCGACAACAAACTCTTTGCTCCCGAATGCTCCGAGCCGAACAATTCCAGATTGCGAATAGTGAACTTGTCAAGCCAAACGAAGGTCTCTCGGTCAATTCGGGCAATGTTGCGAATATGTCCCGTCAACTTATGTTCGGTAATGTCGAGATAATAGAGAATTGCACCAGCAGCTATGACAGCCGATGGCATTTCATCAATGCCGAATCCTTTGAGCGACGTTGTTTCAAATTGAGCCAATAGTTTGTCGTGAGCCGATTCGGTGGTAAAAATCCAATCATCAAGTTTACTTGAGCAAAGATTCTCTTTATAAAAATATTGCTTGAACAAATCAGATTTTGTCCTGTCGTACAACAATTCTTTCGGTTGAAAACTATTGATGAGTTTCTCTACATAATCAGTCGCACCCTCTGCCACAAGGAATTCACCCGTAGAAATGTCAAGGAAAGCAACGCCAACAATATGCTGTCCGAAATGAACGGCTGCGACGAAATTATTCTCACGATTCTCAAGAACACTTTCACTGAGCGAAACACCTGGAGTAACCAGTTCCGTGATACCACGTTTTACCAAGGTTTTCGTCTTTGACGGATCTTCCAGTTGTTCGCAAATTGCCACACGCTGACCAGCACGTACTAATTTGGGCAGATAGGTGTCGAGTGCATGGTACGGGAAACCCGCCATTTCCGTTTCGTTGGGCGTACCAGCCGAACGACGCGTTAAGGTTATTCCCAAAATACCAGCTGCTTTGACGGCATCGCTCGAATAGGTCTCATAGAAATCGCCACAACGAAACAATAAGATGGCATCGGGGTGTTTCCCCTTCATCTGATTGTATTGTTTCATCATTGGAGTTTCCGTCTTTGCCACTTTGCACCTATTTTATACCTCGTCAAAGGTACAAATTTCAATTCGGCACATTATTGTTTCCCATTGCTTTGTATCAACATTTTTTCAAACGGAAAACATTTTGTTTCATTTCTTTCGCAATGAAAGAATTTTGCGAATGTTGAAATGCTATGCTATCGTTGTAAAAAAAAGTAGAGACGTGCCATGGCGCATCTCTACTTTGACATCACGGATAAACAAGAAATTGTTCCGATTTATTTACATGTGTCGCACGGATGTGATACCGGCGGCTGTGGCACTGGCTGGCTTGAATGAGGAGAAACAACTGGCTCCCAAATATACACAATGGAATCGTGAACATTGTCGCCTTCGCCAACTTGCACAACAACTTGTCCTTTGATAACTGACGGCGCAAAATAAGGAACCATAATAGGAATAATGGAATCCCGTGCCGATTCTCCTTCGCCAATACGAATCACAATACCTGTTTCGTCTGATTTCATAATAGTGATTTCTTCATTCACCGTTTGCTCCGGAGCAGTCTGTTGCTCTTGCACCTGAGGAGTTGCTTCCTCATCTTCCTTGCCGCACGCAACTATCGTTGCCACAGCAAGCATTGAGATAAAAAATACTTTTTTCATAACTTTACTTTTATTAAATGATTACTATTCATACTTATTTTACAAACTTAAACGAAAAAGTTTTATTTCTGTCTATTCAAATAAGAAAACTAACTTTTTGCGATTATTATCAATACTGTAATCAATATTACTCCTGTGCATATCCAACCCATAACTAAAATCTTAAAATAATCTTTTGTATATATAGTCTGTTGATATATGAAAGACTGCGTATTTTTCTAAAAATTATTTATTTTTTTTCGGTTTATTACATTCTGGCATTCCTTCGATTTTGTGTAAATCCTTTAATTTCACTGACTTTCGACCAAATGTCAATTGTATCATTGCCCCTATCGTCAAACAACAAATGAGAAAAAAAGCCAATACTTTTTTCATGAATTACTTTTTTTTATTGATTCGTCTATATAGTCTTCGATTTTGTCAATGACTGCAAACTACCAAATAAATTTGATTCCCACTGGCAACGAGAATGTGAACGGATGTTCTGTACAATAGGTTTCCAAGCCGCTCTGCGTCGGGAGATAATATAACACGTTTGGCTCTGCAAAGATTCCTACGTGTGGCGAAAGATTATATTGCAAGCCAAATCCCGTACTGAGCGACCACAGCAAAGGAATATGAGTATATGCCGTGCCGATGTTTTCCGTACCGTCGTGCAACAGACCTTTTTCGTTGAACTGCGAACGGACGGGAATATTCATTGCAAGACCGAGATTTCCATATACATTCCACCCTTTTAGATTATAGATATAGTAAATAGCTTTTACGGGAACACCTATATAATGGATAGTTTGTAATTGCTCACGATTTACGATGCTGTCTTTTTTCGTTTCAAAATCAGACACAAGTCGGATGTAACTCAAACCTGTCTCAACACCCAAATGTTTGCTTTGTCTATAATGTGCCGTCAGCGTCAGTGTGATAGGCATATAGTGATAATTTGTATATTGAATGGTATCATCTTCATTAACTATCGGAATAAGACTTTTGCCAGTTCCTTCGTCTATATTCTGCAGATTTATTACTTGAGATGTGAAATTTTGTTCGTCGAAACTTCCTGCGTATGCAAATTCTAATGACCATTGAGGAGACGATGTACGCATCGTCTCTCCATTACCATCATTGGGGAATATGTCGGCAAGGTTATAATGCGGAGTTTCTGTTTCTGTTTTCGTATTGAATTGAATCGTGTCACGCTGTTGGAAATCATGCGAAGTGTCGGCTACAATCTCCTCCTTAACTACTATAGTTGTCACAGTATCAGGAACAACAAATTTATTTGAATAATCATCTGCGGATTTTTGCGCATCGGCAGCAACAGTCGTGTTTTGCGTTGGCTGTGGAAAAACAACCGTAGGAATCTGATTTTGCTCTATCGGTTGCGTAGTCGGCGTATTTTCCTTCTGCACAACAACGCTACTATCGTCATTGTTGATAGTTTTTTCTTTTTTAATAAGAATAATAGCGGGAATAATAAGCAACAAAAGAAGAATAACCCAAGACTGCTGAATCATCTTGCGGAGCAAGCGTTTTGCCCGAGCCAATTGCGACGACGACGAATGTGGCTCAATATTGAGCATAGCGGCTATCTCCTTATGCGACAAGCCCTCGAACACTGCCAATCGGAATACTTTGCCGTAACCCTCTGGCAGTTTATCAATCAAGCTCATCAATTCAGTCATCGAGATTTCCTTTACCTCTTTGTCCTCATCTTCATCAAAAAGAACTCTTTCCGCTTTGTCGAAAGCAACTGTAGGATGTTTTTTCTGATAGTCCTTATATTTCGATGCCACATTTCTCGTTATCGACATCATCCAGCCCTCTGCCTTGCTGTTGTCACGCAATTTGTCGAGCGAGGTGAGAATAATCACAAACGAGTCGTGCAACACATCGTTAATCGTCTCTTTATCAGATAAATAGCGACGGCATACACCTCTCATCTTTGAAGAGTATGTCTGGTACAATTCACCAAGAGCTTCGGAATCGCCTTGCTTGCACCGTTCTATCAACTGTGTTATCTCCATAGAGGCCATAAAATCTCTGACCGTATTGTCTTACAATAATCAAAAGACTGCACAAGAATTTTTATTTTTTTCAAAAAAAATAAAAAAAAATGATTCTCCACTTGTAGAGACGCCATATTATGACGTATAGGATAATCCACGTTGTAAAAAAAGTAGAGACGATGTGCACATCGTCTCTACAAAAAATATCGTTATTTGAATTTTTCCGACAAGCTCTTAAATTCTCGTCGTGCCGAATGGCGTTCATACAAAACATTGTAAACCGCCTGAGTGATAGGCATATCAACATTGTATCGTTCGTTGGCGTGAATAATACAATACACGCCGTTGTAACCCTCGGCAATCATATTCATTTCCAACTGGGCTGCTTTCACCGAATAACCCTTGCCTATCATCATTCCAAACGAACGGTTACGGCTAAACTGCGAATATGCCGTTACAAGCAAATCGCCCAAATAAACAGAATCATTTATGTCGCGTTGCATAGGTTTTACAGCGTCCAAGAAACGTTTCATCTCTTGGATTGCATTGGTTATCAAAACCGAAGTAAAATTGTCGCCATAGCCAAGTCCGTGAGCAATACCCGTAGCCAACGCCATCACGTTTTTCATCACTGCGGAATATTCAATGCCTTCCATATCCTTGGAAACACACGTATGAATGAATGAAACCGACATAATTTCAGCAACTTCGGCCGCCAACGCTTGGTTCGAAGAACCTATCGTAAGATACGACATTCTCTCCAAAGCAACTTCCTCGGCATGACAAGGACCAGAAATAACAGCCATCTGGTCGGCCGACACATTGAATCGTTCTTGCAGATATTCCGAAACCAGCATAATCTTTTCTGGCTCCATACCTTTTACAGCCGTCACCAACTGCTTCTTCGACAAGTCCTCGGTAATGCCGTTACACAACGATGCAACGAATTTTGAAGGAACGCAAAAGATAATGATATCGGCATCTTTCACGGCTTCGTTCACATCGCCGAACAACTTTAATTTATTTGTATTATACTCAATATCAGAAACATACATAGGATTATGCTTTGTTTCCAAAATACCTTCCAAAATCTCTGGCTCGCGAATGTACCACGACACAGATTTTTGACTAATATGAAGTATTTTTACAATGGCGGAAGCCCAACTTCCACTACCCAACAATGCTATTTTCTTTGTTATTTCCATGATATTATTGATTCAACCACGATTTAACATCTTCTTGTTTTGGATTTACTAAATTTAGTTTGTTTTTCTTATTGTAGCCGCACATTTCCATATGAAGTTTTGTAAACTTAACAGCTTGTGCGTCAGCTAATTTTATATATCCCAATGCCTGAATGATTTCTGCCCATTCTTGCGGAATTCCGGCAGCCACATAGACAGATATATCATCTTTCTGAACTTTCTTCTCCGGCTTCATTTGTGGGAAGAACAACACATCTTGAATAGTCGAAGCACCTGTCATCAACATACACAAACGGTCAATTCCCATACCCATTCCCGACGTTGGAGGCATACCATATTCCAACGCACGAACAAAGTCCATATCGATGAACATTGCCTCGTCGTCGCCTTTTTCCGATAAACGCAGTTGTTCCTTGAAACGTTCATATTGGTCAATCGGGTCGTTCAGTTCCGTGTAGGCATTACACAGTTCCTTGCCGTTCACCATCAACTCAAAACGTTCCGTCAGATTTGGATTGTCGCGGTGTTTCTTGCACAACGGCGACATTTCTATCGGATAATCAATAATGAACGTAGGTTGAATATAGGTTCCTTCGCAATATTCGCCAAAGATTTCATCAATCATCTTGCCTTTGCCAAACGTTTCATCCACATGTTCCAGCTTCAATTCATGGCAAATTGTTCGAATTTCGTCTTCCGACTTGCCATCCAAGTCATAGCCAGTCTTTTCCTTAATGGAATCAAGCATAGTGATACGTTTGAACGGTGCCTTGAAACTAATCGTTTTTCCGTCAAAAACCGTTTCTGTCGTGCCATTTACCGCAAGACAGATAGTCTCCAGCAATTGCTCGGTGAACTGCATCATCCAATTGTAATCCTTGTACGAAACATAGATTTCCATACACGTAAATTCAGGGTTATGGAACTTATCCATTCCCTCGTTACGAAAATTCTTACCGATCTCATACACACCTTCAAAACCGCCAACAATCAGTCGTTTTAGATACAATTCCGTTGCGATACGGCAATACAAGTCAACATCCAACGAATTATGGTGCGTGATGAACGGACGAGCGCTCGCACCACCAGGGATTGATTGCAGAATAGGCGTCTCAACCTCCAAATATCCTTTGGAATTGAAGAATTGACGCATCGTATCAAGGATTTTCGCACGTTTAATGAAAACATCCTTCACCCCGTGGTTCACCACCAAATCGACATAACGTTGACGATAGCGTTGTTCAGGGTCGCTGAATGCGTCGTACACCACGCCGTCTTTCTCTTTCACGATAGGAAGCGGTCGCAATGACTTGCTCAACACTTTCAACGTTTTTACGTGTACCGAGATTTCGCCCATCTGCGTCACGAACGCATAGCCCGAAACGCCAATAAAATCACCTATATCAAGCAATTTCTTGAAAACCTCGTTATATAAATCTTTATTTTCATCGGGACAAATCTCGTCACGGCTTATGTATAACTGAATACGGCCGAAAGAATCTTGTAATTCGGCAAACGACGCCTTTCCCATAACACGGCGAGCCATCAATCGACCAGCCAACGTTACATCTTGATACAACCCACATTCCGGTTTGAAGTTGTCTAAAATTTCTTTTGAAGTGGCATTTACCTTAAATTCAGCTTCGGGATACGGGTTGATGCCCATATCACGTAATTTTTGTAAGCAATTTCTACGAATTTGTTCTTGTTCGCTCAACTGTTGCATAATATTTTTATAAATGTTACTTATTCATGTCAAATAGTCCTACTTTCAGCATCTTCTCCAAACCTTCTTCCAACGAAGTCAAAGGACGATTCAACAATGTTTTCTTCATAAATTCATTGTCAGGGCAACGACGTTTCATATCGCCATCTTTCAAAGGTGGCACATTCACAATCTTCGATGACGAATGCGTCTTCTTCACGATAAGTTCCGCAAGGTCCTTTATCGTAATTTCATTGTCGCCACCAATATTTGCTACATTATTAATAAGCAAATTATTTTCAAAAGCGTTGACACAGGCCTCAATATTGTCTTCAATATAACAGAACGTACGTGTTTGCGTTCCGTCACCATAAATGGTAATATCCTCGTTCTTCATTGCCTTGATGATAAACTTACTTATCACAAAGTCAAGACTTTGACGAGGTCCGTAGGTATTGAAGAAACGGAATATTGAATATTCCAACCCGAATTCTTGATAATAAGAACGAAGAAACGCCTCACCTACGTTTTTCACGACAGCATACGGTACACGCGAGTTAAGTGGCGTAGTATCAACACGTTGCGGAATTTCAAACGGTTCGCCATATACTTCCGACGATGATGAGAAAAACAAACGTTTTACACCTGTGGCACGTGAAAGTTTGCAGACATTGGAAATACCCGTAATATCTTCCAAAACTTGTAACGGATGTTGCTGCGTACGCAACACGCCGACCATTGCTGCATAATGGAACACGTAATCAAAGCGAAATGCCAACATTACCGACGAAAGACTCTGATAATCATTAACATCGCAGTTTATGAATTTGAATCGGTCAGAATGACGACAGTTCACTAGTTTACCTTGGTCGCCCGTGGAAAGATTGTCGGCAACGACCACGAAATAATTCTCGTTTTGCAAAAGCCGTTCTACCAAATAACTTCCTATAAATCCTGCACCGCCCGTTACCAATATGTATGTTTTCTTCATACGCTATTCCTCTATTTGTAAATCTTCCAATTCAATATCCTCTTCTTCGTTATATATATCCAACAAAGGTTCTTGGAAATGTTTTGTCGTAATTTTCTTATCCAACGTCAGCAATAAACTTGGCAACAATAAATTGTTGAACAGCATTGCGAACAACAACGTCAACGATACCAGGATTCCCATGGCTTTCGTACCGCCAAATTCAGAGAAAGCGAATACCATAAAGCCGAAGAATAAAATTATTGATGTTGAAATCATACTTGGTGACGTTTCCCGCACTGCCGACAACACGGAATCGTGAATTGCACCGTCCGACGATTTCAATTCCTGACGATAACGTGAAAGGAAGTGAATCGTGTCGTCAACCGAAATACCAAACGCAACGCTGAACACGAAGATGGTGGTCATTTTTATCGGTATTCCTATGAATCCCATCAGGGCAGCCGTGAAGAACAACGGAAGAATGTTCGGTATGAGCGATACCAGAACCATACGTTTTGAACGGAACAACAACGCCATAAGGCACGCAATGATGATGATGGCAAGCAACAAGCTCACATACAAATTCTTCAGCAAATACTGCGTTCCTTTGAAATAAATGGAACTTGTCCCCGTGATAAGCGTCTTATAACGGTCAGCCGTAAAAATAGAGTCAATATCCTGACGCATTTCCTTCTCCAGTTTCGCCATCTTGTTGGTGCCTATATCCTTGGCACTACAACGAATACGGACTTTCGTCCCCGTTGAGTCAACCAACGAATACTGCAATGTCCCCAAACCTTGACTCGAACCTTTCACCAATTTCTTCATCTTATTTTTGAAGAAAATGTCCGATGAATTCGGCAAGCTGTAATAATCGGGATTGCCGCCATTATGCGATTGCCAAGAGAACTTTATAAAATCTATAATAGAAAGTGGTTTTGCAATTTCGGGATAAGTGTTCAAACTGTCGGTCAATTGCTGCATCTTACGCAAAAATGCACGATCGCCCATCAGATTGATTTTTGCAGTATCTTCTATCTGAATTTCAAGCGGCAACACACCTTTAAACTTATCTTCGGCATATTTCAAATCCTGCATAATCGCATCGTCCTGAGGCAAATCGTCAACCACGTAACCCGTTGACTTAATGTGTGCAGCTCCGATCAACGCAACGCAAAGCAAACCGATGGTAACGCCATACACTATCGGACGATGTTTCTCAGTGGCTGTTATGATGAAATTCACCACATTCGAAAACATCTTACTTTCAAGATGTTTCAACATTTGTGGCGACGGAGGTGCCAAGAAACTGAACACTATCGACAAAATCAACATTGAGAACACGAATACGCCCATAAGTCCCAACGAGGCAATAATGCCGAATTCTTTCAACATAGGACTATTGGTGAAAATGAACGTGAAAAATCCTATTGACGTCGTTAAATTGGAAAGGAACACGGCATTTCCGACTTTGTAAATCGTACGTTGCAATGCCTTGATTTTATTGCCGTGAATAGAAAATTCCTGATGGTATTTGTTGAGGAAGAACACGCAGTTCGGCACGCTGATGACGATAATCAACGGTGGCAACATTGAACTCATTGCAGAAATTTCGTAATGGAACAAGCCCATCCAGCCAAGCACCCATATCACCGAAACGACAACGACAAGCAACGAGAATAAGGTGTTTTTAACAGACTTAAATATGAATAGCAAAATGATGGCACACACCAACACAGCCAACACGATGAACATGACAAGTTCATCTTGCAGTTTCAACGATGTTTGAGTACGAATATACGGCATTCCCGTAAAGAAGACCGAGATAGACGATTTAGCAGAAAATTCTTCCACCAAATCTTGTATATGTCCTATCAAGCCCTCGCGTGCCGGACTATCCAAAATTGCCTGACGCATCGTGAGCAACACAACATAGGTTGACGTATCTTCGCTAAACAACAATCCACGATACAAGGGCTGATTCAGAATCAAATGCGAGATGGAATCCAACTCTTCCTGTGTCTGCGGTTTTTCAGTAAAAAACGGAACAACCGAAGTTCCCTGAATCTGCAATGCTTGTCCAACCGACATCACATTATCCACGCCATCAAGTGCCTTTATGGAATCACACAAGTCGAGGAACGTATTGAATGCGTTCAGTTCAAATAGTTTTGACGACTTTACGCCAATTATCAAACCGTTGGCATCGGAACCAAAATCTTTCTTAAATTGTTTAAATTGTTTAAAAGATGTATCGGTTTGTGGCAACATTGATATGTATTCATACGAGAGTTTCACTTTTGTAGCTTCGTACCCCATTCCAAGCGTCAATAGTGACAAAACAGCCATTATCACTATCCGATTTTTTAATATGATACGAGCTAATTTAACCCACATGAATACCCAATAAAAAACAAGGCGAAGATAGTAAATTTGCCAATAGGGTGCAATAATAAATTAAAAATTAAGAGTTAAGAGTTAAGAATTATGAGGAATTGAGAATTGACAATTGAGAATGGAGAATTAAATTCACATTGTTGACGTGAAATTCCATGACTATTGTAGAGACCGCCATATTATGAGGTCTCTACCAAAATACACCGTGATGTTGATTGTAGGGACGTGGCGCTGCGTCCCTACAAATTGTCAATTGTCAACTTTCAATTACCAATTCTATTTCTTCGTCTTTTCCTCTATATAATTGACAACCTCGCCCACCGTTTTGAACGGCTGCACAGTATCAAAACGGAAATTGAACTCTTTCTCGATTGCCAATGCCAAAAGCAACATCGACAACGAGGTAATGCCCAAATCTTGTTGCAATTGCGTGTCCATTGTTATTTTTGACGTATCAACATTGGGCACGACTGTTTCGAATATCTTTTTTAACGTATCTAATGTCATTTCGTATATTTTTGAATCTATTTAGTATAAATTATGATATCGGACGCACGCGGTGCATCCCTACAATTCTCAATTGTCAATTCTCAATTATCAAATGTTTACGAATTCTTACGGTCAACTTTGAGAGCTCCCGTACGTTTGAAATCTTCAGTACGAATTTTCATATTGATGATTCGTGCATACGGTGGCAATTGCGTGTTCACTTCATTCACCAATGCTTGCAATTTTTGTTGGATTGTAGCCGCATCGTCGCCTTGGAACGATTCCATTCGTGGCAAGATCTCAATACCGACAACTTCTTCGCCGTTCACCATAACTGGTTTCACCAAACAGTCACGCACCAACGGATTTTGGTAGAATTTTTCCTCAATTGATTCTGGCACAATATTTTCGCCATTTTTCAACAAAATGATATTTTTTATACGGCCTTCAATGAAAAGATAACCGTTCTCGTCCTGACGAACAAGGTCGCCAGTCTTCAACCAGCCGTCTTCCAAAGCTTCTTTCGTTGCTTCAGGATCGTTGTAATATCCTTGCATAATATTGTCGCCTTTTATCCACAATTCTCCATTGACAAACTTGAGTTCTTGTCCCGGATACGGCTGTCCAACCGATGTTGGAAGCGTTTCCACATCGGCATTTCCTGAAACCAAATTGGCACTTTCGGTCAATCCGTAGCCAAAGAGCAATTTTATGTTCAATTTCTTGAATTCTTTAATCAATACTGGCGGAACGTTTGCCGCACCAGAGATGACAACTTCCAATGCACCGCCCAAGAATCCCACGCCATGCATTTTGACAAGCCCGAGCAAAATTTCGCACAAACCAGGAACCAAAACCAAACACGTCGGTTTTACCATTGGTAACGTACCTATTCCCGCCTTCATATCCTCGCAAGCATATACCAAGGCACCCGTGTAGAAGCACGAAAGCAAGCCACGAACGACACCAAAAATGTGTGAGAATGGCAAAAACGCGATATATCTATGTTCCTTCAAAACGCTGGTAGTCATAAAGATACCATTAAACGCACCACGCATCATATTTCCGTGAGTCAGCATTACGCCTTTGGGAACGCCCGTGGTTCCTCCCGTGAAGAAAATACTTGCCAACGTATCTTTGGTAACGGCTGCACTTGGTGTGAACGTGTCGGCAATTTCGTGAGTGGAAAGCATTTTTACCGAAACTTTGTCGCACATCGGTCTAAACTCGTCACGGACGAACATTGCTGCAACGTCGAATTTCTTTAACGAACCCAACATCTGCATTTCCTGCAAAACGGCAGGAAACATTACCGTTACATATCCAGCAGAGGTGATTGCCAAATACAATTCCATCGCGTCAATCGAGTTTCTGTCCCAAACGGCTATATGCGAGCCCTTGGGCAAACCAAGCTGTTCGATAACAGTACGTCGTTTTCCAATACGTTCATAGAATTCGGCGTATGTGTAGGTCGTTTTTAAATCAGATACTGCCTTGCGGTCAGCATAATCGTTTTTTAACTTTTCCAAAAAATCGGGCAATGTTGGTAAATACGTTAACTGTGCCAATTCTTCGGCCGGAATCATGTCATAAAAATAATTTCCCATAATCTTTATTTTTTAATTTTTAACTTTTAATTCTTAATTCACAGACGCACGCAGTGCGTCCCTACAATTCTACCTTCAACTCTCCACTTTCGTCTCTCCTCTTTAGTCTTTCGTCTCTCGTCTTTAATCTTTCGTCTCTCCTCTCTCAACTCTCCTCTCCGGATGTCGTTCCCACATCATCCCTTGCATTTCCACCATTTTCGCATGCAGTTTCTCAGTTTGTTCTTGTATGTAATCTGCCGTCATTCCTTGCGTTGGCGGATCCATACGGAACGAGTCGCTTACCAACAACCGAAGACGCCTGCCGAAAATCCAATGATATGGACCGTCAATGTAAATCATAACCAACGGAACTTGTGCCAACGCTGCTATGGTGGTTATACCCGAATGAAACGGCAAAATCTCGCCATTTTTGCCGTGACGACCTTCGGGATAAATGGCAATATGTTCATGCTGATTTTTCAACTTGTCAATCGCCTGATAAATCCAACTCGTGTCCAATTGGTAGCGGTCTATAGGAATACAATTCATGTGACGGAAGAAAAACGCCTGTTTGGGGTCGTCAAAACGGTCTTTTGCCGCCATGTGACATATTTTTTCGTGAATGAACGACGAACCAATAACCATACCGTCGGCATGCCAAATGTGGTTACTCACAATTATACTCGGTTCTTTGAGTATTCTGGTTTTTGCCGAATCTGTCACATATTCGACTTTGGGGCGGAAGAACAAATGTACTAAACAAAATATCGTCCATCGCAATACAGTGTCGAATATCTTGCTGATAAATTTCCTCATTATTTTCTTTTCTTCTTTTCTACAAAAGTACAAATTTGCTATTGAAACACCTATGATTTGTTAAAAATAAACCTGAAATGAGAAAAACAAAGGACGAAATGTTATTTTGATGGTTTTTGTAGGGACGCCGCGTTGAGGTGAACCCCATTTCTTGGACAGATTATCGCATACAAAGATTTTTAAAATTTACAGGACTAGTTCCCAACCTTAGTTTTATTCTATCGTTGTTGTAATATTTAATATATCTGTCAAGTTTTGCGAGGAACTCTTGTT
>JAGCOW010000012.1 GCA_017642535.1 Bacteroidales bacterium | reverse complement strand
TACCATATCCGCATTATCAGCCGTTGGGAGCAGTGCTCGCCTATGTGTGATATGAACTGCGCCGTGTTCGAGAAGCGCGACCTGAGAGGTTGTGGGGCACTGTTCGCCCACGATTCGCGCAATGAGTATCTGAATATGTCCGTCGGTTGCGACCGCGATGTCAAGTTGACCGAAACCGAACTTGCCGCAGGACTGTTCTTCGAGATGACCTACTTCCCACCTGACAAGGAGTTGCCGTTTCCATTTGGCAGGAAGAAGAAATCTTAAAAACATTGATTGTTAAACAAAAACAACACATACTACTATGGCAGAAATGACACAAGAAAGATGGGATGAAATTTTCCGTAAGGAGAAAGAGTTATATGCAAAACAAAGAGCAGAGCAAGGCTTTTGCGACCGCGATGTGTGGCATATTGCTCATTGGTTTTATAGCACTATCGGCCCAATGTTGAGACAATTGGCGGAAAAAGGGCATAGTTGTGCCACATTGGACGAAAAAGGCAACCGTATAAATAGTTACAATCACACAAAAGAGGAATTGGAAATTTTTGCCCAAAGATGGCGTGACACGCTTTTGCGGATGGCTTTCCTTGCCGATGAAATGGATAATGAAAAATGCTCGATGAAAAACCCGTACGAGGAAGATTGGAAACGAGTGCATAAAGCGTTTGAAGATGAATATGGTTCGATGGGTGAAAAATTAGGGAAAGGCTTCTGGCATTTCCCCGAAGAAGACCCTGTTCACGGCAAAGAGTATAAAAAAGTGTTGGACAATCATTCTGCCTATAGACATAAAATCGGTAGATACCAAAACAAATGCAAAAACGAGTTTTTCCGGCTGTTCAGCAAACATTTTTGGGATTTATGGGATTGAAAAACATAGAGTTATGGCAAAGAATACACAACAATCGAAAAGCGACATTGCTTTTGAGGAGCGAATGGCCAAACAGCGGGCAAAACGGGGGTTCTGCGACCGCGATGTATGGGATATTGACATTTGGTTTTGCAACACAATTAGTCCGATGCTGAAACGATTAGCCAAAAACCAAACTGGTTATCAGTGTTTAGACGAAAAAGGGAACATTATCAAGCACCTCATAATCGAAATAACCGACGAAGAAGAGGCAATGTACGTGCAGCGTTGGAAGGATGCCATTCTGCATTTGGCCTTTCTTGCCGATGAGATGAACGAGGACCGTTGCTCAATGAAAAACCCGTACGACAAGGAGATGCGCCGAATCGACCGCGCGTTCAAAAAAAAGTATGGTTCGCTTGGCCAAAAGTTGGAAACAGATGAAGAGAAAAACGGCAAACTTCACCAAATCTATTTACCTGACAGCGACCCCGTTAACGGAAAGGAAAACAGAAAAATTATGGATTTACACACCAAATATGAATTGAAAATTGAGCGCTACCGCGAAAAATGCAAAAACGAGTTTTTCAGGTTGTTCAGCAAGTATTATCGTTATTTATGGGATTGAAAAACATAGAGTTATGGCAAAGAAAAACACCACAAACAAACCAATGACCGATGAAGAATTGTACTTCAAAGACGGCTCGTTCTTTATGGACTATCTTCTTCCAGAGTGGACGGGGCTCTTTCACAAAGTTTGGATGGGCGTCAATTATGTTGAGTCGCAGCCGACGGTGAGAATCTTTATTGACGGCCATTGCGTCGCTTTTTCGGTGTGCGACAATCCGGAGGTTTCGGGTGCTTCAAACCTTATGACCGCTGAGCAAATTGCCGACACCAAAAGATGGATTCTTCTGAACAAAGATACGCTCATTGACCATTGGAAGATAAATATCTATACCGATGAATTTTTGGAACGGATAGAGGGTTTGAATGGGGAAATGAACTTGTGTAGGAAAACATATTTGGAAAAAATAGGGAAATTAAAACGCAAATAAACTCATTCCGAAACCACAACCATTACAAACTTCCATTCTGCAAATCTTCCGCCAGCAGGAACACAGCATAGTGAGGAATTGTAAGAATGTCGTTTTCAGCATTATAGCCGAAGTTGTTGGCCGAAATTTTTATTGCCGATGCTTTCGGATTGAACTCACGGAACTCTTTAAGCGAATTAAGACCGCCCCGCGATTTCTTTGCGTCGATGGCGTACAATTTTTCGTTCGAGTAAGCCACAAATTCGAATTCGTGGTTCGATTTTCCCGTCCAGTAGTAAAGTGGTATCTGTTTGGCGGCAAACTCGCAGGCAATGTAATTCTCGTAGAACACACCAGCCAATGTGTTACGCTTTTCGCGGACAAAGAAATCCGACTGATTCACTTTACTTTGGTATGCAAAAATGCCCTCGTCGGCAAGATACAAACGGAATAGTCCTTCCGATTTCTCGATGAACGGAACCGTCACCTTGCCCGTAACATTTTTGCTACGGTAAATCACGTGCGCCAGTTCGAGCCATTGGTAGGCGTTAAAGTAATCGCGGTTCGATTTGCCTTTCTCTATCTCTGTGATTTTAAAGTTCTTATTCTCTTTATTTAACTGATTGAAAATGTTTTGGTAAAGATTACGCGTTTTCAAAATCGTCTCGTCCGACACGTTGTAGTAAGCCATATCGCCTAAATAATTCTCATAAACCTCTTTGAGCGTTTTAGTTGCGTCGACATACGATTTGTCCTGAATGAAAATGTCGAGCGGCTCTGGTAGCCCGCCGATTGTCAGATATTCGTGCAGCAAGTCCATTGCCATTTGGTGGTAAGGCATTTTCAATTCCGATTTTGTGCGGTACGATTCCTTGATTTTTTCCAGCAGCACTGGATTCACATTCAGCAGATATTCCTCGAAAGTCACTGGGAAAAGCGTCATTGAGTCAATCTTGCCAACGGGGAAAAGAAACTCGTCGTTTTTGTTTTTCGATTCCGTTTGCTTGATTGCCAGACGCACGAGTGAGCCAGTCGCAATCACTGGTAACTCTCTGTAATCCTGACAGAAATATTTGAGCGAAGTCAGAACTTGATGACATTGTTGCATTTCGTCGAAGATGAGCGGCACTTCGGGCGAGATTTTCTTGCCAAACCGCGCCTCAATGTAGGCAAGGTAATCGTCGGGGTTGCAGGTCGAAGAGAAAAATGTGCAGGCTTCAGCGTCTTTTTTCAGGTCGATATACACAAAGTCCTTGAAGTAACGCTTTGCAAACAAGTCTTTTACAAGGTACGATTTCCCCACCTGGCGTGCCCCCCAAACAATAAGCGGTTTGCGCCGTTTGCTCTTGTACCATTTCAAAAGTTCGTTAACCTTTATACGTTCCATATTATCAGTGTTTTACAAAAGTTGTTACAAGTTTTGAAACCTTTTTACGATGCAATGTTACAAGTTTTGAAGGGTTTTTGCAAGCGTTTGTTACAAGTTTTAAAGGGTTTTTCGAGCCGTTTGTTACAAGTTTTGAAGGTTTTTGCTCTCTTCGTTGAGAAAAATGCGGCACATAAAACCGTGTTGCAAATGCCTTATCAAAAAAAATTCACTTTTTTCGAAAATTTCTCAAACCTCTGCCGCAATCTCGCGCAGGTTGCGGTTTTATTTGCGGAAAAATGAAGTTGAACAGTTTAAAACTTACAACTATGAGAAAGCCGAAAAACAGCAAAGTCCGCAAAGACATAAAGGCGGCAATCAATAGACTGGAGCAAGTTATTGAAGACGCAAAGCGCCGAGGTGACACCGACTATTTCACCAAAGAGAACGAACACGGTGAAACACAATCGGATATTGATACACTCTATTTGTCAATATTGAAAAACCCCAAAGGTCTTTTTGGTAAGAAATTTCACGTTGAGAGATATGAAAGTGAATAATAACCTTAAAAACTAATCCTATGTGGAGCAAGACAAGACAAATATTGAAAAGCAAACTTGCTGATAGTTTGAAAGACCGTGTCGATTACCATTATGATGTCTATCATACGAAGATTAACAAAAAGAAACCTGATTGGCACATAGAAATGGACGTGTTGTCCATTATTGTTGACGGAAAGGCTCTGTTTTGCACCAATCCAAATATTTATGACTACCTCTATAGGCGGTCAAACAAAAAAACTGAAGAAGAATTGATTCGGGAAACGGGTATGGTCGGTTGCGAAGACGGTTTGGGCGCACCCCAATTTATCGGCAAATTCTTAAGTATGTCTATTGACGAGGCATTTACACACGACAACTATTTCATTCGTCTGTTGGCCCTGCTCGACAAACGAGTTGGCAAGCGCCGTCTGCGCCCGTTGCTCGACAATATCGAGAACGAGCCTGAATGGTTCCGCAAGTGGATTCGGCTGCGCTGCGAGGCCGAAGGATTGTGCGGCGAACAAAATGAAAGTGAGGATGCCGGGCAAAAACAAGAACCATAAAAATGTAATTAACTTTGCAAAAAGGTTATGTCAAGAGCAGAAAATCGGATACTGCCGTGTGCTCATTTAAGTACGAACGATAGAGGGAATTCCAATTATAGGTCTTTCGTCCTCTGATATAACCTTTTTTTCAAGATTTCATTTTAATCGGCTTAAACCAAAGGAATTAACCAAATTATCACTAACTGTATTTTTTTCAAAAAAAACTTAAAACAGAACCGCTATGAGTAAAGTTGTTTTGACTGG
>JAGCOW010000096.1 GCA_017642535.1 Bacteroidales bacterium | reverse complement strand
GATAAATCGTCATCGTCGCTGTTATCAATTTGTGATTCAATGAATTGATCCATACGAACCATGTAATAACGATCTTCGGTCTCAAGTGGTAATGCAAAACGTTCCAAACCAGTTTTGGGATCGGTGTAAGAAATCAAATCTTCCGCAATATCAGAAAATCCGTTAGGATATCTTTCGTTGATTTGTTCTTGCAAAGCTTTGTCGAGTTTGTCAAAGTCTTTTATAACTCTAATTTTAGATTTTGGTTGCATAAAAATCTCGTTTACAATTTGTGTCAAAAATATAAAATCGTTCTAAAAAACAAGTGTTTTGAAGAAAATTATCTTTGTATTTCGGTAATTATTTGATTTGCCAAGTCATTTGCTGCTTCAAGTGTTGCACTTTCGGCATAAATTCTAATGATAGGTTCGGTGTTTGACTTGCGTAAATGTACCCAACCGTTGGCAAAATCAATCTTAACCCCGTCAATCGTGTTGACTTTTTCGTTTTTGTAGCGTTCAGCAACGTTTGCAAGAATTGCGTCAACGTTTGTTTCAGGAGTCAATTGAATTTTGTTCTTGGAAATTACATAGTTCGGGAATGTTTTACGTAATTCGGAACATTTTTTTCCTGATTTGGCAAGCAAACTCAAAAAGAGAGCGATGCCAACCAAAGCGTCACGTCCATAGTGGATTTCGGGATAAATCACGCCACCGTTTCCTTCACCACCAATTACGGCGTTGGTTTCTTTCATTTTTGTCACCACGTTCACCTCGCCAACAGCGGCAGCATTATACGACTGACCATATTTCTTTGTTACATCGGCCAATGCACGTGTTGATGAAAGATTGCTCACCGTATTGCCCGGAGTGTGTTGCAAAACATAGTCGGCAACGGAAACCAGTGTATATTCTTCGCCAAACATAGTTCCGTCTTCGTTAATTATTGCGAGACGATCCACGTCGGGGTCAACAACAAAACCAACATTGACATTGTTGTTTTTGATTGCAGCTGCCGTCTCAACCAAATTTTCGGGTATCGGTTCTGGTGTGTGTGCAAAGTGACCAGTCGCTTCGCAGTTTAATTGGAGAATATTTTTTACGCCAAGTTTCTGCAAAAATTCTGGCAAAATCAGTCCACCAACGGAGTTTACGCAGTCAATAGCGACGGTGAAATTTGCCTTCTTGATTGCCTCTACGTCAACCAGTGGCAATGCCAACACTTTTTCAATGTGCTTAGCATTATATGTATCGTTGTTTTCAATACAACCAATGGAATCAATGTCGGCATACGTGAATTGTCCTTTTTCTGCACGAGCCAATACGTCGTTGCCTTCTGCTGCGTTTAGAAATTCACCTTTGGTATTGAGTAATTTCAACGCATTCCATTGTTTGGGATTATGACTTGCCGTTATGATGATACCTCCATCGGCGTGTTCTTCGGTAACAGCGATTTCGGTTGTCGGCGTGGTCGCAAGACCTATGTTTACCACTTTGAAACCAAGAGCAACAAGTGTTTGCATAACAAGATTGCTCACCATGTCGCCCGAAAGACGTGCGTCTCGACCGACGACAATTTTGTTCGTGCCTTTTTTTACGTTGTCCTTCACCCACGAACCATAGGCCGAAGCAAAGGCAATAATATCGACAGGAGTGAGGTTGTCGGAAGTTGTGCCGCCGATTGTTCCTCGAATACCAGAGATAGATTTTATGAGACTCATACCTAAATATTTGTCGGCAAAAATCTTAAATATTTTTATTTGACAAAGAAAAACAAAAGAAATTTTCTCAATTGTGAATACTTTATTGTTTTTGGTTAAAAACTTTGCTAAAAACAGTTGTTTTTTTATATTTGTAAAATCTAAAAAATGAAGTATGAAAAAATATGTTACTCTCGTTTGTGCTTTAATTTTGTCGCTTATGACGTTTGCACATGATTTTGAAGTTAATGGTTTTTATTACACAAGACAAAGTGACAATACTGTGAATATATCGTATAAAGGCACGAACTATTCAAGTTCTATGGTGTATTCTGGTGATGTTGTCGTGCCAGATCAAGTCGAGTTTGATGGGGTTACTTATACGGTCGTGGGAGTTGATGATGGTACATTTAATTATTGTACAAATTTGACTTCTGTTGTATTACCCAAAACGGTAACGACATTGGGTGGTTATATCTTTGAGAATGACTTAAAATTAAAGTCTGTCGTTTTAGGGGCTCCGACAACCATTGGAAATCAGAATTTCAGTGGATGTTCAGCTTTGGAATCTATTACCATTTATTCGGAAACGGTTCCAACAACGGGAGCAAAGGTGTTCCTTGGCGTTGATAAGTCAAAAGTTACCATGTCGATTCCGGCAGGATGTACAGGTGCATACAATGCAGATGAGAAATGGAACGGTTTTTCATTTGAGGAATTGCCAGCCGAAGGTGGAAATGAAGGAGGGGAAGGTGGCGAAGAAGGAGGGGATGATAATCCTTCGTTGGCCGTTTCGTCAATGACAAATAATTTTAGTATTTCCGTATCGGGAAATGTTATTTCTGCATCTCAAGTTATTATGGTTTACAATGTGTTGGGTGGATTTGAAGGAAAGGGTTTCTCTGTAACTGTTCCAAAAAATGGAATTTATTTCGTGAATGCAGGAAGTAAATCATATAAGATTTATGTAAAATAAAAATCATGTTTTTAAAAGAAGAGGATATTCGTGAAGAGTCGGTAATTGCTATTGCGAAAAAGATTGCGGTTGCTGCTCGTACTGCACCCAAAGGAAAGGGAGTTGATAATTTAGAAATAGCAATCCTAACGGGCGATGATATTGAAAAACTTGCCGTTGCTATGTGCGAAATAGCCGAAAAAGAAGGTCGGACGTCTTTTGCACGCGATGCTGAAAATTGCAGGAAAAGTCAGGCGGTTATGTTATTTGCCACAAAGAATGCTCCGTTGGGCTTGAATTGTTCTTTTTGTGGTTTTTCAAAATGCGAGGATAAAGATTCCAAGATTCCATGTTTCTTCAATGCCAATGATTTAGGTATAGCAATCGGTTCTGCCGTTTCGGTCGCATGCGACAATAGAATTGACAATAGAGTAATGTACACTGTTGGCTATACGGCTCTGAAAATGAATTTGTTACAAGGTTGCTCCGTTATTTTGGGCTTACCGTTGTCGGTTAGTGGCAAAAGCCCATTTTTCGATAGAAAATAATATTTTCTGTGATGTTTACGTAGAGACGATGTGCACATCGTCTCTACAATTATGATAAATTCCGCATTTTATGTGGATAAAACATTTTCGTGGTACACCTATGGGAAAATCTTTGTAATTTTGCACCCGAAAAAATCAAGTATGACATGGTAACGTTTGTAGTTTCTATCGTGGCACTGGTTTTAGGATACATATTCTACGGTGCGTTAGTTGAAAAAATCTTCGGCGTAAACAAAGACAGACAAACGCCGGCGTTTACAAAACAAGACGGTGTTGATTTTATCCCTATGCCGTTGTGGAAAGTTTTCTTAATTCAATTCTTGAACATAGCGGGAACAGGTCCCATCTTCGGTGCAATTGGCGGAATTCTGTTCGGTCCCGCTGCATACTTGTGGATTGTACTTGGTTGTATTTTTGCAGGAGCTGCGCACGATTTTCTGTCGGGAATGATTTCGTTGCGAAAAGGTGGCGCGTCGTTGCCTGAAATTATTGGCGACGAGTTGGGAACTGGCGTACGACAAGTGATGCGTGTTTTTGCATTGCTGCTTATGGTGATGGTCGGTGCCGTGTTTGTAACCACGCCGGCTGGCTTGCTTTCAAGTATGACGTCGGATTGGGGCTTTTTCGGTACGGCTTCGTTCTGGTGTGTCGTAATTTTCTGTTATTACATTATGGCAACCTTACTTCCTATTGATGCACTGATTGGAAAGATTTATCCTATTTTCGGTATCGCTTTGTTGATAATGGCGGTGGGCGTTTGTTTCGGCATTTTTACGAACGAAGGTGCTATGCCTGAAATTACCGAGGCGTTCCATACGCATCACCCCAAGGGGTTGCCGATTTTCCCGTTCTTGTTCGTGACGATCGCCTGTGGTGCCATTAGTGGTTTCCACGCTACGCAAAGTCCTATGATGGCTCGTTGCTTGAAAAGCGAGAAATATGGACGTATTGCGTTTTACGGTGCAATGATTACCGAAGGTTTTGTGGCTTTGATTTGGGCTGCCGCAGCAATAAAATTCTGCAACAACAACTACGAACAACTTGCTTCGTATCCAAATCCTGCCAATGTGGTAAGTTTCATCTGCAACACGTGGATGGGGAAGGTTGGTGCTGTGCTTGCAATTCTTGGCGTTGTTGCCGCTCCAATCACTTCGGGCGATACGGCTTTCCGTTCAGCTCGTTTGATTACTGCTGATTTTCTGCATTTCCCACAAGATAAAGTTTGGAAACGATTGTCGGTTTCGTTGCCGTTGTTTGCAATCTCAGCTGTATTGATGATGGTTGATTTCGCAGTACTTTGGAGATATTTCGGTTGGTTCAACCAAACATTGTCGATTTTCACGTTGTGGGCTATTACGGTCTATTTGTATAGAAACGGTAAGTGCTTCTATATCACGTTGATACCTGCGATTTTTATGACATCGGTGTGCAGTACCTATATCCTTATGGCTCCCGAGGGCTTTGGATTATCGGCAACTATCGGATATTCAATAGGTTTGGCGTTTACCGTGGCGTTGTCGGCCATTACAATTTGGTATATGCGTAAGCGTAAAGGACAAACGGATTTATAATGGATTTTCAGCCCGCAATTGCATCATATTTGAAAAAGACGGGATTTTCGTCTTTTTCACCTAAAGCATTCTTGTTCGATATGGACGGCGTGTTGTACGATTCCATGCCATTTCATGCAAAAGCGTGGAAAGAGGCCTTTGCCCACGTGGGTGTGGAATTCAGCGAATACGATGTGTATTTGAACGAAGGACGGACGGGAAAAACGACTGTGAATGAGGCATTTACTGCACAATTGCATCGCGAGGCGACCGATGATGAAATACAAAGGATATATGCCGACAAGGCGGAGATTTTTATGTCGATTTCACACACGAATCCCATGCCGTTTGCCAAGGAAGTGTTGGAAACATTGAAAAAGTCGGGTAAGAAAATCGTTTTAGTGACGGGAAGCGGACAAAAAAGTCTTATTTCCAAATTGAACGAAACTTATCCCGATATTTTCTCTTCTGAAAATATGGTAACATCATTTGATGTGAAATATGGCAAACCCCATCCAGAGCCGTATTTGATGGCATTGCAGAAAGCGGGCGTTCAACCAAACGAAGCCGTTGTGATAGAAAATGCCCCGTTGGGCGTACAGGCAGGAGTGGGGGCTGGAATTTTCACCATTGCATTGAACACAGGTATTTTACGAGACGAAGACTTATCGTTGGCAGGAGCAAATGTTGTTCTTCCGTCGATGAAGGCGTTGTACGAGATATTATGTGCCACAGATATTTTTAAGACCTTTCTCATTGGAAAATAAAAAAAGCAGACCGAAAAGTCTGCTTTTAATTATTTTGGTGAAATCCTATTCTCCTTCTGTTATGCCACCAAAGTCGTCAGGAATGTCGTCATAATCACCATTATTTCCATCATTACCTTGGTTCATATATGCTTGTTCTTCTTTTGTTAACTCAACTTTTTCTCCCCATAGGTTTGCCATAAGTTTACTTGCAATGATAGCGTCCATTTCCGTCATACCTTCTTCAACTACGTATTCCACAATGATTTGATCGCCTTTTCGAGTTACATTTTTTATAGCATCGTCATCGGTTTCACCATTTTCTTTGTCTTCAAGGTATCCTTGATAAGCCAATTCCGCAACAACAGAAGATGAACACGTAACCGTTGCAGTGTGGCTTGTTACAAGACCATTGCTGAACGTGTATTCATTCTTAATTGATTCACCACCCATTTCTCGCATGTCGTAGTAGTATTGCACCGAAACGCTGTTGCTTGTTTGTTCGTACTTTGCTTCTTTAGAAACATCTGGTTTTGGGTCATTGTTTTTGTCATCGTCACCACAACTAACCATTGCGAAACTTGAAACTGCGGCTAATAAAGCCATAAAAATTTGTTTTTTCATAATACTATTTTTTTTGTTATACAAATAATTTTCAATTACAAATTCTCCTTCAACTCGTTCAGTCGTGCTTTTATTGCAGTGAGTTTCTCCACAATCTGCATTTTTGCAACACTGTCGTCGGAACCTTCCTTCAGTTTTCGTTTTGCACCGTCAAGCGTCATTCCCAAATCCTTTACATAATAATGTATTAACTTGAAATTCTCAATGTCGGCAGGTGTGAACTGACGATTACCTTTCGCATTCTTTCTCGGTTTGATAACGTCAAATTCCTTTTCCCAAAAACGAATGAGCGATGTGTTTTCGTCAAACATTTTTGCAACTTCTCCAATGGAGTAGAACATTTTTTCAGGATCCAATTCTATATTTTTCATAAAAACCAAAATTTCAGGGGTAAATATAGATAAAAATTTGTATTTTCGTCCAAAGTTTTTAGTGGTTTTTATTTGTCAAAAGATATGAAAAAGAAAAGTTTTGTTGTATTTGTTTGTTTAGTCTTGGCTGGAGTTTGTAATATCTCGTTTGCCCAATCGTTGACAGTTAACTCTGTATTTCAGTCAGGAATGGTGTTGCAATATGGTACTGAAGTTCCTATTTGGGGAACTGCTGAAGCCAATGCTGTTGTGAAAGTTGAGTGTAATGAAACGTTCTCTTCGGAATCGGTTGCCGACGAAAACGGGAAGTGGAAGGTGGTTTTCCCATCTACAAACTATGGCGGTCCGTACGAAATGAAGTTTTATGTGAACAACGAAGTCGCAAAGACAATGACTGACGTGTATTTCGGCGAAGTGTTCTATTGTTCGGGACAGTCAAATATGGAACTTGAGGTTCGTCAATGTAATGACTTTTCTGCAGTGAAAGCTGCGGCAAACGACGAAACGATTCGTCAGATGAAAGTTGCCAAAGGTGTCGCTTACGAGCCGTCTGATGTTTTGCCAACTGTTACGTGGAAACCTGCAACGTCGGCAAATGTGGGCTCTTTTTCTGCTGCTGCCTATTTTTGTGCCTTGGAATTGAGAAAATTAGGAGCTATCTCAACTGATATTCCTATTGGTATTTTGAATAACTCATACGGTGGTGCTCGTGTTGAAGCTTGGATGAGCAAGGAAATGCTTGGCTACGACGAACAAGATGTAGTGCTTGCTGCTGCAGAGGATGAACGTCAACCGACGAAAATCTTCAACAAGATGGTGAATCCGTTGATTGGTCTGCCGTTCAAGGCAATGCTCTGGTATCAGGCGGAATCGAACTGCGACAATGATAACGATGCAAAATTGTATAGCCAGCAATTCACTAAAATGATTACTTCGTATCGTGAATTGTGGGGAATCGGCGATTTTCCAGTCATCTGGGTACAGTTGCCAAACTATATCTCCGAAGTTCGTTCTACCAAGGATAATGAGTTTATTCCTACTTCAACACCACAAGCTTCTCACGCGTGGGTGACTATGCGTAATGAACAAACAAAGTGTCTTTCTCTTTTGAATAATTCAGCACAAATTATCACTATTGACGCTGGTTTGGCAGGCAATATCCACCCAACCGACAAACAAACTATCGGAAACCGATTGGCTCATGCGTTAAAGGAATCAGTGTATGGTGCTGATATTAAGGGTACAAGTCCTACGGTTAATAATTATGTCGTGAACGAAAATGGTTCGGTTACGCTTTCGTTTGACAATAGGTATGACCTTGTGTGTCAGGAATATGTAAAGACCGATGACTATAAAATCGTTGCCACTCCGCTTGAAACGAACGAAATAAAATGGTTCTCTGTGTTAACGCAATCTGGCACGTTGAAATATGCCAATGCAGTGCTGGAAGATAATAAAGTTACCGTTTCGTGTAGCGAACCGTTTACGGCAATTCGCTATGCATGGGACCGTTGTCCCGGTGGTTTGAATTTATACTCAAAATCATCGGAAGAAGGGGTGTTCTTGCCAATTGGTCCGTTCTATATTGATTTGCAACCTACAGAATTCGGAATCAACGAATTTACTTCATCGGTAGGAAAAAATGTGGACGAAAACCCGCTAACCGTTGAAGGTGGTACTTTCGTGACATTTTCGTGGAAAACAGGCGGCGATGTGAAAGTATATCTGAATGATGAATTGGTTGATGCAAATGCTTCGGCAAAATTCCTTATGACTACTGATTGCGTGTACACGCTCAAAGTGGTTGACAATACAAATCCTGAAAATGTAGTGCAACAAAGTATTTCGTTCCACGTGATTCCTCCGTTGCCAAAAATTAAATTGAACTCTGTTTCGGGAATCTTGGCAAATCCGGGTGATGAAATGGAGATAGAAACGAATGCGACGGCTCCGGGTGGTTATCAGGTTACGAAGGTTGACTTGTTTATTGGTAATGAGAAAATTGCCACATTGACCGAAGTTCCGTTTACATATACGTGGACGGCTGCCGAAAATCTTGGAGAATACAAATTTTCGGGAATCGTATATAATAATAATGACGATTTTACCAAGTCCGATACGCTCACATTGATTGTGACCGACAAGAAAAAAGTCCGTTTCGAGGCAGAAAAAGCAATTCTTGTTGATAGCGATGCAGGCGGTAGTGCCGCAGCAAGCGATGCAAATTGCAGTGGAGGAAAATATATGGCACTCCACGATTTCGTAACGCTCACATTTAAAAATATCTACGCTCCCGAAGATGGAGATTATCCGGTGTATATCCAATATATGTGTAACTACGAAGCACCTAAACGTCAAAGCATTTCGGTGAATGGCGTAAGCAAAGGCGAGATTGAATTTACTTCGGAAGACTGGGATACGTATAAAATGACGTTGCCGTTGCAACAAGGTATGAATACTATCACTATTGGTGCGTCGTGGAAATGGATGTCGTTCGACTATATTGACATTCTCGGTGTGGAGGAACGAGCACTGGGGGAGCTAAGTTCCGAGGTTGGAAATTTCGCCGAGCCGAAAACCGTGTTCAAGATTAATGTAAATGCCACTGTACCAGAAGGCAAATCGTTGGAAAAGATAGATTTATATCTAAAAAATACTGACGAGCCGATTGCCGAGTTTACCGAAACATCGGTTGTTTATGATTGGACGGTACCAGACGAAGAAGGCGAATATACGTTCTTTGCCCGCGTGTATGTCGATGGCGAATACACGCAATCAGAAGATTTCGTTGTTACGGTCACGAATCTTTCACGCCTTCGTTTGGAGGCCGAAGATGCCGTATTGGTAGGTGCTGGCGGTGTTGTGAAAGACAAAACGTGCAGTAACGGAAAATATCTTGATGTTACTGAATTTGAAACAGTTACGTTTAATGGTATCATTGCACCGAAAGCTGGCACATACGATATGTTCGTCGGTTATATGTGTAATTACCAAGCTCCGAAGGGACAAGATTTGATTGTAAACGGAAAACAAATTGAGACGATGATGTTTGAATCGACAATTTGGGGTGTTTATACCACAAAGATTCCGCTGAAGGAAGGAGAAAATACTGTGCAAATCAAGGCGTCGTGGAAATGGATGTCATTTGATTACATTGATATTCTTGGCGTTACGAAAAAAGAAGAAGTTGCAGTGCCAACAATCAGTGCTATTTCCTCGACAATGCAGGCATACAGCGTTGCTTCGTTAATTTACGTTACATTCGAGACTGATGCAACATCTGTTTCATTTGACGTTGTTGATATGAACGGTCATACGGTGGCAAAGGCAATTACTTCGGGTGAAAGTGGCTCATACACGTTCACGCAGGCATTGCGCTCTGGTGTGTATGCAGTGAAGATGACGGCAGGAAACGATGTTGTTGTGCAACAAGTAATTGTAAAATAATGTGATTTCGTAGAGACGTTGCGCGCAACGTCTCTACAACAGATACATAGAAAAGAATGATAGAAATAATTCCCGCAATAGACATAATCGACGCAAAATGCGTACGTCTTTCGCAAGGCGATTATGCACAAAAAAAAATCTACAACGAAAATCCGTTAGAAGTTGCCAAAGAATTTGAGGCGAACGGCATAAAACGTCTTCACTTGGTTGATTTGGATGGTGCAAAAAGCAGTCGCATAGTCAATTATAAAGTATTGGAAAACATTGCCACCCACACAAATCTGACGATTGATTTTGGTGGAGGCCTGAAAACCGACGAAGATTTACGCATTGCCTTTGAATCGGGGGCAAGTATGGTGACGGGCGGAAGCATAGCGGTAAAAAATCCGTCGGTGTTTTTGTCGTGGTTGCAAAAGTTTGGTAGCGAAAAAATCATTCTCGGTGCCGATGTTAAAAATGAAAATATCGCCGTTAGTGGCTGGCAGGAAGGCACGGAACTGAATATGTTTGATTTTTTGCGTGATTATACGGCAAAAGGCGTTTCAAAAATTATCTGTACCGACATTAGCAAAGACGGTATGTTGCAAGGATCAAACGTGAATTTGTACGTAAAAATCAAGCAGCAGTTCCCGAAATTGTTTGTGATTGCAAGTGGCGGGATTTCGTCAATGAATGACATTTTTGCCTTGAATGACAAAAATATTGACGGAGTTATTACGGGTAAGGCAATATACGAGGGAAAAATCACGTTACAGGAGATTAGTAAAATTAATAGTTAAGAATTAAAAATTAAGAATTAAGGATTTTGGTGGCTGAACTGTCGAAGCCACAGATTTATAAAATTAAAACAAATTCTTAATTGTGGTCTTTGAGGTGACGAAGAAGCACTTGTTCATATATAGGTTTTTTGCATTCATTTTTACATATATAATATGTACGACGGATTGTTTTGCACAATATGCCGATTTTTCGCAGATATATAATAATTATGTATATCTCAATCCTGCATTTGTCGGAACTACGTCGTGTCCGCATGCGTTCACATCGTTTCGGACGAAATATCTGTCGCAAGGAGGTTACAATTCAGCGTATATTTCGTACGATATGGAGATGCAAAAGTCCAATAGTAGCATTGGTTTTTCTTTTCTACAAGATTTTCAGGAAAAGATTTTTCGCACTTCCGATTTGTTGGCGATATATGCACACACGTTTCAAATACAAAAATATCTGTATCTGCGTGCGTCATTGGCAGCCGGTTATTCGCATAGAGTGACGAACTACGACGGACTTGTTTTTTCTGATATGTTGAATGTATTTCAGGAAAATTATACTGCGACGGGAGAGGATTTGGAACGTTATTCCAAGCACGATTTTAACTCAGAAATGGGAGTTTTGGTGTACAATGAACGGTTTTTTGCAGGTATGACTATTAAAAATTTGCAAGGAAATGTGACCGAAATGAATAAAAATGAAAATTTATTTCCAAGAATTTTTTCCTTTCATGGATTGGCAAAATTTTCGTGGACGAGGGCATATACCCAACAGTACCTAATTCAGTTCTATCCCCATATAAATATGGTGTTCGGGGGAACTTCGTCGTATGCACAAATGGGGCTGATTTTGCAAAAATGGATGGTGCAAATGGGGAGTGCTTTTCGACAAAATTTTCCTTGTAATGCAAATTCTTTGTCATTTTTTGTTGGTATTGTTGAAAAAAGGTTTAGATTTGCCTACAATTGTGATATGACAATAAACTCGGTAAAAAGAATCGATACACATGAGGTTTCCTTGAGTTATCAGTTCGATTGTCGAGAAAAAAAGAAAAAATTCGAGGCGGTTAAAGCGCCGACATTTTAAATATAGAAGTGAAACTAAAAAAAGAAAGTTATGAATATTAAGAATCTTCTGATGTTTTCAGCGATTGCAGGAATGTTCTTGATGAGTTCTTGTGCTGATGAGGTTTCTACCACAACTGGTTGGAACTACAATGATTCAAAGAATGGAGGTTTCCAAAAGTATGATGATTTCTACGAACAAGAAACTGGTCCAGGTTTAGTCTTGGTTGAAGGTGGTTCTTTTACAATGGGTACCGTTCAACAAGATGTAATGTATGATTGGAACAATGTGGCACGTAAAGTGAGTGTTTCTTCATTCTATATGGATGAAACCGAGGTTCGTAACCTTGACTATCGTGAATACTTGTATTGGACTACTCGTGTATTCGCTGATAATCCATACGTTTATTGGTCTGCATTGCCTGATACGTTGGTTTGGAGAAGCAAGATGAGCTACAACGAACCATATGTTCAACACTATTTGCGTCACCCTGCATTCCAAAACTACCCAGTTGTTGGTGTTAGCTGGTTGCAAGCAAACGACTATTGCGTTTGGCGTACTGACCGTGTGAACGAAAGAATCTTGATTCGTGAAGGTATTCTTAATGAAAACCCAGACCAAGTTGGTGAAGACAACTTCAATGTTGAGTCTTATATGAACCACTTGTATGAAGGTTCTGTAAACCAAAACTTGCATGACTATAATCCATCGAATGGTGATGGAACTCGTATAGTTCGTGAGGAAGATGGTATCATTCTTCCTAAATATCGTCTCCCGACAGAAGCTGAATGGGAATTCGCTGCATTGGCAACAATCGGTAACTCTGTTGACGAACGTATTTATGAAAGAAGAATTTTCCCATGGAACGGTCACCAAATGCGTAATGCAAGTGTAAATGATCGTGGTCAGATGATGGCTAACTACACACGTGCTCGTGGTGATCAAATGGGTGTTGCTGGTCGTTTGAACGATATGGCTGACATCACTGCTCCAGTATTGTCTTACTGGCCAAATGATTACGGTTTGTACTGTATGGCTGGTAACGTAAACGAATGGGTACTTGACGTATATCGTGCTAATTCTTTAGCCGATGTTGATGAATTCAGACCTTTCCGTGGTAACGTATTCCAAAAATACACTGAAGAGGAACAAGGCGTTTATGTAGAACGTGACTCATTAGGTCGTATGGTTAAAGAAGATGTTACTGTTGCTGATGCATACGGAAGAATGAACTATCGTCAAGCTGACAACATCAACTATCTTGATGGTGACCAAATGTCAAGTATTGATTTCAATGAAGAAGTTGATCCTACTGATTCATTAAGATTATATGGTTCAAACTTGATGTATCAACAAAAGAACTTGTCAGATGAGGATTTGTATTCAGAAACAGGATGGTACACATTGGTAAACGATCACTCTCGTGTATATAAAGGTGGTAGCTGGAGAGATAGAGCTTATTACTTGGCTCCTGGCTCACGTCGTTTCTTGGACGAATCTAAATCAACTGACGATATCGGTTTCCGTTGTGCAATGACACGTGTCGGAAGTCCTGTTGGTTACTAATATCCGAAAAGATTAATTTAGAAACGCCTCTCAAAAACGAGAGGCGTTTTTTTTATTTATATCAACTATTCCGCTCGTTTTTTCGTTTGCGTTAACCGAAAAAAAGTTACCTTTACACCCGCAAATTAAGTATGCACGTAATAGGATATATCAATGGGAAAAACATTATTTGAAAAGATTTGGGACGCTCACGTGGTGCAGGTTATCCCTGACGGACCTACACAGTTGTACATCGATCGTTTGTACGCCCACGAGGTAACTTCTCCTCAAGCATTCGACACGCTTCGTGACAAAGGAATTAAGGTGTTCCGTCCTGAACAAGTGGTGGCTATGCCAGACCATAATACTCCTTCCGATCAACAGGAAGTGATTAACGACCCCGTAGGTCGCAAACAAGTGGAAACATTAGCAAAAAACTGTGCCGAGTTTGGCATCAAACATTTTGCTATGGGAACGAAGGACAACGGAATCATTCACGTTGTTGGTCCGGAAAAAGCATTGTCGTTGCCAGGAATGACTATCGTCTGCGGTGACTCGCACACTTCTACTCATGGTGCCGTAGGTGCTCTTGCAATGGGTATTGGTACGAGCGAAGTTGCCGAAGTGCTTGCAAGTCAATGTATTTTGCAAGGGAAACCGAAATCAATGAGAATAAACATTGAAGGTACATTGCAAAAAGGCGTGACGGCAAAGGATATAGCTTTGTACATTATGGCTCAGATGACGACTTCGGGCGCAACTGGCTATGTGGTTGAATATGCAGGTTCTACAATCCGTAACCTTTCTATGGAAGGTCGTCTTACCTTGTCGAACCTTTCAATTGAAATGGGCTCTCGTGCGGGAATTATAGCTCCTGATGAAACCACGTTTGAATACTTGAAAGGTCGTGAATATGCTCCGAAAGGTGCCGATTGGGACAAGGCAGTTGCTTATTGGAAAACGCTTAAAACCGACGACGATGCGGTGTTCGACAAGGAAGTAACGTATCGTGCCGAAGACATTAAGCCACGTATTACGTATGGAACTAATCCTGGTGCAGGAATCGCTATTGATGAGACTGTACCTACGCTTGACGGCTTGAGCGATGCTGAAAAAGCACAATTGACTGCTCAACTTGACTATATGCAGTTCAAACCTGGACAAAAGTTGGAGGGAACCCCTGTAGATTATTGTTTCTTGGGTGCTTGTACCAATGGCCGTATTGAGGATTTCCGTGCATTCGCTTCGATTGTGAAAGGAAAGAAAAAATCACCGAATGTTGTTGCATGGCTTGTTCCTGGCTCTTGGTTAGTTCGTAAGCAAATCATTGACGAAGGCATTGACAAAATTTTGGAAGAAGCAGGTTTTGAACTTCGTTTGCCCTCTTGCTCATCGTGTTTGGCAATGAATCCAGACAAAGTTCCTGCAGGAAAACTATCAATCTCGACATCAAATCGTAACTTCGTTGGTCGTCAAGGACCGGGTGCAAGAACTGTTTTGGCTTCTCCACTCGTTGTTGCCGCAAGTGCAATCACTGGTGTAATTACTGACCCTCGTAAAATTTAAGATTATGGCAAAACAAAAATTCAATATAATCAAATCAACGTGTATTCCTGTTGCAATCGACAACTGTAATACCGACTTAATTATTCCCGCTCGCTATTTGGCAAGCACCACACGCGACCCGAAGTTCTTCGGTGATGCGTTTATGCACGATTTGCGTTACGATGCTAACGGAAAGCCTATCGCTGATTTTGTGATGAACAAACCTGAATTTTCGGAAGCACCACGCGAAGGAGTCCACGAAATTATTGTTGGCGGTCAAAACTGGGGTTCTGGTTCAAGTCGCGAACATGCTGCTTGGGCTATTGCAGGTTATGGCGTTCGTGTCGTGATTTCATCAAGTTTCGCTGATATTCACAGAAATAACTTGCTGAACTGCTTCGTTTTGCCTGTGATTGTTACTCCAGCGTTTCAACAAGAATTGTTCGATACTATCGCTAAAAATCCGCAAGCAATTGTGACAGTTGACGTTCCTAATCAAACCGTTACGAACGAGGCAACAGGACATAGCGAGAAATTTGAAATCAACGGCTACAAGAAACATTGTCTTGTAAATGCTCTCGATGATATTGATTATCTGTTGAGCGTGCAGGATAAGACAATCGCTTACGAGAAAAAAGCTAAGAATTAAGATTGTTGAAATAAATAGGGTATCCTATTCATTTTGTAATGTAGAATAAAGACAAGAATACATTTTCTTGTCTTTATTTTTTTTCTTGACACTATTTTTTACTTTTGTAAAAACGGAAGCTCGTGACAGAATACGAAAAAATATTGCAACAATACTGGGGATATCCAAAGTTTCGTGCTTTACAGCAGGAAATTATTGAAAGTGTCTGCCAAGGGCGTGACACGTTGGGCTTGATGCCTACTGGTGGAGGAAAATCTATCACGTTTCAGGTTGCAGCTCTTTCAAAACCAGGAATTTGTATTGTGGTAACGCCTTTGATTGCGTTGATGAAAGATCAGGTCGATAATTTGAAACGACGCGGCATTCGGGCTGTTGCCATTTATTCGGGAATGTCGCGAGATGAGATTGAGCTCGCGTTTAATAACTGTATATTAGGAGATTACAAGTTTTTATACATTTCGCCGGAACGACTCAAGACGCAGTTGTTTATTGACTTTGTCACGAAAATGAAGGTCAACTTGTTGGCAATCGACGAATCGCATTGTATTTCGCAGTGGGGTTACGATTTCAGACCTTCGTATCTTGAGATTGCAAATGTACGTGAATTGTTGCCCAAGGTGCCTGTTTTGGCTCTTACGGCGACGGCAACGCCCGATGTGGTTGACGACATTCAGGAAAAGCTCAATTTCAAGGAAAAGAACGTCTTTTCAAAAAGTTTCGAGCGAAAGAATCTCACGTATAATGTGTTTGAGAAAAACGACAAAATAGGTGCCTTATTGCAAATCTGTAGTAAGAACAAAGGTACGGGCATCGTGTATGTGGGGACAAGGAAGGAAACGATTGAGGTAGCTTACACTTTGCAACAGAATGGCTTTGTTGCAGATTTCTATCACGGAGGTTTGGATGCGAAAACACGTACGAAGAAGCAAGAAACGTGGATGCACACGCCGAACGAGATTATGGTGTCAACCAATGCGTTTGGAATGGGAATTGACAAACCTGACGTTCGTTTTGTCGTTCATTTGAATATCCCCGAATCGCTCGAGGCATATTTTCAAGAGGCGGGGAGAGCTGGACGTGATGAGAAGGAATCACAGGCGTATTTGTTTTATAATGAGCAAGATATACAGAAAATTAAACTGAATTTTGAACGAAAATATCCTCCGTTTGACTATATCCGTCAGGTATATGACTCGTTGGCGAATTATTGTTCCATTGGCGTAGGTGAAGGCGAGGGTGTCAGTGCCGACTACGATTTGATGGATTTTTGTAAGAAGTTCAAATTGAGTCCGTTAGAAACTATGAATAGCATAAAAATTCTGGAGGAGGAAGGGCTCATTCTTACATCGGATCCTGAAGAAACACAGTCGAAAGTGCAGATATTGGTAAATCGTACGGAATTGTATCGTTATCAAGTGAGTAACAGTAATTTAGATAGTTTTGTAAAATTCTTGTTACGCAACTATACGGGCTTGTTTAATGAATTGACTTACGTGAACGAGGTTGAAATGGCTCGTAAGGCGAATTGTGCCCCCGAGGTGATTAGCAACTATTTATCGTATTTGCAAAAAATGGATCTGATTCTTTATCATCCTGCAAAACAGACGCCCGTAGTGGTGTTTTTACGTGATAGAAAAGAGAAGGATTCGTTAAGGTTGAATGAGAAACGGATTTTGGAACGAAAAGCTCGACAACAAGTGCGTTTGGAGGCAATGATTAAATATGTTACCAACAAAAATCATTGTCGTAGTGTGTTGCTATTGGAATATTTTGGTGAAAAGGCTGTTGCTCGTTGTGGCAATTGTGACGCGTGTCTGTCGCGTAACGAGATTGATGTGAATGCTCTCACGTTTGACTACATTGTGGATGATTTGAAGAAAATGTTACGCACCGAGCCAATGAGTATTTCCGATGTTATTGCAAAACTGCCTCAACATAGCGAACGTGAGGTTCGAGAGGTAATAAAATATCTGTTGGATAAGGAAAAAATCGTGTATGCGAGCGGGGCTCGTCTGCAATGGAATAGTTAGTCAGCTTTTATGACACTTTCACGTGTGAAGAACCTACTCTGGGCGGTAAGTCCTATGCGGACGCACTGCATTATCCTGTTAAAATATATGTTGTAGTAATCCTCGCCACAATAATATTGAACGAATAAGCACACATCTTGCAAGAAACTTGGTCGGAATGAGATTGTATAGTCAATGATGCCTCGTTTCCAGTCAATGTTGTCGCGATGTTTCATATTCCCGCAAATGACGCCGAATTTGAACGTGTTTGCTATGATGGTCTCTTTGTTGTCGAAATGCTTAAAATTCAATTTGCTCAACGTTTTGGCAATATCCCATTCAAATTTCACATCGAGATTGAATCTCCATCGACCATAGATGCCGTTCAGCATAGTGTCTTGCTGATAACAATACTGTGCATAGAGTTTTGCGTAGTATTGGCGGCTGCTATGTGCCCTTGATTCAAATACGCCCGCTTCGACCCAGTTGGTCGAGAAGCTTCCGTTGCGAGTGTTTATGACCGTATTGGTGGAATCGGTGTAGAAATAGCCGTCTTGTCCGTTGGAGTGGTGAAACAGCGAGATATATTGAAACCAGTCGTGATATTCCCGCGTATGTTTCGATGATTGGTGTACCAAGGTGATTCTGGGCTTGTACGACGGCGTTTTCACTGGATATGAATATTCGTTGTACATACGGAGAATGATTTGAGGCGAGAGTATGAACGCCCATTTTTCAATGGCATTGATGCCGATTCTGTAATAGGGGATTATGTTTGCTTCGAACAGCAATGGCTCCATATTCCCCAATCCTTGTGTAATGGTGATGTATCCCGGGTCGTAGAAAAGATTGATGGTCTCGTCCCACGTGATGTCATCCCAGTCAACGGCAACTTTTTCCCAATCAAAACGAGAAGAATCCCTAAACAGAAATTTCTGCTTAATCGTGTCGTTTTGAGCAAGTGCCTCCAACGAAAGTAGGAAAAGAAACAATGTCAGAATATTTTTCATTTGTATTATAAACAAATTATTGGCCTCGAAAAACTCCGCCACTCGTAATTCTTATCTATTAATTCTTAATTTTTAATTGCTGTGCAAAAGTAAGCAATCATACAGTTATATGGATGAAAAAATGGGCATTTCGCTCGAAATGAAAAGATTTTTTCAAGAAGGAAGAAAGTATTTCAATAAAAATAGCGAATTTTACGTTACTGATTCGTATGAGAAGATTGGGATTTTACATAGTGTTGTTTTTATTATTAGGTTGTGCATATAATGCTGTATGTCAGTCATTTGTGGTGTATGACACTATCCCGATTCGTCATGGGACGAGCAAGCTTCGTTTGTATAGAAACATAGAAAAATGGTTTGAAAAAGAGAAGGGACAGAAGTTGATAGCAAAGAATTGGAAGGAGTTGAAATTCAAGGGGAAAGGATATTTCCCGTATGCAAATTATGTTCAAATCCCCGATGTGTATTTGTCGTCGCATGCTGCCGAAAAAACAAAGGGAAGCGTAATTTTCAACATTGACGTGAGCATTCAGGATTCCATCATTGTAACGAAGTTCTCTGGTTTTACGCACGAAGCTCGCTTTACGGAGTATGGAACCATGTCGTTCGGACGTTTGATGGCTTACGAGAAAGTCCCGTCGGGAAAATGTATGGAAGTGGAGGAATGGTGTAATGCTGTGTGGAAAGATATGAAAGACTGGTCGGTGTACGAGACGAAAGTTCGTGCCAAACGAATGATTCCCTCTACGCTTGTGAGAAAACGTTCGTATAAGGGCGATGACGATAAGGATTTGGTTCCGCCTGCCACACACAAGGAAAACTCTATGGAGTATCTGAATTTAGACAATTATCTGCTGAAAGACACCGAGGGAAAATATGCCGATTACGACAAGTGGCCCGAAGATATAGAGGAAGAACGTGCGGCAGCCGCGGCGGCAGCAGCAGCGAAGGAAAAAGAGAAAAAGAAGTCGAAGGGCGAAGATGAGGAAGACGAGGATGAAGATTACGAAGAATCGGATGTTTCCCAAGAAGCAGCAAAACAAGCTGAAACAGAGACTGTTGCGGCAAACGATGATTCTTCGTCAAAACAAAAGGCAAAGAATGCCGATGATGAGGAGGACGAAAGTTATGACGATGATGAAGACGACGAAGATTCGGTAAAGTCAAAGAAATCGGGTAAGAAAGATAAGTCGTCAAAAGCTGATAAATCGGAAAAGCCGGCAAAATCGTCAAAACCTGAAAAGACGAAAAAGGAAAAAGCTCCGAAAAAATCAAAATCCAACGACGATGATGATGACGATTATGACGACTACGATGATTAAAAAATATGGAATCCTTTTTCTGTCTGGAATTATGAGTATTGGTGTTGCATTTGGTCAAAAAACATCGGGCGAAATCTGTCATTGGGATTATGACAAAAAAGCTGCTGTGGTGCTTACGTTCGACGACTGGACGCCAGGACAGTATCCGCTTGTGGTGCCAACGTTGAAGCAATTCAAGATGGTGGCGACTTTTTTCCCGTTGACGAGTAATATTGAAAAAACTGACATTGGCTGGAAAGCTGCCCAGACGACGGCAAAACATGGCAATGAACTTGGAAATCATACGCTTACGCATCCCGATATCACAAAATTGACTGATGAGAAATTGCAAAACGAGGTGATGGAGCCCGTTTCGCAGATAGAAAAAAATGTTCCGAACAATGCCGTCATTTCCTTTGCATATCCATACGGGGCGGGGGCAAACGACCAACGTTCCATTGATTTTCTTCGTTCCAAAGGATTTGTTGGCGCCCGGAGCGTGTGGGGAATGTCGGATTATTCCTATAATTTTATAAAAGAAGATGATGATTACTACCGAATTCATTGTTATGGTATGAACGAACGGACGAAAAATTCGCAGTTTAATGCTGAGGTTGAGGCAGTTATAGCAGGAGGCGGCTTGCTCACGTTTTTGTATCATAGTGTCGATGATGACCTGAATTCTTATCATGATACTTGGTATGCTCAAGTAAAACTTGACTCGTTGAAGGAACAATTACGCTTTCTTAAAAAACATCAAAACGAACTATGGATTACCACGTTTGGCAATGCGCTTCTGTATCATCGCGAGGCACGATGCGCAAAACTTCGAGTACAAGAACGAGACGATTCTATAGAAGCAAAACTCACCATCACAAATTTGGAATTTCGAGATTTGATTCCCCAAAGTTTAATGGTTCCGTTGACGATAAAAATTTACACCGACAAAAAATGGACGACGGTTGTGCAAAACGGTACGGCAATTCCCATAGACAAACAAACCGACACATACATTCAGTTCCGCGCAATGCCTAATGGGGGAGAGATTGTGGTGAAGTGAAACTCTGCCTCAAATTTAATCTTCTTCCTCATATGGTGGTTCATCGCTTTCGCAACCTAACTCCATAGCTTTTGCGAAGTATTCTTTTGCTTTTTCCAAATTTTTCTCAACGCCCCAACCGTTTGCGTAGCATTCGCTTAAGCCATAGTAACCATTGCCGCAACCGAGATTTGCGGCCTTGGTAAAAAGCTGAATGGCTTTGGAATAATCAATTTGAGCGTCGTCGTATGCTCCCGTATAGCATCTTCCTAAATCGGCCATTGCTGGCGGATATTCTTGCTCGGCAGCTTTTTTGTACCAATAGAATGCCTGTTCCGCATCGTCTTCTTCCATCCAATAATAATAACCTAATTCATCTTGGGCTTTGGCATCGCCTTGTTCGCTTTTTGCCTTTAATTTCGCAAGACCTTCGTCGTCCCAGTCATAGTCGTCTTCCTCGTCGTCAACAACCAATCGGTCGTCCAAATATTCTAATTCCTCGCGTAAAGGATGGTTGGGGCTGATATGTACTTCCCAAGAACAATACGGACTGCATTCGTCAAGGCCAAAATAACCAATGTCAACGACAGAATCTGGCAATCGTATCCCTGAAATTTTAGGGCATCGGAAAAAAGCATCTTCCCCAATTGTTATAAGCGTTTCTGGAAAAACAACCTTTGTAAGTCCGTAACATTGTTCAAATGCAGCCATGCCAATTTCTTCCAATTGGGGCGGACAAATGAGTTCGGTAAGATTCTCACAATAGCGGAATGCTTCGTCACCGATTATTGTGAGAATTTTTGAAAACGTAACTTTTTTTAGCTTATTGCAGTTGAGAAAAGCTTCTGCAGCTATGATTTTTACAGAATCGGGAATGACAATCTCCGAAGGACAATTTTTTTTGTCGGCGAGCCCAAAGCAGATTGAGCCATCTTTGTACAACAACAAATTATTCTCGGAATACAATAGTGTATCATCACCCTCAAAGACATTTTTCCCAATATGTCGGGTGGTTTCGGGTATTTTGATGTTTGTCAGATTTTTACAGTCTTTGAATGCATTTCCCCTAATATATGTCAACGATGACGGAAGAGAAACCTCTGTTAATGCAGTACAACCTTCGAATGCAAAGTAAGAAATTTCCGTTATTCCTTCAGCCAGAACGACTTTTTTTAGAATTGTACAATCCTTAAAAGCCGAGCTACTAATATCTGTAACCTTGTAGGTTTTGGGGTTGAACCCTAAAAATCCTTTTACGGTAATTTGATTAGGGATTGCAATAGAAGTAAGGTTTTTATTTTTACAAGATGCTACTCGTACTGTATTATCCGTTATTTGCTCATACTGCAAATCATCGATTGTAAAGTTTTTTCTCATAGGAATATTTTTCTTTGTGAAACATCATTAGAATTGGAACAAAAATAATAGGCTATTATGCGAAGATTTCGCACAGTCATTTTATTTTTTTGCATTGTAATCAAAAAAAAACGATGCAAAAGGATAAATCAACATTCTTTTCTATCTTTGAAAACTATAAATTGAGGGAAAATATGGCACACAAGGGATTATCAAAGTCAAAATACGTGGCGTTTTGCTCGTGCGAAAAATTGTTATGGTTACGGGTATATAAATCGGAACTTGCCGTAGTTGATGATGCATCGATGGCACGGATGGAAACAGGGAACGAAGTTGGTGACCTAGCCATGCAGTTGTTTGGCGATTTTGTAGAGGTAACGGCAAAGAATGATGACGGTTCGCTCAATCTCAAAAAAATGCTCGAGGATACTCAGAAATGCTTGGATGAAGGTTGCGACAATATCTGTGAGGCGTCATTCAGTTACCACGGCTGTTATTGTGCCGTAGATATTCTTAGAAAAGAAAAAGGCGGATATGCCATTTATGAGGTGAAAAGTTCCACTGAAGTAAAAGATTATCATTTGACGGACATTGCATATCAAAAATATGTTCTCGAAAAATGTGGCGTGAAGGTTACCGGAACATACATCGTTCACATTGACAATTCTTATGTCTTTGATGGAACGCTTGATGTTGCCAAATTGTTTGTTGTTGAAGATGTTGCGGAACGAATGGAAAACGAATATCTAAAAGTTCCCACTCTTTTGCCTGCTGCATTAAAAATAGTTGCAAATGAAGAAGAACCGGTAAAAGATATTGACGAAAACTGCTGCGGTTGCGAGTTTTGGGGCTATTGTGCGAAACACGTGCCAAATCCGTCAGTATTTGATTTATACAGAGTGCATTTTTCGAAAAAAATAGCATATTATAGAAAAGGACTGATTTCGTACGAAGATTTGCAAAAGTCAAAATGTATTGAGAATCCGATACATATTATGCAGATGGAAGGAGCGTTGAATGACAAAACTTTTATAAATAAAGACGGAATTTCCGATTTTTTGAAAACATTGTCTTATCCGCTTTATTTTCTTGATTTCGAAACGATGCAACAGGCGGTGCCCGACATTGTGGGTACAAGACCATATCAGCAAATTCCGTTTCAATATTCGCTGTACTATATTGAACACGAAGGCGGAGAACTGAAACACACGGATTTTCTTGCTGAGTCTGGTAAAAATCCACTTCGCGACATTGCCGAACGCTTATGTCAGGATATTCCTAAAAATGTCTGTACTGTTGCATATAATAAAACTTTTGAATGTTCGAGAATTAAGGAACTGGCCGAGTTGTTTCCCGATTTGTCGGAACATTTGTTAAACATAAAAGAGCATATTGTTGATTTGTTGATACCGTTTCAGAAAGGCAATTATTATGTAAAAGAAATGGGCGGTTCATTTTCAATTAAAAGCGTGTTACCTGCCTTGTTCCCAGATGATCCGAGTCTGAATTATCACAATTTGGACGAACGGGTGCAAAATGGTGGCGACGCGATGAATATTTTCCCGAAAATAAAGGATATGCCGCCCGAAGAGCAGGACGCGACTCGAAAAGCGTTGCTTGAATATTGTAAACTCGATACCTTGGCAATGGTGAAAGTTTGGGAAAAACTGAAGGATGCAGTAAAAAAATAAATTTACTGTGCGAAGATTTCGCACATCTATTATATACATTTGCATTGTAATAAGAAAAATAAACTTTAAAATTCTAAGAAAATGTCATCAGTTCAAATTCAACGATTGCAGTGGCTCATGGAGGTAATCTCTGATTATGAACCAATTACGTTTAAGGAAATTCAGGGTAAATGGGATAAATGTTCGCTCAATTGCGACTGCAAACCGTATGCGGAACGAACATTCCGTGACCATCTTAAGGATATTTACGATTCGTTCGGCATCAGTATTAAGTGCAATAATTACAACGAATATTACATCGATAGGGAAGAAAGTCATTCCACTACGGGTTGGCCGCGTAGATCAAGTAGCAATGCCAAAAGCAGAGCAAAAAATCTTAAAACAATACGGGAAAAATTACAGCTTCGCCAGACCAAAATGAACGAAACCTTTGTCTGGACAGAGGAAAACGTGCGTAAGTTGTTGGTACTTAACGATACACTTGCAAAACTGATGGATGAAGCACGAAAGAAACATGATGAAGTAGAGCGTGATATAAAATTCCTGTGTGCAAGCGGTAAGACGAACTATATAAACTCTGACATTGAAACGTATATCTACTATGATTTCTATGTTGATGAAGAAAACACATTGGGAAATGAACTCGTTGATTTTGCCTATGAAAAACTCAAAACAGCTTGGAACACACGTCCCGACATGGACAAAGACCCTTTGAACGAATGGAGTTGGAACATTGACGAACTTTGTCAGCCTTCGTTCAACGACCACCGCATCTGTTATTTGATGTATGTGCTTTTTTCAAAATGCTGTATGCCGTTTCAGTATGGTCTCTTGCTTGATCCTAAGAGGTTTATAGTACAGACGGAGGTGCATATTTAAAGATCGATTGCTAGTAGGAAAAAATGCTTTTTGCAAAAACAAGTTTCGAAAAATTTCGTAACTTTACACAATTCAAATTCTCGGATTTTGTTATATGGACTTCGGCAAGGTTTGGAGAGTTGGAGAGAAAAATGTAAAAAAGAGGTCCGTTTGTGATTTGTAACAATGGCAGAAGAACAAGTTGAATTGTCTGACGATGAGGTTTTTGAGTTGTTGAGAAAGTACCACTCATCTTCAACGGTACAAAAGCTCAACGAATATTACAATGAACTTTCTTTTTTAGATATCCTTCGGGTTGATAGAAAAGAAAACTATCATTCTAATTTTCTAAAATGGATTTTTGCAGATCAAGAATTATGTGAAATCTCTATAAAAAGTTTGTTGCTTTTATTACTGAAAAGAGATGGACAATACAAGGACAAAAAAACTCGTTTCACTGATAAAGTAAGAAAGCGTTTGCTAACAACTTCCTTTTTCATTGAACATGTAGAAGCAAAACTCGAGGATTCTGCTGTAACGAAGGAGAAAAAAGGCAGGTCAGATATATTAATTACTATTAAGTATAGGAATAGTGAAAAACCATTGTATGTGATTGTTGAGAATAAGGTGAATTCAAAAGAGCACACTGGTCAGACAAAAAGATATTATGAATATTATACGGAAAAATATAATGCTGAAAATTGTATTTTCGTTTTTCTCACTCAACGTCCTTCAAAAGATTTACTTGAACCTGAGTGTGAATGCAAATCTTTTATTCAAATCAATTACCAAGACATATTAGATGAGATTCTCTCTCCGTTGCTCAATGAAGAATCTATACAACCGAGAAAACATTTTATTATCAAAGAATACATTAAAGCATTAAGTATAAATTACTCACAACAAAATAATATTATGGCTATGAACGATGAACTTCGAAAACTACTTGTTGACTTTTGGACGAATAATGAACAACTGATTACTTTATCGTTATCTGCGCTTAAGGACGATGATACCCTAGACTATGACACTACATCTGTATCAACTGCTATAGAGAAATTAGGTAAAGCAAAAGATAAGACCCATTATAAATTCAATGGTAATACATATCCTGGGAAAGGTGCTCTTGTTGAGGCTATATTGGAATATTGTATAAAAGAAGAAAGGTTAGATACAAATACAATCAATAAAAAATGGAATGATTTTCTTGTACATGTGAAATCATTTGATAAGACACAAGATTGGACGTTTAAGAATCATAAAATTGATATAGAGAAAAATATAGAAATCGAAAGTAAAAAATTATTGAAACAGAATGTTGTAATTGTATGTGATGATGAGAATGAGAAAGAAAAAATAAATAATTTTGATCATAACTTCAAACAAACAACTATAAAAGGGATCACGTATTGGTACTATACACAATGGGGTTGGAAAAATATTGATTTAATTATAGGTTTTTATCGCGACAAAATAAAAAAAGGAAAAGATCCAGATATTGAATTGATTTTTACATAAAGAATAATGAAATTATCTTCTTTTATTCATTTAAATATTGATACTCAAAATGTAAAAATATTTACACTATGGGTATGAGGTCTTAATAGCAACTCCGTTTTAATTATTTGAAACGGAGTTTTTTATTTTCCCCCTCAAAATTTTTCCCAAAAAAATCTTCATTCTGCGAAAATCTCGCATACTCGTTCTCTTTCTTTGTTTCAAAGAAAATAATAGGTTGTTTACTATAAAAAAAACGAGTGATGGACAAAAAAGATGGAGTTTTGACAAATGGCGTGTTTTCGGTCGCCTATGACAAGAAAGTGTATTTCTCGCAAGGTAATTTGCAGTATCAGGTTGGTACGGGATTGTGGCGTTTTGCCGAACATCAGTACGATGCGCTTGGCGATGAAAATTATGAGGCCGCGGAGGATACCGATTGTAGGATGGATTTGTTTGGCTGGGGAACGTCGGGATGGAACAGTGGTGCAAAGGCGTATAAACCAAATAGTTATAGCGAAGATTGCAAAGACTATCTTCCTGGCGGTTCGGGAAAAGTCAAATTGGTTGGTGAGTTTGCCAATGCCGACTGGGGCGTGTATAACAAAATCACAAACGGTGGAAACCAGCCAGGAATGTGGCGTACGCTGACGCGAAATGAATGGGAATATTTGATTTTTATGCGTGATGATGCCGAACGTCTCTATTCAATAGGTTGCGTAGGCGAGGTGAACGGTTTGATTTTGTTGCCCGATGATTATTACCTCAAAGGTTCAAGAGCGGATTATCGCGTGAAAGAAAACGCGGAACGCTTGATTGCGTTGCCGCCTTGCGATGGTCTTACCAAACTTCCTCCTTCGTCGTTTACACCGCGGGCTGCATATTTTTTTGAAAATGAGTTCACGCCCGAAGGGTGGGCAAAAATGGAGGAAAAAGGAGCCGTGTTTCTTCCTGTCGAGACGCTCAACGCCGAGTTCTACGGACGATATTGGTCAACGTCGGGCTACGACGAAGAATATGCATGTGCCATGGAATTCGAGGCAAATGGCGGTTACTTGAGTTACGACGAAAGTTGTGATTGCTTATACTGCGACAATGTTGCAATGACTTGCTTCAAGCGTTGCGAGCAACTATTTGTCCGTTTGGTGAAGGATGTGGAATAAATGTATAATCTTTAAAAATAATAGAAATGGTAGAAACAAGAAAATGGAAAGATGCGCATGGCGTATCATTTGAACAAGACGAAAATGGAATTACATTGGTCGGTGCTACTCGTGCATTGGTGCCTGAATCGTACGAAATCCCCAAGGGAGTGACGAAAATCGGAAAGGAAGCATTTCAATCTTGTAAAAGAATAAAAAATGTTGTCATTCCCGATTCTGTGACAGAAATTGGAGAACACGCGTTTAATCGTTGCAAAAATTTAACAGACCTCGTTATTCCTGATTCGGTTACGACAATCAGGGATGGTGCGTTTTCATGGTGTGAAGGGTTGATAGAACTGAAAATTCCTGAATCCGTTACGGAAATCAAAGTACATGTATTTTACTTTTGCACTAACCTAACAAGCGTATCGATTCCGAATTCGGTGACGAAAATCGGAAAGGAAGCATTTTACTTTTGTAAGAATTTAGCAAGTGTGGCAATCCCAGATTCCGTAACGGAAATAGAAGAAGGTGCGTTCTGCGAATGTAAAAAGCTGAAAAGTGTGACATTGTCTCATTCCCTTACGGAAATTGGAAAAAGGGTATTTAGTTTCTGTGTGGAATTGTCAAGTGTTACAATTCCAAATTCGATAAAGAAAATTGGACCTGGTTCGTTTGGTTTTTGCCAAAATCTTACAACTGTTACTATTCCTGATTCAGTTACGGAAATTGATGGTGCGTTTTATGATAGCGGAATAACAAACGTGGTGATACCAAATTCCGTTACGAAAATAGGACGGGCTACATTTTTGAGGTGCAAAAATCTAAAAAGTATAACTATTCCCGATTCGGTGACTAACCTTGATGGGATTCAGTTGTTTATGAACTGCGAAAACCTTACAAGTGTGGTTTTGCCAAATTCATTGACGGAAATTGGAAATAGAATGTTTGCGTGCTGTAAAAACCTGACAAGCATAACTATACCAGATTCGGTTACCAAAATCGACACCGAGGCATTTGCAGGATGCGAAGCGCTCGCAAGCGTTGACATTCCTAATTCTGTTACGGAAATTGGCGAGTGCGCGTTTCTCTGTTGTTCTAATTTGACAAGCGTGACTATGGCTGATTCGGTTGTGGAAATCAAAAATTATGCGTTTGATTACTGCAAAAAACTAAGTAAACTGACGCTTTCCAATTCAATTGCGAAAATTGGCGAAGGTGCGTTCTGGAATTGCGAAAAACTCGCAAGTGTGATTATTCCAACGTCGGTTGAAGAAATCGGAGACTATGCGTTTAAGAATTGCGAGGATTTGAAGTCGGTCATTCTGTCAAAATCCACAAATGTCGGCATGTTTGCTTTTAATGACGATGTGGCTATTTCTTGGTTTGACGAAAAAGTGTTCTCTTCAATGAGTATCAATGAATTGGAAAAAGAAATCGAAACACTTAATCAACAAATCTGCGACCTTTGCAAGGAACAGGAATATGAACGTGCGTCGCAATTGCGTGAAAAAAGAATCAAATTGGAAAAGGTTCTTGAAGCAAAACGACAGGAATAAGTTTTTAACCACATTAGTTCGATTTTGGTTGCACGTAGGGCTGTCACATTGTGGCAGCCATTTTTGTGGCTACCGTAGTACGGCACCCTACAATCTTAATTTGGCTTCGACAAACTCGGCCAAAAATCTAAATTCTTAATTTTTAACTCTTAATTCTTATGTATGGATTGTTTGCAAATCCGTTCAAACTCTTCGGCCGACGGAATGTCGTTGTGATGCCATTTTTCTATGATTTTCCCGTTTTTAAGCAAAACCAAGCCAGGGTTGGAACGAACAATCGTTTTGAGAAGAATGTCGTCTGCCGAGACATACGAATACATTGCTCCGTAATCTTCTGAATATTTTGCAATTACGTCTTCCAAACTTGACGTTGCACCATAAAATGCAAATCCTTTCTGTTGTGCCCAGTCATATACAGCATTGACTTTCGACTGATTCTTAGGATTTGATTGATTTAAATCGTAATGAATCGCGAGAAATACGTAAGACGTGTCTGTTATAATGTCACAGGTAGCATCGTCACTACCAATCATAAACATCATATTATCAACGATATAGGTGTTTTGCAGACTGTCATTTTGTGGAACGTCCAATTTTTCTTCCACAATACGAATAGGCACATCGGGATTGTATTCCCAAATGGTGTAGTCGGGGTAATTGTTCACTATGTCAAACTCTTGATGTTCACCAGTTTGCAGATTTTTGAAATCGGCATATTGATATGTTTTCACATTGCTTGCTTGTTGTATGTCACTACATTTCTCGCCGAGCAGGGTCACGCCAACTTTGTACGGACGGAAGTCAATCGGTGGCAAGTGGCGAAGTGCATGAATGGAAAGACCTACAATCATCACCGTCAGTACCGAAAGGATTACAATGGATTTTTTGTTTGAAATCAAATCGGTGAACCGTTTGTGGAATATAAACGTGAGTACGATAGGAATCAAAATGACGAGATTCTTTACGAATGTCTGCCAATTGGTCAATACCAACGCATCGCCGAAGCAACCGCAGTCATGTACCAATTCCTTGCCCGAAATATTTTGCTGTAATGCCAAATATAATGTGATAGGAATAAAGATTACCATAAAAATCAATGCTCCCAACGAGGACCATTTCGGGAATAGTTTGAATAACAACGCCAAACCAACGAGCAGTTCAATGGTACTTAGAATAATGCCAAGCGTCAATGCCATTGGAGCAAATATGTCATCGATTCCCCACGCTTCGAAATAGTCAATGAATTTGTATTTTGAGCCAAGTGGATCGTCGGCTTTTACGAAACCGGAGAAAACGAATAATATTCCCGAAAAATATCGGCAGATGTTCAACCAGATTTGTTCAGGATTGAAAACGAGGGCTAATCCAGCCGAAGCGCTAAAAATCATAGCAACGAGCATCCAAAGTTTTGTCCACGAAGCGTCTTCAAAAGTCCCAAAGTTTGCAAACAACGAGAGTGCCGCAAACATTGCGATTAAACCGATAAAGAATAAAATTCGTCTTTTGTCCATGTTATTTTTCTACAACTAATTTGATTAATGCAAAAATGGAATAGTTTATCATATCTTGATAATTGGCGTCAACGCCTTCGGAAATCTGTGTAACTCCCTTATTGTCTTCAATTTGCTTCGTTCTGTGTAATTTTTGCAAGATTACATCTGTAAACGAACTTACACGCATTGAACGCCACGCCTCGCCGTAGTCGTGGTTTTTGTTGGTCATAAGCTCTTTGGTGGAATCGTAATACTTGTTGTAAAGAGCCACAGCCATATCCTTGGGCAAGTCGATGGGAGCGTCGGTGCCTTTTAGTTCAAGTTGAATCAACGCCATAATGCCATAATTGACAATAGCGATAAATTCAGGTATGATACCTTCGCCAACTTTGGCTATGCCTTTTTCCTCAATGCTGCGGATGCGGCTTGCCTTAATGAATATCTGGTCGGTCAACGACTCGGGACGCATGATTCTCCACGCCGTTCCGTAGTCGTCATATTTTTTCTCAAAGATGTCGAAACACATCTTTTTTACCACGTCAAATTCTTGATTTGTATCACTCATATTTTTGTGAATTATAGGCACAAAGATAATAGAAAAACAAAGATAAATAAAAATAATGATAAAAACACTTGACTTTTTGTGCAGATTTTGTACTTTTGCCCCGTTGAAAAACGAGTGTTCATTTACAAAGATATACCGCGGGATAGAGCAGTTGGTAGCTCGTTAGGCTCATAACCTAAAGGTCGTCAGTTCGAGTCTGGCTCCCGCTACCTAAGGAACCTCTTGTGATTGTCGCAAGAGGTTTTTTTATTTCTTTTTCGGAAAAATATAACTTCCAGCAACCGCAACGACGAAGGCAATGATGAATGTCATAAGTCTGACGGTTACAATTTTGTCCATTCCTGTGGTTATCCATACAATGGTAAAGAGCATTCCCGTAACAATGGTTAACACAGCCGCGCCGCCGCTGAATCGTTTCCAAAACAGCGTGAGCAGTATTATCACCGAAAATGTGCAACCAATGCCGGCCCATACATAGCCCACTATGGTATAAACAAATTCCGATGAAGAAAAGAATGCCACTATCAGTGCCAAAATAGAGAGTATGGCAGTAACAATTCGTGAAAGTCGGAGACTGTTATTTTGATTTTTTTGTAATGGTTTGATGAGGTTTTCGGAAAGTTCTGTAGCCGAAAGAATCAGCACGGAGTTTGCTGTGGAAATGACGGCTGCCAAAATGCCTGTCACCAAAACGCCCACAATTATTGGTGGAAACAATGTTGTAAGCAAGATAGGCATAATGTTTTCGCGGTCGGAAATGGCGTCGGGACCGAAAATGGCGATGCCTATCCAACCTATGGAAAGTGCTCCTATATATGCAAATATAGTCCACACGATGCCGACATTTCGTCCTATTTTCGCTTGTTTCACATCGCGGATGGAAATGAATCGGGTGGTGAGTTGCGGAAGTCCGCCCAAATAACCGAACATCCACGCAAGCGAGCCGCCGATAAGACACCCAGCACCAAAACCATCGAGTCCACCGCTTAAATCGGTGAATTGCGGTCCAGCCTTGCTCAACGCGTCGGTGATGGAATGTGCGTAAATGGCACCGTCAGGTTGGTGGGCAATATAGATAAGTCCCACGATTGGTGTAACTATCAGAGTAACAATCATTACGATAGCTTGAATCACGTCGGTGTACGCCACACTTCGGAAACCGCCGTATATGGTGTAAGGAATCACAAGCAGCACCAGCACTATCATTCCCCACGTTGGGTCTAATCCGAACAGATTATTGAGCGTTTTTGCACCGCCAATGAATTGAGCTCCAATGTAGAAGAAGAAAAAGAACACGATGGTGATGCTTCCCGTGATACGGATAAGTTGTGCCTTGTCACCGTGCTGTTTTGCAATAAAGTCGGTAAATGTTGTTGCATCAAGATTTTGTGCCTCGCGTTGGATTCTCCATGCAAGGATTGTCCATGCGAGGATGATTCCCACCACGCAACCAATGGCAGTCCAAATCTCCAAAAGTCCTGTGGCATACGCCGCACCAGGAAGACCGAGCAATGCCCACGACGATTCTCCTGTGGCTCGTTCCGAAAGCGAAGCAACCACTCCCGACAGCGACCGGCCCGCAATGGCAAAATCCTGTGAATTCTTCACCTTGCGTCCCTGCCATAGTCCCCACATAAAGAGGAACAAGGCATATACTATCATTACGACCAGAATCTGAATATTGGTTTCCATTTCCTTTTTTTGCAAAAATAATAATCTGTTTTCAAAAAAAATAGTCAAAAACTATTCTATTTTCATTGAAAAACGTACTTTTGGTGCGTAATTTCTCAAATATATGAATGCACCTTCGTATGTTGAAAATGACCCTTGGCTGAAACCTTTCACGCCTGCCATTGTTGGTCGCTTGGAGTATTGGAAGCAAAGAGAAAAGAATTTGCTTATCAATAACTCGTCACTTGCATCCTTTGCTAACGGACATTTGTTTTTTGGTTGCCATAAAACCGATAAAAGCTGGATTTTCCGTGAATGGGCTCCGAACGCGACGAACATTTGTCTTGTGGGGACGTTTTCTAATTGGGAGGAACACGTTGAGTTTGTTTTTGAGGAGAAAGATCATTGTTGGGAACTTGAAGTTCCATTGGATCGTATAAAACATGGCGATTTGTATAAATTGTCAATGTATTGGAACGGAGGTCACGGATTTCGTATTCCTGCGTGGGCGACGAGAGTGGTTCAGGACGAGGAGACAAAGATTTTCTCTGCTCAAATTTGGGACCCCAAACCATACGTTTGGAAAAACCCTCTTCCAAAAATAAATCAGGCACCTTTGATTTACGAGGCACACGTGGGTATGGCAACCGAGGAATATAAGGTCGGCACCTATGCGGAATTTACAAAGAATATTCTGCCTATCATTAAGGATGCAGGTTACAATACCGTACAGTTGATGGCCATTCAGGAACATCCGTACTATGGCTCGTTTGGCTATCACGTGTCGAGTTTCTTTGCCGCTTCGTCTCGTTTCGGTACTCCTGAGGAGTTGAAGGAGTTGATTGACACAGCTCACGGAATGGGTATGCGTGTCATTATGGATTTGATTCATTCTCATGCTGTTAAGAATACTGAAGAGGGCTTGGGAAAATACGACGGCACTGAATATCAGTTTTTCCATAAAGGACCTAAAGGTACGCATGGAGCGTGGGATTCAAAATGTTTCAATTATGGAAAAAACGAAGTGATTCACTTCCTTTTGTCTAACTGCAAATATTGGTTGACGGAATATAATTTTGACGGTTTCCGTTTCGACGGCGTTACCAGTATGATGTACTGGGATCATGGTCTTGGTCGTGCATTTGATTGCTATGAACGCTATTATGACGGCAACGAAGATGATGACGCATTGACTTATCTTGGTCTTGCAAATAAACTGATTCACGAGGTGAAACCGTCGGCTATCACCATTGCTGAAGACATGAGCGGTTTGCCAGGACTTGCCATGCCAATTGAGAATGGAGGTTATGGTTTCGATTATCGTTTGTCGATGGGCGTTCCCGATTATTGGATTAAATTGTTGAAGGATTTGCGTGACGAAGATTGGCAAGTGGGAAATATGTATTACGAGTTGACTCAAGCTCGTGCCGACGAAAAAGTTATTTCTTATGCAGAATCTCACGACCAGGCATTGGTGGGCGACAAGACAATTGCATTCCGTTTGATGGACAAGGAAATGTACACTTGTATGCACGTCGCAATTCCAAGTTTGGTGATTGACCGCGGTATGGCGTTGCACAAGGAGATTCGTCTGATGACGCTTGCAACGGCACAAAACGGCTATCTCAACTTTATGGGAAATGAATTCGGGCATCCCGAATGGATTGATTTTCCACGTGAAGGGAATGGCTGGTCATACCATTATGCTCGTCGTCAGTGGCATTTACGGACGGATGAGAATCTTCGATATAAATTCCTTGCCTTGTTCGACAAGGATATGATTGCCATGGTCAACGAACATCCGAATTTCTTCAAGGAACGACCACGATTCATTCACGATAATAATCACGATCAGATTCTGGCTTTTGAACGTGACGGATTGTATTTCGTATTTTCGTTCAATCCAACACAGTCGTTTGAAGGTTATGGCATTGCAATGCCGGCAGGAGAATATAAGATTGTGCTGACAAACGACGCTCCCAAATACGGTGGCTTGAATCGTGTGGACCAAACACTGACGTATTTTTCGCTTCCTGTGGAAGAAGGTCTGTATGCAGAACATTATCTGAAAATGTACATACCAAACCACACGGTTCTTGTGTTCAAGAAGGTAAAATAACCTGTCATGACTCGAATGATTCAATCTGCATATACACGTTTGCAAATACCTGAAATTCAAATTGGTACGGTGAAAATAGGCGGTGACAATCCCATTGCGTTGCAGTCAATGACCAACACCAATACGAACGATACCGAGGCGAGTGTTGAGCAGTGCATACGTGTGTTCGATGCAGGTGGCGATTATGTTCGTCTGACGGCACAAGGCGTAAAGGAAGCTGAAAATCTGAAAAATATCAAGCAACAACTTGTGGCACGTGGTTACACACAGCCATTGGTTGCCGATATTCACTTTAATCCGCAGGCGGCGTTGGTGGCTGCAAAATATGTGGAGAAGGTGAGAATCAATCCGGGAAATTACGTCTATATTGGTTCTTTGCGAAAAACCGACTATACCGACGAGGAATATACGGCAGAATTGGAGAAAATTCGCGAGAATATATTGCCTTTGCTTGCCGTGTGCAAACAAAACAATACTGCCATTCGTATCGGAGTGAATCATGGCTCGCTGTCGCAACGCATTGTTTCTCGTTATGGCGACACGCCACAAGGCATGGTGGTGAGTATGATGGAGTTTCTTCATATTTGCAAAGATGCTGATTTCAAGAATGTTGCGTGTTCCATAAAGGCAAGCAATACTCGTATTATGGTTCAGGCGACTCGTCTGCTTGCGCAACGAATGATAGAGGAGGATTGTCGTTTCCCCATACATCTTGGTGTTACCGAGGCAGGGGCAGGCGAGGACGGACGTATAAAATCTGCCGTGGGAAGCGGCTCGTTGTTGCTTGACGGCATAGGCGACACCATTCGCGTTTCGCTTACCGAGGCTCCCGAAAGTGAGATACCAGTGTGTAAACTCATTGTTGACTATAGAAACGAGGTGTTTGCCACACCGTTGCAATTTGAGCCGATAGAAGATGTTCGTAAGGCGATTGACACGTATTCGCCATATCATACAACGGCAGTTTCTGGTATTGGAGGCGATTCCGTCCCAATGGTCTTTGGTTCCGAAAACACAAAGGCAGATTGGGTTTGGAAGGAAAATTACATTCAAAAAGATGCTCTAAAGATTCCTGTTGTTTCGTTGCATGAATATAACAAAGCAGAAACTTGTGTGTTGCAGATTTCGGAGGCCGAACTCGACACATTGAAAACGACGGATTTGGGAAGCAATACGATTATTTTGTTTGACAACAAAGACATTCACGTTACCTATTTTACCCGAAAACTCTATGCAATGCTTGCAGGAAGAAGAAATCCCGTTGTGTTGGCACGAAAGTATGACTATAGCGATTTTGCGACTTTGCAGATTCGTGCCGCTATGGACTTTGGCTCGTTGTTGCTCGACGGTTTCTTGAACGGTGTAATGATTCAATCCTCGCATTTTGCAGAAAATCAGTCAGTTGACTTGTCGTTTGCCATATTGCAGGCTTCTCGTTCCCGATTCGAAAAAACGGAATATATCTCGTGTCCTTCGTGTGGAAGAACGTTGTACGACATAGAGAAAGCCTTGGCTGAGGTGAAGGCGAAAACGTCGCATCTGAAAGGATTGAAAATAGCCGTGATGGGCTGCATTGTCAATGGTCCCGGCGAAATGAGCGATGCCGATTATGGCTACATGGGAGCAGGGAAAGGCACGGTTAATTTGTATAAAAAACAAACGCTTGTTTGTCGCAATATCCCCGAGGCCGAAGCAGTACAGGCACTGATTCAGTTGATAAAAGATAACGGTGAATGGAAGGAGAAGTGATTCTCGCAAAAAAATTACCGACTTAATGTTCCTACGGAACAAGCCAACGTTCATATCCTCATCAATCGAATGGAATTATGTAAGAAAGTTCTTTCATGTGAGCAATGATTCCATCGCAGATTTCCTCGTTAAAGTGCCGCAATGCCTTATAAAACAAATCATTCGGAAAATGTATAAACATATCGTCGTTGAAAAATTTTATTATACAATGACAACTGTTGTACTTTGTACATGCTTCGTCAAATTCAACTGAATCAAATTGAGGAATCCCTTTTTCCATAATCGACAATTTACTGTCAGCCAACTGAAAACGTGAACTTCCTTCAAACGAAAATGGGAACACCAATGCACCAATCACCAAAATATCTCTTGAAACGCAAGCGTTCATGATTGATAGTACTGTCAAGTCATCGTCGCCACCAAGACAATTCAGCAAACATACATATTTCACGTTTTGGGGAACAACCAACTTCAGCATTGATTGCCATTGAGCATCAGCGGAATCAAAATAAACATCTTTGCGGATTGTAGCCACGGAAAAATGTTTCGAAAGTTTTTCCATGTTTTGTTCCACTATGTTGATTGCCCCGTCGCCAACGGCAAGCAGTAAAACGTTATTCTCGTTCATTTCTTTTACAATTTTATAATAAACTGATTTTCCTCTAAATTCTTCAGTGCCATTTCAACGCCTTGTGCAACGGAATAAAATGTCTCGTCAACGAGTTTGACTTTAATTTTAGTTTTTCTGCTCAAACGTTCTGCTAAACCATATAGCATCGCTCCTCCACCCGACAGCCAAATGCCGTCAACAGCAAAGTCGTTGAACAATTCAGGGGGAACACGTTCCAGTACGTTTGACACGGCATTTTCAATCTTCGTCAATGGTTCGTGCAGCCATTCGGCTATTTCGTTCGGAGAAAGTTTTACTTCGATTTGCTCAGCCGTGACTATGTGCGCTCCAGAAACAGCATAGTACGCTTGCGGATTTTCCATATCTACAAGCGCCGTTCCCGACGTTCTCTTTATTCCTTCCGCCGTACATTCACTAACTTTTATATTATGATTGATTCGCAATCCTTCCTGAATCGCCGCTGTAAAGGCTTCGCCACCAATAGGAATACTTTCGCACACAACAATTCCGCCCATACAAATCACCGCAATCTGTGTTTTTCCGCCACCAATTTCAATTATCATTTTGCCCAAGACATTATTCACATTCAATCCTTGGGCAATTGCAACGGCAAAAATCGAAGGAATCAGATACACATTGTTACATCCAAGGTTTTTGAACGCTTCGCGAAAAACAAGGCGGTCGCCATACGTGAAATCCAGAGGGATTCCTATTCCGATTTTCGTTTCTGCCGATATGGAACATTTTTTCTTTGCTTCCAACAGCAACTCCAAAACCAAAAGTTCAACGCTGTTGTAAAACATACTGTCATTTTTCATTGGTTGAATGATTTTAAGCGTTGAAATGTTCCGCCCTTTCATATTCCTTGCCTCGTCCCACTTGCAGCAAACTTTGGGACCTTTGCTTTCCATTTCAATACCTAACCACGATGGCACATCAACAAGCACGTTTCCACCACCTACGACAACTGAATTGACCGTTCCCAAATCGAATGCGATTTCGGAAACAGGATTTTGTATAGTTTCATTTTCCATTTTGTTTATTATTTATGTTTTCTGGCGCAAACATAAACGTGAGGTATGCCATATCAGGGCAGTGGTTGGAAAAATAAGAGATTTTGAATCTTGCCCCGTTAGGGGCAAATGGTTGGTAGAAATATCCTCAATATTGATATTGTATAAAAACGATTTTCTACTACTAAAACAGCACCCATAAAACTATATGCGTATACGGCGTTGCAGAACAAAATCCGCTATGAATCACTTGTAAAACATTTATTAATTCTTCATTTTTTCTTGAAGAAATTTTACTATAGCTTGAATGTTTTTACTGTTTTCTTTCATTAAGAAATCAACAACAAGTTCAATAATTTCAATACGAGTTTTATTTCGCTGTCGTAACTCATTATCAATTAGTTTGTAGAATTTTTTCCCATTAGAGTCATTTTCATAATCACCAGAATTTTGATATTCTTGTGTTATCTCCGACAAACTTTTTTGTTGAAAAATATAATCATTCAAAAAATGAAATAATTCCTTATTTACATTATCCACCAAATTCTTTTTAAAATATTTTTCTAGACTTTCAATTGGCAAAAAATTGATAGGGATGTTATTTCTTATTTGATTTTTAGAAATGTATTTACTTGTTTCATCTTTTACATCACCATCTAGGATAATAATGATTTTTGCAATCTTTCCAACTAGATTACTATTAACAACTTCGTTTCCCAAATCAATCACATTTTGGTATCCACCTGCTGGTAACACATGAACTAATCTATTTCCAAGCAGAGAATATTTTCTTAATATTTGATTGACAATGCCCCTAGCTAAATCATCTTCGACAAGTATTATATAATCATATCCAGCTTGATCATATAGAATTCTAGTAGCGTAAGCAGGATAACATGGATTTATTACTTCAAGACTATTGTCTATATGTCTATTTAGGAAAAAAATATTATCTGGCTTAATTGCTCCAATTATTTCTATTGAATGAGTTGAAAAATATATTGCATAATTGTATTTATCAGATTCATCTTTTAAAAATGCAACTAATCGCTTTAAAGAAGAGGGATGCAAAGCCAATTCTATCTCATCCAGTAATATAAGGCATGGTTCAGAAAAATCTGATCTTTCTGTATTACGTAATAATAAAGAATTAAGGATACTAATCAGAAGGTTCTCACCTGTCGACATATGAAATTGACTAATTATTTTCCCATTTTTTTCATAAAAGAACAAATCTCCACTAATGAAAATATGTTTTTTGGCTAATTCATTCGAAGATGCTTTAAATATCTTTTTGTAATAATTTCTGTTGTTATGTAAAATATAACCTAAATTATGAAGAATATAATCATCTGCTTTTGTTAACACATCATTATTTATGTATTCTAGCTTTCTTAAATTATTATAATTTGTAGTTCTAAATCTATTGCCATATATTACACTTCCTTCATAAAACCCTTTTATTTTAAATTTCCCATTTATTCTTGAATACCACTTTCCAGAAGTATCTTTTGCATAATATTTTTCTCCAGTATCTAATTTAAATGATATTTTTGAATCATTTTCGGTTTTTCCAAAATAATCAACCATCTTCATATTATAAAAAGAACTAGAAGCACATGTAATAACCGTGCTTTTTCCAGACCCATTCTCACCGGTTATAGCATATAATCCTTTATCTAAAGGTAATGATAAGCTTAATGCATCAATAGCTTTAATCTTTGAAATTTGCATGTTTAAATTCATTTTTGCCTCCTTTTCTAGCACATCACTATCGCGTGCGTAAAACAAACATTTTTTTTACTAAAAATTTATTTATAAAAATACTGTCGGTACATTTTTTTCAGTATTTATACAAAAATAGAAATTTCTAAACACGAAATTACGATAACCATACAAAAAAATAGTTAAACAACTGATTCTGAGTCTTACAGACTTTCATTATGTACCGAAAATAAAAAGGTCATGAATGATTGTCAATTAGTTATATTTTGATGCGGTTGCCAAGGTTAGTATCTAATTAACTCTTTATTTAAAAAAATTAAATCTTAATTGAAACAAGTTATAAAAATCCGTGTACAAACTGAGTATCTCGTCGCATATTTATACCATTTTTTTTTACAAAAGAAAATCAAAGGTGTGCCATATCAGGGCAGAGGATGGAAAAATGAAGAAATTAAGTTTGGATTATAAGGTTATAGAAAAAAATGTGACATTTATAGGCATTACGACGATGTTTTTACATTTTCAAGTTCCTTGGATATGGAATAGAGTGCATTGAGCAATCTGTTACGGTCATCTTCCATTTTTTTAGGAATGATATTCTCGTGAGTCATTAATCCCTGTACAAGCACTCTTTTTTGCTTTGCTGTAAGCTGGAATTGTCTTTCACGAGAAAACTTTTGGTCTATTTTCTTCTCCATATCTGCATCAAATTCGTCAATGGCGTCTTGAAGCCGTTGATACTGCTCTTCTAAACTCAATTTGCTGATTTCCGATAATTTTTTTTCAACGTTCATAAAATTAGAGGGACTTTCTTGGTTTTTAATTCTAACAGCTTTTTATAGAAAAAGTTACACATGTTCAACATTGTACACGCTGTCAATAAAACAATTAAGTTTGTCAAGCAACTATCAATTCTTAAAAAATTCAAGTTCTTTCAGTTTTCTTACTTCTTCGAGAATTTTTTTCACGATTTCATTGTTATCACGACCAAATAGATTAAATGTTTTTGTGGCTATCCAGGTTTTTTCGTGTATGTTATACCCGCAATTATTAAAAAAATCTTTCAACTTAATCACTTCTTTGTCTTGGGTATTTTCATAACCATTAGAAGTATAATTGACATGTCTGATTCCAATATATCCTTTGCCAACATTTGTAACAGTTATTCCATACTTGTCATTTAACTTATACCTATTTGTATTCCCTTTGGGTTCATAACAGCTAAGTTCGATTTCATTATTTACTTGTTTTACGATGTTTTCTTTGTTTATGTGAATATGTTCTCGACTTGCATTATGGGTATTACCATTTCTCACTTTTTCATAAAAAGCGTTAATTTGATTAGCACATTCTTTTTGTATTGATGCAACATCTATACTTTTATAGTTTTCAGCGTTGATAAGATAAGGGAGGACAGAAGCAACAAGATTTATTTCTTCTTTTGTTTTATAAGTTGGATGTGGAATGCCAATACATAACCTCTCATTAAGAAGCCCCACATATATATTTCCGCAAACATTTTTATATTCAAACTGAATCTCCTTTGAGTTTTTTGACAAAATGAAGAGTCTTTCAAAACATTTCTCACCACTAAGAAAAATTATATGTTTTGGTTCCGCTTTGCTTATCAATTTAAGTGTATAAGGAATTGTTTCTATAAGCAATGACTCAGAAATTTCATTAGCTTTTTTTGTGCTAAAAAAAGAAGCATTAGTGATTATTATCTTGCTGTCATCGTCAATAATATCTAATAGGCTGTCTGTCTTTGACAAACACGATTTTAAGCGATTCCAATATCCCCACTTTCTATGACAATCCCAAGATGAAGGTTTTCCTTCCTCATGACAATAATTGCCTTTTAACAGATGATTTTGGTCATATGGGTTTTTATACAAATATGACCAATTTTTGTTTTCACGTTGTTCTTTGTAAGTTGAATAACTGCCTGGATTAATGCCAATAATCATCAGTTCTGGCTTTTCTATAAGTCGAGATAGGTCTGATTGAGTATAGTAAGCTGTATTTACCTCTGGACGAACCGCGATATTATGATATTTCTCGACAGTTTCTTTTGCCCATTGTTCAAGTTCTTTTTGAATATCCATATAACCAAAGATTTAATAAATTTTCAAATTTATAAAAATTTCTATTAATCGCATGTCTTTAACACTGTCGGTCATGTCGGCTAATAAGCGTTTGTATGGAACAAACTTCCTCGAGCAATTCGTCGTGATAGTCTTCATAGCGTTGTAATACGAGCTTTTCCAACTTTTCAAAAAAAATTAAATGTCGCTCTGTCATTTCGGGAGGAATCGTCTTCATCATCATTGCTGAACGTTCCTCTTCAAATGTTTTTTTCAACTCTGCAATACGTACATTAGTGGCATCAATCTCATCAATTAACTCGCAATATCGTTCATTATCACACAATACCGATACTTTTGCTAAAAACTTTTTTGCATCCATAGCTATTTTTTTCTGCAAAGAAAATAAGTAGGTGTGTCAAATCAAGGCAGATGCAGATTATTATTATTTCATTTTTTTTGAAACTCTATTTCAGTTGTTTTCATTAGGCTATGAGAAAAACAGGGTGGACGAAAACTTTGGATTCCCTTTGTGTCGTATTTTTATCTTAGTCAATCTTGAAATAAGATTTTATATTTACAATTTTTCAAAGAATTGAGGATTCTCTTTCAACAATTTCCTAAACGGACTTACTACACGTTCGAAAATAGTCCACTGGATCTTTCCTCGATTAGTTGGATGATACGATTTAACAACCGCAATATTCCTTTCGTGATAGTACCATAAACAACAATCGAAATACGGATCATAAGGATACTTATATACTTTTTTATCACTTTCATCAATCACCTCATTAGCAAGATATTTTGTTGTGATAAAATCAAATTGAGGGTCACAAGTACAAATTATCACATTGGGTTGTAAGTAATCTAACTCTTGCATAAGGAATTCACCATCATTTTTCAAAAACTCTTGTATTTCTTTGATTGACACATTTGGGTTTCCTGCAATTTTTTTTGTTTCAACAAAAGCAAACGGTAGTTTGTTCCAAGATTTCACTATCCGTTCTGTATATTTTTTTTGAAATCCTCAAAATTATCGTATTTCAACTCTTTAATATAACGTATTCCAAATAATATTTTTGCAATGTTGGGAAGGAATCCTGTTCGACCAACTCGACCACCTGACAAGTTGCGACACTGTGTACTTTCTTTAGTATCTAAAATCATCCATTGACGAATATCGTCTCCCCAAGTATCCGGAGTATCTTTAAGAAGAAATACTATCCGCAAAGGTGATTCTTTCCATAATTTGTCAATTTTGACATCAGTTTTCGTTCCAGCAAGTTCTTCTTCTTTCTCCATTTTCCAAGGGGCATTCTTGTACACCAAACCATCACTAACAAAAACAGACTCGTCATAATGACGTTTTTCTTTCCACTTGCTGAATAGTTTATTCAGTTGTTGATTAACCGTTTCCTTATTCTTCTTTTTGGGGGTGGATGTCAAGTTCATTGTATTAATTGTTTATTATTGACCAAATTTATTATTTCTTCAAGATAAAAGCAATGCAAAAGCACTTTATTACAACAAAATTGTAACCACCTTTTCACAAAGCCCCTCGATCCATTCTTTTCGTTGAATGCAGTTGAGCCATTCTTGTGGCATGCCGTCGGTGCCGTAATAAAGTCCTGCCAATCCTCCTGCAATTGCTGCTGTCGTGTCGGTGTCGTCGCCCAAATTAACAGCCATCAAAGTACATTCATCGTATTGGGAACTATTGGCAAGGCACCAAATCGTAGCCTCGATAGAGTCAATTACGTAACCGCCGCTTTGAATTTCGTCTTTGGGAGTCAATGCAAATTCTTTTACATTGTAGATACGATTGAAATATTGCAATTCCTCCTCAACGGTTCCATCTTTGAACTCGTAGTAGGCAAATCCTTTGTCAAGTCCTGTTTGTAGCCTATCTGTCAGAGTGCCTACCCCGTCAAGTATTTCGCAGACAATAAAATAATAAAGTCCACAAGCAATTTTAGAACGCAAATGATTGTGAGTCAATCCTGATACAGCATGAATAAGTTGAATGGCTTCATCACATTTTTCTCCTTTTAGTCCCTTCTGATAGCAATAAAGGCAAATGGGCATAATACGCATCAGTGAACCGTTACCGTTGTCATAGTCGCTAACACCGCCACACGTATAAGGATTTCCCTCCCTTGAAAATCTTGATATTGCACGTTGAACAGTATTGCCAATGTCAAATGCATCTCCAAAAGGTGTATATTCGCCTGAGTGATACCAATGCGAGAAACAGTTCATTATGTGTTTTAAATCAATCCCGTTGCATTCAATGATACTGTCAATCTCCGCCAAAGCCATACTGCTGTCGTCGGTCCAACTACCACGAGGCAGATTGAAAGAGCCATATTCTCGCATATCCTCAACTGGGTCGTTGTCGCGTATTTCCCGTTCCTCAAATTCTACAGGACATCCAAGAGCGTCGCCAACAATGACGCCAAACATTCCGTTTCTCCAAATTGATAACAAATCCATACTCATTGTTTTCAAAAATATTGTTTTTTTCAGAAAACGGCAAGACGAATTTATCATCTTGCCGCCACAATCCTACTTTTTCGGCACGAAAGCATAGATTTTACCATTAATAAATTTTGCTTCGCCACCTAAAAGTCGTGCCGCATTCAACAATTCACCTTGTGAACTGTACGTTTGAACGTTTCCGTTCGGAAAATTTAATTGATACATACTATTAATATTTTTAATTTTTGCCTCCACTTACGGCTTTCGGCATCTCCGTTTAGTTATTGATTTCACTATCGTTTTCCACTTTTTTGATACACTCCTCAACATCGGCAATCAACTTTTTTAAGAATTCTGTTTTTGCGGTTTTGTCGGGAAAATTATCAGGATTGGATTTGAATTCCATATCAATTAACTCTCTAATCGTAAATTCCCATCCCATACCATCTTCGTCTGGGGCAACGTAAAAATAATAATCGTTCATATCCATAATCCCTAATATGTGTCGGGCACAACTTTTAAATTAAAAACTTCGCAAACATATTCTCAACCTATGCCAAATCAAGGCAGAGGTTTGAAAAATGTGACTTTTTATTTTGTCAGTCCCAATTCTTTCTGAATTAACGAAACATTGTTGACAAACGAACGCATGTCATTGTAAATATAGCTGTCTTCGTAGGTCGTTTCGTGGTAACCTATTTCGTCCAAAAGATAAATCTTGGCATCGGGATACGCAAGAATAACAGGCGAATGTGTACCAATAATAATTTGACTGCCTGCCTCTACCGCTCTATGCAACCAAACTAAAAATCTCAGTTGGTTCTGATACGACAACGCTGCTTCTGGTTCGTCAAAAATGAAAAAACCTTGTTTCAAGCGATTTTCAAAAAAACGGACCATACCTTCACCATGGCTGAATTCGTGAAGGTTTTCACCTCCATATGAAGAAAAAGGATTTCCATCAGACCAAAGAGAATCGAGATACGAGATTGCATTATAAAAACTTTCGGCACGATAGAAAAAATTATCAGACAACCGATAACTTGTTCTCGTAAAACGTAATTCTTCGTACAATTTTGAATGAGTTTCTTTGGTTCTGAAATTAAAATTCAGTCCTCCTCCCTCTGCGTTCATTCCCATTTTTACGGCAATTGCTTCCAACAATGTTGATTTTCCAGTTCCATTCTCGCCAATGAAATATGTCACACTCGAGGTAAATACAAACGTATTCAAACGCTTTATGGCTGGGATGTTGAACGGATATTTGTCGTCCTTTCTTGGTGTATGGGTGTTAACTATATGCGACAAATATATATTAGACATGGAGTATGTTTTGTTTATGGTCTGACATATTTATGAAATTTACATTGATAGATGAATTTGTTTTAGTTATGAAATATCACTATCGTTTTTTATCCAATACTCTTTTAAGAGTTTTTCAAATTTCTGTTTGCCATTACCATTTCGGTGTTTTTCACTACCACCAAACATACTCGTATAGCTTCCGTCATTGATTCGTCCAATAAATAATTCCTTAAAATATAGGTATCATCTTGAGACTTATGAAGATACGAAAATACTTCCTCAAGTTCCCCTGTAGTAGGTTCGTTTTCTACGTTGTTAACGGCAATAAGCATCATAATTCTATGTGGAAACTGCAATGTGCTGAAATCTTCTTTACACTGCGGTTGAAAATCGTTGATAAAAGGGTGTTTCAACGCATTTTCGTACGCTTCTTTGAGCGTTTTTCCATAACCACTCGAGGCAAAAATTGCCTTCTCGCACGTGGTTTCATCTCCATTTTCGCCAGCAAGAAAATGCTTTACATCAAGGTAATCAATAGATATCCAAGATACTTTGTAGCAACTTTCCCAAATACCATTCGCCACAACTTTCGCTTCAGCGTTTGTGATGGTTTCAAACTCGTTTTCGCCCAAAACAGTGGCAATCATCTTTTTCAACTGCTTGTACGTTTCCGTCAAGTCTTTTTCTTCGTAAAATTCTATTTCCATTGTTTTATTTTTTCGACAAATAAACAATGTAGGTGTGCCATATCGGGGCAGAGGTTGGATTTTTTACTTCCGCCGCTGACGAAAAAATTACTTTTGAGTATTTTGTGATAGAGAAGTGATAAGACTTGTCGTGAATCCTGCCAAAATCAGCAAACTTGCTATGCCGAGCAGCACTTTGTTGTCGGTTGTGCCAATTGTTTCCAATTCTTCGCTGTACGACGTAACGGAGCTTAGCAGTACGACGCTCGCATTGTGTAGGCAATGGGCAAGAATGGGGTAAAAAATGTTTTGTGTGAAAATAAATAAGTAACCCAAAAAGACTCCCAAAACAAATCGTGGAATAAAATTGAATACGTCACCGTGCAAAAAACTGAAGATGGCGGCAACGAGTAGTACGGCAACGTGTACGTTTTTTACGATGTTTGTCGTTATGGTTTGTAACAAACCACGAAAGAATATCTCTTCACAGATTGCTGGCACGAATGCCATACATACAATATTGAGAATCATAGAATTGCTGTTTGCAAGAAGCATTTCCGTAAAGTCATTCATTCGTTGGTAATTGGTCCAAAGGTCTGAATCTTCGCCAACAATGCATAAAATGCCGTCGGTGTTGAGTTGTGAAAGAAGGTTTATGCCTGGAATGTTAGCCAGGGTAATGAAAACCAAGGTCAAAATGAGCGGTGAACGAAGTATTTCCCTCCACGTGTAACGTCGTTGCCGTAATATCAAACGAGGATTTTTGTACAGCGAGACAAAAAAACAATATGCTGGTATCAGAAAAATGCAGATTGTTTCAATGGTGAGCATATACAATACACACCATATTTCGGTTGTGCCGAGATTTGATTTTGCCAAAAGTTGTAATCCGTTCAGCCCATTGCATTTCGGTGCGAATATGTAGCCAATAAGGAAAACAAATAAGGATAGCAACACGGTTACAAAAGAACCGATTACTATCCTATACGTAAGACTTTTTTCAAAAAAACGTTCTAACACTCTTCGCCTAATGTTGCAACCATAACGGCTTTGATTGTGTGCATACGGTTTCCTGCCTCGTCAAAAACGATGGAAGCAGGTGATTCGAACACTTCTTCGGTAACTTCAACGCCGTCGAGGCCAAATTCTTCAAAAACTTCGCGACCAACTTGTGTCTCAAGATTGTGATATGCAGGCAGACAGTGCATAAATTTGCAGTTCGGGTTACCCGTCAACATCATTACCTCTGCATTGACTTGGTATGGTTTCAGCAATGTGATTCGTTCTGCCCATACTTCTTTAGGCTCGCCCATAGAAACCCATACGTCGGTGTAAAGGAAATCACATCCTTTCACGCCTTCCATTACATTGTCGGTTACGGTAACCGTAGCACCTGTTTGTTTTGCAATCTCTTGGCATGTTTGTATCAGTTCTGCACTTGGTTGCAAAGCCTTGGGAGCAACAATGCGAACGTCCATTCCTATTTTTGCGCCACCAACCATCAGTGAGTTACCCATATTGAAACGAGCATCGCCAAGATATGCGTAACTGATTTTGTTCAACGGTTTTGTACTGTGTTCTTCCATAGTCATAAAATCGGCAAGAATCTGTGTTGGGTGAAACTCGTTGGTCAAACCGTTCCAAACAGGCACGCCTGAGTATTTTGCCAAATCTTCCACAATAGATTGACCATAACCACGATATTCAATGGCATCGTATATTTGACCAAGAACACGCGCCGTATCTTTCATAGATTCTTTCACGCCAATTTGTGAGCCAGTTGGGCCAAGATACGTTGTGTGTGCACCTTGGTCGGCTGCGGCAACTTCAAACGAGCAGCGGGTGCGTGTCGAAGTTTTTTCAAAAATCAAGGCAATATTTTTACCTTTCATTGTCTGTTTTTCGCAACCATTCTTTTTGTCGGCTTTCAGTTTCTTTGCCAAGTCAAGAAAATAACGGATTTCTTCAGGAGTGAAATCCAATAATTTGAGGAAATTTTTCCCTTTGAGTGAGTTCATATCGCAATTCGTTTTTTGCAAAAATAACAAAAAGGGGAAACATACATCTTGATAATCCGTTTTATATATTAAAAATATTGTGTACAATAGGTTGATAACTTGCGTGCGGAAGATTTCCTCAAACCCCGTGTTTTCGTAATTTTGAGAGTTTTTAGAATATGGCGGAGACTTTTAAGACAATAGAGCAACCATCGGAGGGATTGTACAAGGACAAGGGGAGCAAATTCTTGGCGTTCGCCTATCCAGTAACGACGGAAGATGAGGCAAAAATGCGTCTTGAAGCGTTGCGCAAGGAACATCATGCGGCTCGACATCATTGTTGGGCCTACAAGTTGGGGAACGAAGGCGAACGGTTTCGTTGCTCCGACGACGGTGAACCGTCAAATTCGGCTGGAAAACCGATTTTAGGTCAGTTGGAAGCGTTTGGTGTTACCAATGTGGTTGTGATTGTCGTTCGCTATTTTGGTGGTATCTTGCTTGGTGTCGGAGGTTTGATGCAGGCATACAAGGAGGCAACCAAAGATGCGTTGCAACAGGCAAAAATTGTGGAAAAAGTCATTATGGCATATTTCATATTGAATTTTACATACGAACAAAATAGTGCAGTGATGAATGTTTTAAAGCGATATAAATGTGAAATCTTGTCACAGACATTTGACGAAGCGTGTGCGTTTCGTTGCGCCGTGGCAAAGAGTTCCGCCGAAGAATGTTGTTATGCATTGCAAAAATTAAATGTCGAGGTAAAAAATGAGTAGCGAATACGGATTGTTGGAAAAATTGTGTAGTATTTCTGCACCCTCAAGCGACGAAAGCCGGTTGGCAATGTTTATTGCTGGATACGTGGAAAAAAACAGTTTTTCGTTTCGTCATAGGCCAAAGATGATTGTAGGCGAGGATTACCAAGATTGCGTCATGTTGGTTTTTGGAACGCCCCGAACAGCCATAGTCGTACACATTGACAGTGTTGGTTTTATGGTTGGATACGATAAGTCGTTGATCCCTGTCGGTTCTCCACGGTGCGAAACAGGCACGGAACTTGTCGGCATTCTTGATGGGAAAGAAATCTCGTGCATTGCCCGTTCCACCGAAGACGGTCTGGTGTATGAATGTGAACAAGAATTGGAACGAGGAACATTGCTTACTTATAAGCCGAATTTCCGTGAAGATGACGAATATATCACATCGCCATTCCTTGACAACCGTGTTGGCGTGTACGTGGCCCTCAAACTTGCGCAAACAATGAAAAATGGTGCCATTATCTTTACGACAGGCGAGGAGACAGGTGCGGGAAATGTGAAATTTTGTTGGCGACATCTATACAAAATGTGTCACATTCACAATGCGTTGATTGCCGATATTACTTGGATTACCGACGGAATAGAGTATGGCAAGGGTTGCGTGGTTTCTATGAAAGACACGAATTTGCCACGAAGGACGTATGTCGATAAAATTTTGAATATTGCAAAACGTGAGAATATTGCGGTGCAACGTGAGGTGGAAACGGCAGGCGGAAGCGACGGAGCGTCGTTGCAGAAAATACCGTATGCCGTAAATTGGTGTTTCGTTGGGGCTCCACAAGAATTTCCACATACGCCGAATGAGAAAATATGTAAATCTGATATTGATTCTATGTATTTGTTATACAAGGAGTTGATGGAATATTTATAGAATTAAAAATTATGTAGAGACGCAATTCATTGCGTCTCATAAAAATTAAACGAGATGTATATGTAGAGACGTGCCATGGCGCGTCTCTACGGAAAAAAAGAAGAGAAATGTTAAAAATGTTACGAAATACGATATTGGTTTTGGGAATTCTGTTGTTGAGTTACGGTTTCTTAAATTCGTCGGAATCGACAAAAGAGGCGTCGTATCCTTTTCAGGGTGCCGATATGCATTGGGTGGATTCTGTCTTCAACTCAATGTCGATAGATGAAAAAATAGGTCAACTATTTATGGTGGCAGCTTATTCCGACCCGAAACAGAATAATACTGAAGCTGTCAAAAAATTGATTACCGAGCAGCACATTGGCGGCGTGATTTTCTTCAAAGGTTCGCCTGTATTGCAGGCAAAGATGACAAACGAATTCCAGTCATTGGCAAAAATCCCTTTGTCGGTTGCCATTGATGGAGAATGGGGTTTGGGAATGCGTTTAGATAGTACCATCTCGTTCCCTCGTCAGTTGCAACTTGGTGCCATTGACGAGAAAAATCATCATCTGATTGAGGAGATGGGCGTGGAAGTTGGTCGCCAATGCGTGCGAATGGGCATTCATATCAACTTCGCTCCTGTGGTTGATATCAATAATAATCCGCTCAATCCTGTGATAAACACTCGCTCGTTTGGCGAGGAAAAACGTAATGTGGCGGAAAAAGGGGAGTTGTATATGCGTGGAATGCAGTCGCAAAACGTGTTGACTACGGCAAAACATTTTCCTGGTCACGGCAATGTGACAAGCGATTCGCATTATTCATTGCCGTTGGTGAGTGGTACAAAAGAAGAACTTGAAAATTTTGAGTTGTATCCTTTCAAACGATTGATAAAGAATGATTTGACAGGAATAATGATTGCTCATTTGTATGTGCCGTCAATGGATAAGACAAAAAATCTTCCGTCAACATTGTCGCCAAAAATAGTGAAGGAAAAACTTCGTGATGACTTGAATTTCCAAGGTTTGATTTTCACCGACGCTCTCAATATGAAGGCGGTGGCAAATGCTTTCCCCGCTGGCGAAGTAGAGGTTCGTGCCTTGCTTGCCGGCAACGACGTGTTGGAGTTCTCTTTGGACGTTCCGCAGGCCATTTCGGCAATAAAGGCGGCTCTTGCAAGCGGTCGGGTGAAACAATCCGACATTGACGAACATTGTAGAAGAATTCTTATCGCAAAATCGTGGATGAAAGTGCCTGAGCGCACTCACGTTGATTTACAGAATTTGTACGAGGATTTGAATACGCCTTCAGCGAAAAATCTGAATAGAAAACTTGTGCAATCTTCAATTACGGTAGTCCGTGACTCTAAGTCACAACTGCCGTTCAAGAAATTGGACACTAAGAAATTTGCCGTTGTTTCACTGACGGATAAAACGTCGTATTTCGTAAAGAAATTGCAGAAACAGACGACGGTAAAACAGTTCGTCGTGCCTGCGTCGAATGATTATAAAACGCTTGAGGAATTGTTGCCTAAAACATTGCAGGAATTGAAAGCATACGATGTGGTGATTCTCGACGTGCAAGGCTCGAGTTCGTATCCAAGCAAAAAGTATGGAATAACTCAACCAATGGTTGATATTGTCGGTCGTATCGCCAAAGAAAATAATGTGGTGATGGTGCTTCACGCCAATCCGTATGCGTTGGATTATTTCAAGACGGTTTTGCCAAATGTTGAAACGCTTGTAGTGTCGCACGATTTCAAACGTATGGTACAGGAAATTACTCCCGAAGTGTTGTTTGGTGCATTGCCGGCAAGCGGACATTTACCTGTGTCGGCAGGTGGCTTTATGGCTGGAAGTGGCATCTCTTACGGCTCAATTGACCGTTTGCGTGTGGGCGAACCAATAGAAGTGGGATTTGACGAAAAAAAGTTGCAAAAGATTGATTCAGTTGTCAATACATTTATTGGTTATGGTGCAATGCCTGGCTGTGAAGTCTTGGTTGCACGCAACGGGGTAGTGGTTTATGAAAAGGCGTTCGGGCGTTTTTCGTACAATTCCGCTGATTCTGTGACAGAAACAACTATTTATGACTTGGCTTCGGTTACAAAATCGGCGGCGACGGCTGTTGCATTGATGAGATTGTATGATGAAGGAAAATTTTCGCTAAAAAAAACTCTTGGCGATTATCTGCCGTATTTGCAAGGAACGAACAAGGATACGTTGCTCGTTTCCGACGTGCTGACGCATCAGGCACAGTTAAAATCAGGCGTTTCTTCGTTGCCGACGTTCATTGTTGATTATTATGGACGCGGAAAAAAGTCGAAAACTCGTTCTGTTGATTATCCATACATGCTTGATTATCAGTTGTATATGACGAAAGATATGCAGTATGTCGATGGTGCGTTTTCTGACAAAAAAGATGACACTCATCAAATCGAGATTGGCGAGAATCGATATATGTTCAATGGCTACCGTGATACGGTTTTTCGCTTGATAATGGAATCGCCTTTGTTGCCGAATAAAGAAGTTGTGTATAGCGATTTGGGGTTTTACTTGATGACCGATGTGGTAAAAAACTTGTCGGGCGAGTCGTTGGATGAGTATCTCAATGAGAACTTTTATGCGAAACTTGGCGCGTCAACGTTGGGTTATTTGCCATTGAAGAAATTTGAGAAATCACAAATTGCTCCGACCGAAAACGATGAGTTTTTTCGAAAACAGTTGTTGCAAGGTTACGTGCATGATAGGGGAGCGGCGATTTTGGGTGGTGTGAGCGGTCACGCTGGCTTGTTTTCCGATGCGTATGATTTGGCAAAATTGCTTCAAATGCTGTTGAACGAAGGTTCGTATGGAAATGAAAAATTCTTGAATCCCCAAACGATTAAATTGTTCACGTCGTGTCCAAATTGCGAAAATGGAAATAGAAAGGGCTATGGTTTTGATAAACCAGAACCAAATCGCTTGAAACTTGACCCAACGTGTCATTGTACATCGTTGGATAGTTATGGTCATACGGGGTTTACAGGAACTTTATTCTGGGTTGACCCCGAAGAATCAATAATTTATATATTTTTGTCGAACAGAGTGAATCGAATCACCCCCGACGCGAAAAACACAATGTTGGGCGATTCAGCGTTGCGACCACGAATCCAACGTTTGATTTACGATGCAATAATATAAGGATATGATATTACCAAAAAATATACAAGAAAAAATAGCAAAAGGCGATTACGAAGGGCTCAATATCATTGAGGAGCAGATTGATTTAAATCTCCAGATGAACTATTTCAAACGTTCGGGAATGTTGAAAAAACACGTGGTGACGTTTGAGGATATTTTAGAGAAAGTTCCTTTGTTATACGACCCTGATGCCCGTTTGGAAGAACAACGTGACATATTGGTTTTTCTTGCTTTGCTGGGCAATCCCGAATCGTTTCGTATTATTGAGAAGTTCAGAAACGATGCGGTTGGCGAGTTGAAACTCTGGGCAGCTATGGCATATCGCGAATGTAAAATGTTGTTGGAGAGTTCCTTACTTGATGAAGATCAGATTTTGATTTCCACAGGAATGGGCGGAAAAGGTACGAGTCTTCGTTATTTTATTGGCTTTTTACACAAAAACGAGATTGCGTTTAACGAAGTTGAAACTCGCATTCTTCGTGGCGAGTTTGATTCGGCAATGGATACATATGGTTGCGAGGTGGAGTCGTTGGAGATTTCGGGCTGTATTTTTCGTGCTACGGTATTGATTCCGTTAGATGTCGTTGTTTCAAATGTGATAAAAGAAGTGGTTGACGGTTGTGTGGAAATGGGCAATTTCCTTTCTGAAAAATTGATCGTCACCAACGTTCGTGCTTTATCTTCTGACGAAATTCTTGCTGTTGCTCACGGGAATATGGTTGAAGATGATTTGTTCGACGTTGATTCCGTGGATTCTTCACCATATTTGGCTCTTGACGATGATGCGTCGGATGAAGATTACGATGAGGATGACGACGACGATGATGATGATGAAAGTGATTTTGATGAGGGTGATTAAAAATCCGCATTGATGCAAACGCTGGAACATACGATTGATACGGATTTAGGACAAAAGAATATTGGACGGCTTTTGTTGCAATATTCCATTCCTGCCATTGTCGCAACGGTTGCCACATCATTGTATAATCTTATTGATAGGATTTTTATCGGGCAGGTCATCGGTGCACTTGCAATTTCGGGTGTGACGATCACTATGCCGTTGATGAATATTGCTACCGCGTTTGGTATGTTGGTAAGTACGGGTGCCGCTTCAATCATCTCTATCCGACTTGGTGCCAATCGTCGTGACGATGCCGAGCAAACATTCGGTAATGGTATGATTCTCACTCTGTTGATTAGCGTGTTACTGTCGGCAGTGGGCTTGTATTTTTTAGATGATTTGTTGTATCTGTTTGGTGCAAGCGGACTTACCATTTCGTATGCTCGTAATTTTATGCGTATCATTTTGATAGGTAATCCTATAACGCAAGCATTTTTTTATCTCAATTCGGTGCTTCGTTCTTCGGGCTATCCGTCGAAGGCGATGTGGGCGGTGCTTGTCACGATGGTAGTCAACGTGCTGATGGTATATGTTTTCGTGTATTTGTTGGATTTGGGCGTTGATGGTGCCGCATTGGCTACTATTTGGGGACAGACGGCTGGTTTTGCGTGGGTTATGTGGCATTTCTGTCACGAAAACTCGCATATTCATTTCAAAAAACACATTTACGGCTTGCGGTGGAATATTATTCGTCACGTGTTTTCTATAGGTTTATCGCCTTATTTGTTGCATTTGTGTACGTGTATGGTCGTAGCTTTATTTAACTGGCAATTAGGGAAATATGCTGGCGATTATGCCATTGGCGCATACGGAATAATCAACACGATAGTTAGTTTGGTGACGGTCTTCGTGGTTGGCTTGTCGCACGGAATGCAACCTATTGTCGGTTACAATTATGGCGCGTCGCAACCTACACGAGTAACCAAAACATTGTGGATGACCATTTGGATAGGCGTGGGTATAACTATTGTGGGATATGCTGTAATGAATCTTTTTCCAGAACAATTGGCAGCGTGTTTTACCCAAAATGTGGTGATGACGGATCTGATTTGTTCGGGAATGCAATTGTTTACTATGGCGTTCCCCATATTGGGTTTCCAAATTGTTGTTTCCATTTTCTTTCAGTCAATTGGTCGTGCACGGTTATCTATCTTTTTGTCGCTCACAAGGCAAGTCATTTTCTTGGTTCCGTTACTCATTATCTTGCCGCAGTATATGGGCTTGAAAGGCATCTGGCTCTCCGTTCCGATTTCTGATTTTGTGTCAACGGTAGTTACTGGCGTGCTGCTGATCCTGAATTACAACAAAATCGTGACAAAATTTGAATGAGTTTATTCGTAAAATTCTTGAATCACCTCGTTCAGTCCTAAAAATTCGGCACACGTGATGACAGAGCCGATGGTAACACCTAAAATTCCGTGGGAATTGATGTTTTGCCCAGTCATAAACAGATTTGGTATTTTTGTTCTTTGTGACACAAGTGTTTGTGTGGGAAAATTTTTGTCGCGAATGATTCCGTACATTGAACCGTCCTTGGTTTTGGTGTAATTTTCATACGTCAACGGCGTTGAGGTATAGTATGTCTCAATACAATTCTGAATTCCCGGAAACGAAAGCTCAAGTTCTTGCAACATTCGTTCTGCCTTTTGTTTCTTGAAAAGCTCGTAATCCTCGCCACGATGACCTACGGTTGTGCCTTCCCATTGTTTTACTTCGGCGTAATTCATATAGGCGATGAGTTCGGCACTTTCGGCAAATTTCTGGTCTTTTTCCTTGCATTGATGCATAAACAGAAATTGTTCAGGCCATTTTTCGGGATTGTAGTCGTTGCCAGCCCACACGTCGGCATTCTTGTAATAGTAGTAATTATAATTAAGATAGGGTGTCGTGTTTGGTTTGAATTTTATATATACGGTGAAATTCGAAATCGTGTTTTGCAAGCTGTTGATACGTGTCCGATACGCTTTCCGTATCATCGGAGAGTCAATTTTACTTATGGTAACTTGTGGATGTACATTCGAAATGAAGCTTTTGGCTTCCAAGCGTTCTCCGTTCGTGAGTATTACTGCTGTTGCTTTCTCGGAATCACAAATGAATTTGTCAACCTCGGCATTGGTAAATATCTCACCGCCAAAGTGTTTTATTGAATTTGCAAGTGAATCGGCAATCTGATTGCTTCCTCCAATGATTCTAAATGCACTCTGAATATAGAAATTTGTGATGAGAGCGTGGATGTACGTCGGCGTTTTGTCTTTCACTCCTGCATAGAGAGGTAGATTGCCTGCTAGTACGTTTTGTAAGACGGGATTTTGCGTTGTCGAAGCAATGAAGTCGTTAATACTTGTCTTTATGTAATCCGGCTCTAAAAATACGTTGTTTTGTATTTTTTTCAGATTGTAGAGTGGCGACGCGTCGGCAATGTCTTGCACTCGTTTTACATAGTTCTTAATGTCATCTTCGTTGTTAGGAAACTTTTGTGACAAAGATTGAATGAAATTGTCGTAGCCCGAAGCAATGTTATATTGCGTGCCGTTGAGAGAAATGATGTCAAAACCGTCGTTGTTCAGTCTTTGGAGCGGAATCGTTTCGGTTAAGCCAAGATATTTCCAGAAGCGATAAAGGATTTGACCTTCGTCCATACTGCCAATGTAGTGCATTCCGGTGTCAAAATTCACCCCCTTGCGTCTGAATGACTGCAAACAACCGCCGATTTGAGCATTTTTTTCGACTATGGCAACTTTGAATCCTTTTTTTGAAAGGATATATCCGCATACTAAACCTCCAAGACCACTACCAACAATGATTATGTCGTATTTCCCTTGCATACGGATGAAATGAACGTTTGAGATTAGTATTCAAATCTGCCAAATTCACTTTCTATGACAAGTTCTTTCTTGTCGGATGCCTCAATTCTACCCACAACTTGTGCGTCGATATTAAACGACTTGGAAATCTCAATTACTTGTTGTGCATTTTCGGGCGAAACATACACTTCCAAACGATGTCCCATATTGAATACCTTGTACATTTCTTTCCAATCCGTTCCCGATTGTTCTTTGATAGTTTTGAAAAGCGGAGGAACAGGGAATAGATTGTCTTTTACAACTTTAAGATTGTCAATAAAATGCAAAATTTTAGTCTGTGCACCGCCCGAACAATGAACCATTCCGTGTATTTGCGGACGCATAGCATCTAACAATTTTTTTACTACTGGAGCATACGTTCTTGTTGGTGAAAGAACCAATTTTCCAGCATCAAGAGGAGAATCCTGAACGGCATCAGTAAGTTTCAGATTTCCTGAATACACAAGGTCGTCGGGAACGGCGGCATCGTAACTTTCTGGGTATTTCTTTGCAAGATATTTTCCAAACACGTCGTGGCGTGCCGAAGTTAATCCGTTGCTACCCATTCCGCCATTGTATTCTTTTTCATATGTTGCTTTTCCGTATGAAGCAAGTCCCACAATCACGTCGCCTGCTTTTATGTTGGCATTGTTGATTACATCGCTCCGTTTCATACGGCATGTTACGGTGCTGTCAACGATGATAGTTCGTACCAAATCGCCTACATCGGCTGTCTCGCCACCAGTGGCATATACGCCGACGCCCATCTCTCGTAGTTCAGCAAGGAGTTCGTCGGTGCCATTGATGATGGCAGAAATAACTTCACCCGGAATAAGAAGTTTGTTTCTCCCTATTGTTGACGAAACCAAGATATTGTCAACTGCACCCACGCACAAAAGGTCGTCGATGTTCATAATCAGCGCATCTTGGGCAATGCCTTTCCAAACCGACAAATCTCCCGTTTCTTTCCAATAAAGATATGCCAACGATGATTTCGTACCAGCTCCGTCGGCGTGCATTATGTTGCAATATTCAGGATCGCCCCCTAAAATATCGGGGATGATTTTACAAAATGCTTGTGGATATAATCCTTTGTCAATGTTTTTTATGGCGTTGTGCACATCTTCCTTGCCTGCCGAAACGCCACGTTGCATATAGCGAGATTCTACTGCCATTACTTTTTATAATTTGTTGAAGTTACACGGAACTCTGTTCTACGATTTATTTGATGACAAATATCTTGTTGAGATTTGTCGCTTAAATTCTGTATAAATTCGGGTGTCAACACGTCGCCAACTTTCAAGAACGGATACAAATCGGCATATTTCATGTCAATCTTCTTGGGTGCCGATGCACCATATCCTTTCGCCGTCAATCTTTTTTTGTCGATACCTTTCGATATAAGGAAATCCACAACAGATTGGGCACGTAATTGTGACAATTCCTCGTTGGTCATTTTGGTTCCCACACGATAGTCGGTGTGTGAACTTAATTCTATGGCGATGGATGGGTTGTCCTCCAATGTTTCAAATAATTTGTTAAGTGAAACGATGGATTCTGGTCGTAGTTCCCAACGATTCACGTCGTACAATACGTTGGGCACTTCTATCGCAGCATCCACTTGCGTCATATAGAGATTGACTTCAAAATCCTTGTCGTCTTTGCGACCATATGTTGAAACCTTGTATTTGCAGTTCAAAAAGTCATTGTGCATAGCCAGTAACACGTAATTGGTCTGTGGGTTCAGTTGAAATGTGTAATTTCCCTCGTTATCGGCAACCACTTCCATTGAGGTTCCGTCACTACCAATTAAACTAACTGTCGCTTGCGGAATCGGCTCGTTGGTCATTTCGTTGATAACTCTTCCCTTAATGGAATAATGCAGTTTTACGATTGCAAAATGATAAATGTCATCGTACCCTTTCCCACCAGGACGGTTGGAACTGAAGAATCCTTCTTCCAAAGAATCCTTGAACGAAATGCCAAAATCGTCTGACGGAGAGTTGATAGGACTCATCAGGTTAAGAATATATTCTTTCCCTTTCGCATCGTGATTTACCCTAAAAATGTCCAATCCACCCATGCCAACGTGACCATTCGACGCAAAATAGAATGTACTGTCAGCACGCAAATACGGGAATAATTCATCATTTTCAGTGTTGATAATATCTCCGGCATTCTTGGGTCTTCCCCATTTTTCATTAACCGATTGACGAGTGCAGTACCAAATGTCGTAACCTCCATAGCCACCTTGTCGGTTTGATGCAAAAAACAAAGTAAGTCCGCTTTCCGAAATGCAAGGATGTACATAGTCAACCGTATCTTTCGTGTCGGAAAATTTTACAACAACAGGTTTATCCCAAGATGAACCTATTTTATTGGATGACAATATCTTACAGAATGATTTTGTGTTTCCGTATTCACATTGAGTATAAAATAGGAATTTACCATCTTTCGTAATGCTTGGCGCACCTTCTTCGTTCGTCGTATTGATTTGGTCGGAAATTGAGACTGCCGCCGACCATGCACCTTTGGCATCTTCTTTTGAAGTGAAAATGTCACAGAATCGTTGCCCGCTACCACCGTGAATCATATCGCCAACGGCATTTGAACGGGAAGAAGAAAAGTATAACGAAGAACCTTTCCCGTCAAAAAGGTAAAACGGAGAATAATCCGAAAACTCGCTATTGACGTAGGCAAGATTGGTAACTTTATAATTTGTCGGATTTTTAATCCATTTTTTCGCATTCTTACACGATTCAATGCCCTTATCTGCTTTTTTGTCGGATGGCACCAATGAATGATATTTCTCGTAATATGAAATTGCCTTGTCAAAGTTCTCGTTCATTCGCATTGCATCGGCACAATAAAGATATACGATGGGGTCTTGATAATTCAAGTCAATAGCTTTTTCGAACCATAATTGTGCGTGAAGCGGACTTGAAATATGTCGATAGCAATATCCAATCTTGTATGCAATAACTGGCTTGTTCGGGTCTTCGTTTTCCGTTTGTGAGAATAAACTTTTATAATTGTTAATGGCAAACGTATATTCGTTGGATTTCAACGCATCGTCGGCACGTTTCTGCAGATTCTTTTGGCTAAAACAGAGGTGAACCAGAAGAAAAACTGATATGAAAAGTGTCAACAATCGTTTCATGGGTCAGAACGTTTTTATTTGATTGCCAATAATTCAACCTCGAAAATAAGCGTCATGTGAGGTTCTATCGGTCCACCAGGATGAGGATTTGCTCCATACGCTAATTCTGATGGCACATATAATTTCCATTTCGAGCCCACAGGCATAAGTTGAAGAGCTTCAACCCATCCTTGAATTACGCCGTTTACAGGGAATGATGCTGGTTGATTGCGTTGAACAGAACTGTCGAATACCGTTCCGTCAATCAAAGTACCATGATAGTGTGTGGTTACCGTATCGGTAGCTTTGGGTTTAGGACCGTTCCCTTGTGTAATGATTTCATATTGTAAACCGCTTGGAAGCGTTACAACGCCAGGACGTTTCCCGTTTTCTTCCAAAAAATTCTTACCCTCGGTAATGTTTTTAGAAAATTTGGCAGCATTTGCTTTCGCCAAAAAATCTTGTATCGTCTCGTATGCCTCTTGCATCGAAAGTTCAAGTTTGCTTCCATTGAGCATATCTGAAAGACCTTTCGCGAACATTTCGGCATTGATTTGGCTCACGCCTTCACCTTTGAGACTCGCTCCTATATTCATTCCCAAGCTATAACTTGCTTTATCTAAATCTGTCTTTATCATCTTCTATGTTTTTAATCCGTTACAAATATACTATTTTTCCTTGAATTTTTCATTCTTGTTTGTGTAAAGGATTTTTTTTACCTTTGCACAAAATTTCGGTATGAAGCTAATAGAATTTAAGCAACAAAAGGAAATTCCTGGATATTTGACTCAAAAATCCGGTCTTGCAAGTTCTGTCGTGTTTGCGACGATATTTGCATTGTTGTTTATAAATATCTATAAACCTTTCTCTTCTACACAATGGGGTGGTGGCGACGTTACTACGTTGGAATACCTTCTATGGTCGATGGCGATTGTGTTTGTCGGCTTTTTTGTGTTGGTTATTAGTCGTGTCATATTATATTTTTATGCCAAGCGTCATAGAATGTTTTATTGGGTTTTTGTAGTTTGGATTATAGTGGAAATATCCGCTATGTCGATCATTTACACCAGTATAGCAACGCTTGCAATGCCTGCGACAGCGGGATTAAAGGACGGAACTCAGGTGGTTGATTTCTTTTGGAGTTGCTTTTCTGCAATTTTCTTCGTGTTATTGATTCCTACAATGTTGTCGTGGCTGTATTTGGCTTTCTGGGAAAAAAAGAATGCCTTGCAGAAATTAGAGAATCAGTATAAAGGAAGCGATATTGCTGTTTCGGCAGTTAATCAGCCAACGGTGGTACAGTTCAAGGATGAAAAGGGCGAGATTCGTTTGTCAGTCAAGATGGAAAATGTTATTTGGATTGAGTCTGACGATAATTACGTCCATATAAAATATCAAAATCAGGGAAAAATGTTGGATTATCTTTTGAGAAACTCACTCAAGCGTTTGGTTGATGATTTGAAAGATACCACGATTTTCCGTTGCCATAGAAAATATATGGTGAATTTTGACCATGCCGTTGCTCTTCGTAAAGGTGGTGTAGGACTTGTGTTGGAATTGGATACACAACCTATGGTCGAGATACCAGTGACAGATACTTACAAGGAAGATATTTCCCTTGCGTTTATGAAATATAGCAATCGGAAGTAAGTTATTTCTTCAATTCCTCGCTTATAATGTTGAATGCTTGAGTTGCAACTTGCGAAGCATCATTTTCTTGTAATCCTTGCACCGAGATGGGCTTCCCGAAACAGACGGTTACTTTTGTCGGGCGAAAACGAATATTAGAGCGCGACCACGCTTTTGCGGAATTTTTTATGGTAACGGGAACAATGTCGGTTTGAGAATTGATGGCTAATTTGAAACCTCCTTTCTTGAACGGATTTAATTCTCCCGTTTTTGTTCTCGTCCCTTCGGGAAAGATGGCGATGTCCATTCCTTGTGAAATCAAATCAACGGCTTGTCGCATACTCGACACCGATTTTTGAGCGTTTTTTCTGTCAATAAAAATCATTTGCATTTTTCGAAGGACGAACCCAGTGAAAATGTTGTGCTTCAATTCTTCTTTCGCCAAAAAATGAAGCATTCGTTTCGAACCCCAGAAAAGACAAGGAATGTCGTAAAACGAGGAATGATTTGCCATAAAGACATAATTCTTGTTCGGATCAAGATTCTCCAATCCTTCGGCCTTGATGGGGCTGAATATGATATAGGAATTTACCGGTGCCCATAAATGTACCGTGAGCCACAGTGTCGCTTTGGAAGGTAAAAACAGACTTATTACATAGACGTAGAATAATGTCCAAAAAGCCAAAAGTATGAATTGGATGAGGTTAAGTAGTATCATAAATTAATTCATTATGATTCGAATCGATTTAATTTTTATTTTTACAAAGTAAAAGAAATTTTTTCAAATGAAAGGTAAAATCTATCTAATTCCGTCCGAAATGGGAGAACAATCGTCTGAAGTGTTGTTTCCTCGCTATAATATCAGTGTCATTCAATCATTACATTATTATATTGTAGAAAATGCGCGAACGGCTCGGAGGTTTGTGAAAAAGGTTTGTCCCGAGAAAAATATCGAGGAAACTGTTTTTTTTGAAATAAACAAACATAATCCTTCCGAGAACGTTGCAGAAAAAATGGCACCGTTGCAAAATGGTTTCGATATTGGAATTATGAGCGAAGCGGGTATGCCTTGCATTGCCGACCCAGGAAACATATTTGTCGCCGAAGCCCACCGATTGGGAATACAGGTTGTTCCGCTTGTCGGACCGAATTCCATAATCATGGCACTGATAGCATCTGGATTCAACGGACAAAGTTTTGCCTTTCATGGATATGTGCCAATAAAGGACGAACGGAAACGAATGCTTTTGTCGTGGGAAAATAGGGCAATGCAGACGAAAGAGACACAGATCTTTATGGAGACGCCATATCGGAATCAGCAATTGTTTGAGGATTTGCTTGCCGTTCTCAGACCAGCTACAAAATTGTGTATTGCGACGGACATAACCTTGCCGACCGAAGAAATACGGACAAAAACAATTGCAGAATGGTGTAAGGAGAAACCAAATTTACTAAAACGACCATCAATATTTCTTATTTTGTGACGTTTTTATAGAAAAAATTGTATCTTGCATTTGTAATGCGATAAATATGTCGAAACAAAAAATTGATTTGGAGTTTGAGATGAATACAATGCCTGGCGTGTTGTATAAATATGTCGCTACTCCCGACGGTTTGGCAAAATGGTTTGCCGATGATGCCGCGAGCGAGGACGGAAAAGTGTATTCTTTCTTATGGCACAAGGAAATCTCTCGCGCTATTGTTCTTGACTCTGCCGAAAATGTGTTTATCCGTTTTCGTTGGGAGGAAGACGATGAAGAAGATTATTTTGAGTTTAGGATTGAACGACAAGAACTGACGGGGACATACGTGTTGCATGTGATAGATTTTTCCGAAGAGGAAGAATCTGATGATGTTGTTCGATTGTGGAATTTTCAAATTGATAATTTGAAACGGTTATTGGCCGCTTAGGTATTATGTTGGGGATTAAGAAATTAGACTTATTTATTCTAAAATCATATCTGGTACCGTTAGTCATAATTTTTTTCGTGACGACTTTTTTGTTGCTCATGCAATTTTTGTGGCGTTACATTGACGATCTCGTTGGCAAAGGACTTGAACTACGGATAATATTAGAACTCTTCTTTTTTGCGGCGATGGGATTGCTCCAAATGTCGTTGCCATTGGCGGTGTTGTGCTCGTCAATATTTGCGTATGGTAGTATGGGCGACACCAACGAGTTGATTGCGATAAAGTCGGCGGGCGTCTCCTTGTCGCGTATAATGCTCCCATTAATTGTATTCAATGTATTCTTGATGGGATTTTCGTTTGTGTATGCCAATAATGTGTTGCCGTATTCTAATTTGCGGCTCTGGTCGTTGATGTTTGATGTAAGAAACCAGCGACCGGAAATGAATATAAAAGAAGGTATATTCTTTGATGGTATTGATCAAGTTCGTTTGAAGATTTCGTCGAAAAATACCGAAACGAATATGATGTACGATATGATGATTTATGATCATCGGAATAATGCTGGTAATACAAGTGTCATCATTGCCGATTCTGCCACGATGAAAGTTACCGACGACAAGCGGTATCTTGTGCTTACCTTGTATTCAGGCGAATCGTATGAAGATGTGATTGACAGAAGTAGTATTGACGAGTATCGCAAAAAACGTCCGTTCCGTCAGTATTCATTTGACAAGCAACAAGTTTTGTTCGAGTTGGAAGATTATGCGTTCAGTCGGACGAATGTGGAATTGTTCAAACATAATTCGCAGATGCAGAATGTCGTGCAGCTGGATTATATGATAGATTCTTTGCGATTGAATTATAAAGGACATAATAGTCGCTGTTTTACGCAGTTCTTTATTAATAATGTATATAAGGCAAAGGCGAACAAAGATTCCGTTGGCGTGATGGTTGGTTTAGACACTTTGTATGCAGGAATGAGTTCTGAAGCAAGACTTGCTGTTGTTACCAAGGCGCTGAATTCGGCTCGAACAGCTGAATCTTTCTTGTTGTCGGCGGTTGAACCCACAATCTCACAAGAGCAAGGACTGAATAAGTTCCGTATCGAATGGCACAAAAAATTCACGTTGGGATTTGTGTGTATGATAATGTTTTTCGTAGGTGCACCATTCGGAGCATTGGTGAGAAAGGGCGGTTTCGGTGTTCCCGTAATCGTTTCGTTTTTGTTTTATCTGATGTACTATGTGCTCACGATGATAGCCGAAAAGAGTGTGAAGGCGGCGACTATCAGCGCGTGGGTAGGAATGTGGTATCCTATTGTTATCATATTAATAATAGGAGTATATTTGACTTATCTTGCAGTGAACGACAAGGGATTGCCGTCGTTGAAACCGTTTGTCAGTCAATTTATGTCGAAAATTATTGAAAAAAAACATAAAAAAGTATCAATATGAAACTTACAAAACAAGTTGCCTTGGATTTAATGGCAGCAATGAAAAATCAGGAAAAAGTAAAGTTAGATGCTATTCGTGCATTAAAAACGGCGTTTATTTTGGCAAAAGCAGAAACTGGAGCCGACGATTTGGACGATGCAACTGAGTTGAAAATCGTGCAAAAGCTTATTAAGCAACGTCGTGATTCTGCGGCTGAATATCTGGCAAACAACAGAAAAGATTTGGCCGACAAGGAAAATGCCGAAGCCGACGTGTTGACAGTATATTTGCCAAAACAACTTTCGGTTGAGGAACTTGAGGCAGGCATCAAGGAGATTGTGGCTACTACAGGAGCATCTTCTATGAAAGATATGGGGAAGGTTATGGGAATTGCAAGCAAAAAATTTGCAGGCGTAGCCGACGGCAAGACAATTTCGGATATAGTAAAAAAATTATTGGCATAATATATATACATTATTATAATGTATAGCCCCCCTCAAAAACCAATGATTTTATTCAAATGTTTGCAATCATAAAAAAAATGTAGTTTATTTACGCATTGTTTTCAGTTAGGTTTCCACAATGGAAAGGAGATTGAAGTACGTTTTGAAGTTTTTATGGACGACGATAGTGTGTATCGTTGCAATGGATTCTGTCGTTTTTGCACAATTGAATCCAAGAAGCTCGCTCTATGCGTTCCATCAATCTTCGTACAATCCTGCTATTTGTGGAGCTTTTGATTACGGCAATGCGAGTCTGGTGGTGCGTAATCAATATATGGGCTTTGTTGACAAATCGGGACCGGCATCAACATGGTTCAACGTCTCTATGCCGATCAAGTCGGTCAATAGTGGAGTAGGCTTGTCGGTGGCTCAGACGAAGGAAGGATTTGAAAAAAGAGTTTCCGCAAAATTGAATTATGCATATCATCTGAATCTCCGTTCGGGACGCTTGGGTCTGGGGTTGAGTGCGGGATTGAATACCGTCGGCTGGGATTTGAGTGAAGCTGTGTATCCTGATGGTACCAACGATAGTTATTTGGAATCGACCATCGGTTCAAAGGAGAAGTTCTCAAATTTATTGTTGGGCTTCGGGGCGTTTTATCAAGTCGGTAGTTTGTATGCGGCATTTTCCGTTACGGAGTTAAATGAACCAAGTTTGAAATTTGATTCAGGCAAAATGAAGTATCTGAAGCGTCATTATTGGCTTTCTTGCGGTTATGATTATAAGACATCGAGCCCGAAGTGGACGTTATGTCCGGCTATGACTTTAAAAACAACAGTATCAGATTTGCAAATAAGTTTTGATTGTAGAGCAATTTATAATAACTTTGCAATCGTTGGAATTTCATACACAAGTAGTCAAGATATTTCCTTAAATGTCGGTGTTCAATTCAAAGATGGAGCAAAATTAGACGGTTTGAAGGCAATTTTTTCTTATGATATTGTAACATCGAAATTAGGAGGCGAAAGTGCTGGTAATCTTGAGTTTATGTTGTCGTATGACTTCAACTTGTTTATAGAAAAAGAAAATAAAATTTATAAAAGTGTAAGATTTTTGTAGGATATTTAGAAAATAGTATTAACTTGCGAATTATTTTAATATGAATGCATATGAAAAAGTTATTGTTCTTTAGTTCGATTATCGCTTTGATGGCAAGTTGTTCATCTAGTTATCAAAGTGGAGAGTTGTCAGGTACACAGACAAGACCAGCTTGGAGTAATGAAGTTCCATTCGGAATGTTGTTTATTCCACAGGGAAGTTTGAATGTAGGACCAAGTGATCAAGATGTAGCATGGGCTAATACAGCTCAAAACCGTACGGTGTCTGTTCAGGCATTCTGGATGGATGAGACGGAAATCACCAACAATGAGTATCGTCAATTCGTGGATTGGGTTCGCGATTCATTGGCATACGTTACATTGAAGGAAGATGCAGGTAAGGAAGATTTGTTCGTTACTGTAAATGAATTCGGTGAAGATTTGGATGATGATGAGCAGTACATTGACTGGACAAAACCAATTGACTGGAATGAGGCAGAAAATCGTGAAGCTTTGTTGTCGTTCTTCTTGCAAGGTGATGAACGTTTCTACAAGAAACACGAATTGGATGTTCGTCGTTTGAATTTCGTATTTTACTGGATGGATTTCAAGCAAGCTGCTGAAAAGAAGAAAGTAAATGGAAAGGAAAATCGTGCATACAATTACAAAACGGGCAAATATGAAGGCGACGTGCTTCGTGCTGATGGAACAAGACAAGCTATAAAAGATAGATCTTCTTATATTGTAAAAGAAGAAATCAATATTTATCCAGACACATTGTGTTGGGTTAGCGATTATACTTATTCGTATAACGACCCAATGTCTGCTATGTATTTCTGGCATCCTGCATATGATCATTATCCAGTTGTAGGTGTTTCTTGGAAACAAGCAGTTGCTTTCGGTGTATGGAGAACTCAATTGAAGAACGGATATTTGCGTAGTGTAAAGAAAGTAATAGTTAACGATTATCGTTTGCCATCTGAAACAGAATGGGAATATGCTGCAAGAGGTGGTTTGGAATCATCTCCATATCCTTGGGGTGGTAACTATACAAGAAACTACTTAGGATGTTTCATCGCTAACTTTAAACCATTGCGTGGTAACTACACCGATGATGGTGGTATCCAAACAGTTGTCGTAGGTCACTATGAACCAAACGAATGGGGTTTGTATGATATGGCTGGTAACGTGGCTGAGTGGACACAAACAGCATTCGATGAAAGTGCATATAGTTTCACTGGTGATGTTAACACTGACAACTACTATAGCGCATTGGACGACGATCCAATCGTAATGAAGAGAAAAGTTGTTCGTGGTGGATCGTGGAAGGATATTGCTTACTATATGCAATGTAGCTCAAGAACTTACGAATATCAAGATTCAGCAAAAAGTTATATCGGTTTCAGATGTGTACAAACATATCTTGGTCGTGCATATGGTGCTGATGGCGTAGGTGATTCACAAGTATATTAATAGGATAAACAGAAAAAATAAAAATTACACACATTAAAATTCTTAAAGGTTATGATGAGTATTTCAGAACTAGTCGAAACAGACGGCTGGAAAAAGTTTATGGCGAAAGTTTATGGATGGGGAGCATCTGTCGTAATGGTTGGTGCATTGTTTAAAATTCAACACTATCCGGGTGCTGGACCTATGTTGGTTGTTGGTTTGTTGACAGAAGCAGTTATCTTCTTCTTCTCAGCTTTCGAACCAGTACATGCTGAAATAGACTGGACATTGGTATATCCTGAATTGATTCCAACTCCAGAAGGTGAAGGTATTCAAGATGTTCAAGATACAACTCCTTTGACAACATTCTTGAAAGACAAACTTTCTGGTAAAATAGAAGGTGGTGTTGGCGGACCAGGTGGAAAAGAAGGTGGTTCTGCTTTGGAAAAATTCGATGAATTGTTGGAAAAAGGCAAACTTGGCGAAGATATGTTTGTTCGTTTAGGCAACAACTTGGAGGCATTGAACAACAACGTTTCTAGTATGTCTGATATAGCAAATGCTGCTGTTGCAACAAATTCATATGTTGAAAACATTAATAATGCAAACAATTCAGTATCATCAATGTCTGGTGCATTTGATTCAATTGCTGAATCTGCAAAACAAACTGCAAATTCAATTGCTGAATCAGGTAGCAAATCATCACAATTGATTTCTGCATCGGCTGAGAAAACTGCTGATATCATTGCTACTTCTGGTCAAAGCTATCAACAATTGTTGGAAGGTTTGAACACGAACTTCTCTTCTATCGGAGACAGTACAAAAGCTCAAGCAGAACAACAAGAAGCTTTGACAAAGAATTTGTCTGCATTGAATGCTGTATATGAAATGCAATTACAAAATTCAAATAAGAACTTGACTGCTACCGAAGAAATTACTTCAGGTATCAACTCTATCATGTCTGATTTGAAATCTACAGCAAACGATGTTGCTCAGTATAAGGCAGAAATTTCTAAGTTGAGCCAGAACTTGTCAGCATTGAATACTGTTTATGGCAATATGTTGAATGCTATGAGCATTAAATAAGATTTGTTCAATTAAGTATAGAAAAATTTAAAAGACTAAGATAATGGGACACGGAAAGGAAACGCCTAGACAGAAGATGATTGGTATGATGTACCTTTTCTATACTGCTTTGATGGCGTTGAACGTTTCGAAGGATGTGCTTGATTCATTCATCAAAATCAATAACTCTTTGAACGTTACCAACGAAAACTTTATCAGTAAGAACCAAATTGCGTACGATGCTATTGAAAAAGCATATATGGCAAATCCACAAAAAGTGCAGAAAGTACACGATTTGTCATTGGTGTTGAAACAAAAAGCTGATAGTTTGGTTGCTGAAATGCAGTATTATAAAGATACTATCATTTTTTATGCGGATAAGATTGATAGAAGCACTTGTTTTACTCGTCCAGAAACTGGTAGTACAAGATTGTATGTTGCAGTAGAAAATGGCGATAAGATAGATACGTTGTCATTGGAGGAACAATGTCAGTCGAAGGATAACTTGGATATTGCTGCTCAAATCATGGTTGGTAACGACCAAGGTCAAAGTGACAATTGCGGTGGTGCTAAATTGAAAGCATCTATTAATAGTTTCCGTTCGTGGGTTTTGGACATTGCTGCTATGAATGGTTCTGACTCTACTTCTATAATGGCAAGCAACGTGAAGGCTGCTTTATGTACCGACGATGTTGTTGGTGGTGGTCACGAAGCAGGTATCATTCCTTGGGCAAGTTCTCAATTTGAACATTTGCCTTTGATGGGTGTTATCACCGTGCTTACTCAATGGCAATCTGCCGTACGTAACGTAGAAGGTGACTTGTTGAATTTAATGTATGGTCAGTTGGATGCAACTTCGTTCAAGTTTAATAAGTTGGAACCTGTGATTTTAGCTCCAAGTACCTATATTATGCAAGGTAACAAGTATTCTTCTCATATATTCTTGGCTGCATTCGATACGACGCAAGCTTTGGATGTATATGTAAATGGTAGAAAGTTGCCTATTGACCCAGCAAGTGGTCTTCCAATGTACGAAGTAACGGGTGGTGGTATTGGTGCCCAAAAATATAATGCGGTAATCAAGTTGCCAAAACCAAATTCATCAGATACATTGAGTTATACTATTACGGGAGAATACCAAGTTGCAAAACCAAGTTTGGTTGTGTCTCCTACTAAGATGAATGTATTCTATATCGGTCCTGACAACCCTGTAGATATTTCTGTTCCTGGTGTTCCTGCAGATAAGATTTCTGCAAGTTTGACTCCTGGTGATAAGGGTTCTATTACTAAAAATGCAGGTGGCGGTTATACGGTACGTGTAAAACAAGCTGGAAAATGTAATATCTCCGTTGTTGCCGACATTAACGGTAAGAAACAAAATATGGGTAGTGTGGAATTCCGTATCAAGAGAGTACCTGACCCTGTTCCTGAAGTGTTAGGTATGAGTGGTGGTGATATTGACAAGGCAAGATTGCAAGCTGCTCAGACAGTTGATGCAAAGATGAAGGATTTCGACTTCGACTTGTCATTCAAAGTAACGTCATTCACCGTCAGTGCTCAAGTTGGCGCTTATTTCTTGTCGGAAACGGTTAAGAGTAATAGAATTAATCAACAAGTAAAACAAAATATTTTTAGTAAGGTTTCTAAAGGTTCAAAAGTGTATTTTGAGGATATCAAAGCAGTCGGACCTGATGGCAAGCCTCGTAGTCTAGGAGTATTGAAATTTGTCGTTAAATAGAACTTAAAATTGAATGTTATGAAAAAATTAGGATTATTTATTATTGCTGTAGCGTTTTCTTCAGCATTATTCGCTCAAGCGAGTGAATATCCTGACAGTCCGTATGACAAACCTCATATGAACGACAGAAAACCTGTTCCTATGCAACAGATTCGTTACGCTGACGTAATGTGGTCTAAGCAAATTGAGAGAACATTGCCACTACGTGAAAAAATGAACCACCCATTGTATTTCCCAAACAATGAGACTGGAAAAATTGGTTCACGTTATAGTTTGACGGCATTGACAATCGATGCTATCGAAAAAGGTTATTTGTTTGCATACGATCCAATGAGTGACGGTGCAGTTCCTATCACATTTGATGATTTCAAGACAAAATTGGGTGCAAGTATCGATACAATCTACATCGAAAATGAAGATGGTACTGAAAGTGCAAAAGCTATCGAAAACACTATGCAACCAAGTTCTGTGAAATTCTTGATTTTGAAAGAGGAATGGGTATTCGACAAACAACGTTCTGTGATGGATCCTCGTATTATGTGGATTACTGCTTTGCGTGAGTTTGAAAAAGATGGTGAAATTCGTAAATCTTTGCCTTATAAGATTTATTTCCCAGCTGCTCAACCTATCTTGGCAAGAAATGAAGCATTCAATCCAAATAGCGATGGTGACCAAAAATCATTCTATGATTTGTTCCAAAGACGTTATTTCAGTAGCTTCATCTCACGTGAAACAAACGTGTACAATAACCGTGAAGTAAACTCTTACAAATTCGGTATCGAACAATTGTACGAAGCAGAAAGAATTAAAACATTCATTTTCAACTTCGAACACGATTTGTGGGAATATTAAACAATATTCTGTTGATAATTATAGAGGGTTCATCAAGTGTGGTGAACCCTCTTTTTTTATATTTGCACAGAAAATTTGAATCAATGAAAAAGTTAGGTATAGTATTGAGTATTCTCTTTGTGACGTTCGCATTTTGTTCTTGTAGTGGCGGAGATTCTTCGGTTAACGAAGATACGACAAATGCTGATTCTGTAGAAAAAGATGTGTATTTGTATAAAATTCGGGTGAATGATTTAACCGTTATCAATGATACGGTTAAACGAGGTGAGAATATTACTCTTTTGTTTCTGAATGCTGGTGTGGATATCAAAACGTGTAATGCTTTGTTATCCCAATCTGACAGTATATATAATATTCGCCGTCGTTTAAAGCAAAAACCATATACCAAGATTTTTTCTGATACAACCTTGTTGTACTTGATTTATGAATATTCCGACGAAAATTATCTGGTGTATGACTTGACAGATTCTGTTCCTCGTGCATATAAGGGGCAGAAAGAGGTTACGTATGTGGAGAAACGTGCAAAGGCAACCATTAAGTCGTCGTTGTGGAATGCAATGATGGACAACGGTCTGAGTGCAAATTTGGCAATGAACCTATCTGAAATTTATGCTTGGTCGATAGATTTCTTCGGATTGCAGAAGGGTGACAATTTTCACGTTGTGTATGAAGAAAAATATCTGGACTCTGTTCCTACGGGCAATGTGGAGATTAAATATGCCGTTTTCAATCATTTGGGCGACGATTGTTATGCCATTCCATTTGAACAAGATGGATTTGTGCAGTTTTTTGACCAAAACGGAAAATCAACGAGAAAGGTTTTCTTAAAAGCACCGCTTAAGTATTCAAGAATTTCGTCATATTTCTCGAATGCACGTAAACATCCGGTATTGAAAATTGTGAGACCTCACCACGGTGTGGATTATGCTGCTCCTACGGGAACGCCTGTGCATACGATTGGCGATGGTGTTGTGGTAAAACGTTGTTATTCAGGTGGAGCAGGAAATATGATTACTATAAAACACGCACATTCGTATTCTACGTCGTATATGCATTTGTCGAAATTTGCCAAGGGTGTGAGTGTCGGTACTCGTGTACGTCAGGGACAAGTGATTGGCTATGTGGGAAGTACGGGTTTAGCAACTGGCCCACATTTGGATTTTCGCGTGTATAAGAACGGTACTCCGATAAATCCATTGAAAATGATTTCGCCTCCGACAAATCCTGTGAAGGAGAGCGATATGCCTCAATTTCGTATCATGGCAGATAGTTTAGTGAAAGAATTAGCATCGTTTTAGCCAATGAAAGATTTGTTTTCTGATTTGAATTTAAGTCAGCAAGAGGCGGTACGCAATGTTGACGGTCCCTGTTTGGTGATTGCCGGAGCTGGTTCGGGCAAGACGAGGGTGCTGACGTATAGAATTGCGTATTTGTTGTCGTTAGGCGTTCCTGCGAGCAACATTCTTGCTCTGACTTTTACCAACAAGGCGGCGGCAGAAATGAAAGACCGTGTGGTACGAATTGTTGGCCCTGCTGTTGCTGGAGGGTTGCACATGGGTACGTTTCACTCTATTTTCGCAAAAATACTGCGTATGGAGGCAGTTTCATTGCCTGGATATGATTCTAATTACACGATATTAGATGCTGACGATGTTAAGAAACTGCTTACGCAAATTGTAACAAATCTTAATCTTGACAAGGATACTTATAAGGCGTCGAAGGTTGCCCCAATTATTTCGAAGGCAAAAAACGACATGATTACGGCTGATATGTATGAGGCATCGGATTTTTGGAAACAGGATAGAATAAATAATATGCCTGCCGTAAGTGAAATATACAAGACATACGTGACTTTGTGCAGAAAATCAAATTCAATGGATTTTGATGATTTGTTGCTGTTTACGAACTTGTTGCTTCAGAAGAATCAGGATGTTTTGAAAAAATACCAGTCAATTTTTAGATATATTTTGGTTGACGAGTATCAAGATACGAATAGCTGTCAGTTTCAGATTATAAAGAAATTGTCGTTGCCCGAAAATAATCTTTGTGTTGTGGGCGATGATGCACAAAGTATCTATTCGTTCCGTGGTGCGAGAATTGAGAATATCTTGAATTTTAGCAGAATTTACAAAGACTATCGTCTATTCAAGTTGGAACGGAATTATCGTTCAACCAAAACGATTGTCGAGGCGGCGAATAGCTTGATTCAGAAAAATAAGCGCCAGATTCCCAAGAATACATATTCCGAAATGGAGGAGGGGGAGAAGATTCGTTTGATGGAATGTGCGACCGATATGGAAGAAGGGCAAAAAGTTGCCGACGCCATTGCACAAAAGGTCGATGAAGGCGAAAATTATAGCGATTTTGCCATCTTGTATAGAACGAATTCACAATCGCGTATTTTGGAAGAGGCCTTGAATAGAAGACGTATTCCATGCAAAATCGTGAAAGGAATGTCGTTTTTCCAAAGAAAGGAAATAAAGGACGTTTTGGCGTATGCGCGTGTCATAATAAATCCGCAAGATGAAATAGCGCTTACGAGAATTGTCAATTATCCGGCACGTGGAATTGGTAATACGACCATGGAGAAAGTGGCCGCGATAGCAACGACGAATTCTGTCCCGCAGTGGGTCGTATTGTCGCAGATAGAAAAAACGGGGAATATCTTTTCTGCAGCAACAAAGCAAAAAATCACCGAATTTGTCACCTTGATTCAGAGCTTTATGGGGGACGAACCTACGGCTGACGCGTATTCCTTGTTGAATCGAATAGTTGAGAAAATCAACATTAACGAGGCGCTTCGGAAAGAACACGATAAAGATGAGGCAGACGATAAGATAAATAACGTCAACGAACTTTTGAATGGTGCAAAGGAGTTTGTGGAAAACGAGATGGATCCCGATTCCATTGCGTTGCACAATTATATGGAGAAGATTGCCCTGATGACGGATTTAGACGAAGAAGATGTCGAGAATCCCAATAAAGTGTTGCTTATGACGGTTCACGCCGCGAAGGGCTTGGAATTTAAGCATTGTTTCTTGGTAGGAATTGAGGAAGATATTTTCCCGTCGTCAATGAGTATGCAAAGCAAGTCGGCAGTAGAAGAGGAACGAAGATTGTGTTATGTGGCAATGACAAGGGCAATGAGGACCCTTACGATGTCGTACGCTAATTCGAGACGAAAATTTGGTAACTTGGCATCCAATCCGCCAAGTCGTTTTTTGGCTGAAATAGATCCAAAATATTTGATTGGCTCTGCAAAAAGAATTTCGTCACCGTTTGGCAATTCGTCAACGTTTAATTCTTTCCGTCAGTCACAGGCGAATCCTTCGTTTAAACAACGATTTGCGTCGGCGGGCGAACAGAAAATACAATTTAGTTCGTATTCATCAACTGGACACGAAGGGATACGAAGTTCAATACAATCTACCAAACCAGCTTTTTCAGGTTATAGTTCCGAAAAAGAGAAACCATTTGCGTCGTATAATAAACCACAAAACCAACCGACGCTGAGCGCACCGGCCGATATGTCGGAGATTCAAGAAGGGAAAAGGGTGTATCACAGCAAATTCGGATTTGGCGTAGTGAAGGAACGAACTGGCGAAGATGCCAATGCGTCGGCAATCATTTCCTTTGAAAATTGGGGCGATAAAAAGTTATTGTTGAAATTTGCGAAACTACAATTAGTAGAAAACTGAATGTTTTGTTATTTTTGAAAAAAAATTTTAGATGGAATATAATACTACAAAACAACCACTCATTCTCCCTGAATATGGTAGGAATGTGCAAATGATGGCAGATTATTTGTTGACAATTGACGATAGAGAAAGACGTACGGAAGCGGCGAAAGAATTAGTCTCTATCATGGTCAATATGAACCCTGCTGTTCGAGAAACGAAGGATTATCGTCAAAAAATGTGGAATTTTTTGGCTGAAATGTGCGAATATAAGTTGGATGTGGATTTTCCTTTTCCTATCACAAAGGTGACAGATTTGCCAAAGCCGGAGAGATTGCAATACAATTTGAATGATATTCGTTTCCGTCATTATGGTTACACGGTGGAACGAATGATTAAGGCAGCTGTGGAATTGCCCGATGATGAGGAAAAAGATGTGTTGGTGCGTATGATTGCCAACAATATGAAACGAAATTATGTGCTTTGGAATCAGAAATCGGTAACTGACGAGATTATTGCTGGTGACTTGCTTCGCTTGTCACAAGGACGTTTGAGTTTGCCCGAAGATGTGAAGTTGATGAATGTTTCGGTTCAAGGAGGTGGAATGATGGGAATGCAAAAAAGAAACAATTTCAAGAAAAAGAATAACAACAATAACCAAGGCAAGAAAAATAATAACAGAAACAACAATAATAACAATAAAAAACCAATGTAATTATGGCTGTATTTCGAATTACCGGAGGGAAAAAATTACAAGGCGATTTGTATCCGCAGGGTGCAAAGAACGAGGCGTTACAGGTTTTGTCGGCAGTGCTTCTGACCAAAGAACCAATTGTAATTAAAAACATTCCGAAGATTCGAGATGTGATGAATCTTATTGAGTTGCTGATGAGTCTTGGCGTAAAGGTAACTCAGTTAGGTACAAATGATTACAAATTTCAAGCCGACGATGTCAATTTGGATTATCTGACTTCGAAGGATTTTCAGGAAAAATCGAAGACGTTGCGTGGTTCCATAATGTTGGTGGGACCACTGTTGGCACGTTTCGGCAAGGGCTTTATTTCAAGTCCAGGTGGTGATAAGATTGGTCGCCGTCGTTTGGACACACACTTTATAGGTTTTCAGAATTTAGGTGCTACGTTCTCATTTAATCAAGACACGAGTACGTTTACCGTTTCGGGCGAACATTTGAAAGGAACGTATATGCTATTGGACGAGGCGTCGGTTACGGGAACGGCAAATATCGTAATGGCTGCTGTGATGGCAGAAGGAACGACGACGATTTACAATGCCGCGTGCGAGCCGTATGTTCAGCAACTTTGCAAGATGTTGAACAAGATGGGTGCAAAAATCAGCGGAATTGCATCAAATTTGCTGACAATCGAAGGTGTTGACCATTTAGGCGGCTGCGAGCACACCATTCTTCCCGATATGATTGAAGTCGGCAGTTTTATGGGATTGGCGGCAATGACCGGCTCGGAAATTACCATCAAGAATGTGTCATATCCCGATTTGGGAATTATTCCGTCGGCATTTTCACGTCTGGGCGTGAAATTTGAAAAACGTAACGACGACATATATATTCCTGCCCAAGAAACCTATACGATTCCGTCGTTTATTGACGGCTCCATTATGAATATCTCCGACGCTCCGTGGCCTGGTTTGACTCCCGACTTGTTAAGTGTGTTCTTGGTAGTTGCCACGCAGGCAGTGGGAAGCGTGCTGATTCATCAAAAAATGTTTGAGAGCCGTTTGTTCTTTGTCGATAAATTGATAGATATGGGTTGCAAGATTATCTTGTGTGACCCGCACAGAGCCCCGGGTATCGGTCTTGGAAACAAACAGAAACTGCGTGCCACCAATATGGCGTCGCCCGACATCCGTGCCGGTGTGGCCTTGCTCATTGCGGCAATGTCGGCACAAGGCGTAAGTACAATTAGTAACATTGAGCAAATCGATCGAGGATATCAGGATATTGACAAACGATTGAACGCAATCGGTGCGGAAATAATCAGAATGAACTAATTTTTTGAAAAAAAATAGTGTGGTGTATTGTAATTCAAGAAAAACAATTACTTTTGCGTCTTGAAAAACGGATTTAGAGAAAATATAGAGTATTATGTATTTAACTACAGAAAAAAAAGCTGAATTGATTAAGAAATACGGTAAATCAGCAAATGATTCAGGTTCTACGAAATGTCAAATCGCAATCTTTACAGAAAGAATCAATGCGTTAACAGAGAAGTTGAAAGAAAATCACAAAGATTTCGTTACGCAACGTTCTTTGTTGAAATTAGTTGGTAAAAGACGTAATTTGTTGGCTTATTTAAAAGACCACGACATAGAAGAATACCGTAGCTTAATTAAGGAATTAAATATTCGTAAATAATTTTACGATACAAAATCTATTAGTGGGAAGGCAATTTTTTCAAGTTGCCTTTTCCTATTTATAATAGTCGAATTTATATACACAAAATAAATAGATATGTTACAAGTTTTTAAAAAAGTGATCACGTTGAGTGATGGTCGTACCATCGAAATCGAAACGGGAAAATTGGCAAAACAAGCCGACGGTTCCGTTGTGGTTCGTTTGGGTGACACTATGCTTTTGGCTACAGTTTGTAGCGCAAAAGACGCTGTCCCGGGTACTGATTTCATGCCACTTACCGTGGAGTACAAAGAGAAATTCGCTTCGTTTGGAAGATTTCCGGGTGGATTTACAAAGAGAGAAGGAAAAGCTTCAGATTATGAAATTTTAACTGCTCGTTTGGTCGATAGAGCCTTGCGTCCGTTGTTCCCAGACAATTATCACGCTGAGACGTTCGTGAACGTGATGCTTATCTCGGCTGACGGAAAAGATCAACCAGATGCATTGGCAGGTCTTGCAGCATCGGCTGCATTGGCTGTGTCAGACATTCCTTTCGGCGGCCCTATCGCTGAAGTGCGTGTTGCACGAGTTGACGGCAAGTTGGTAATCGACCCGACATTCGACGAAATGGAACGTGCCGACATCGACATTATGGTCGGTGCAACTTACGACAACATTTTGATGGTTGAAGGCGAAATGAACGAAGTTTCGGAGGCAGAAATGCTCGAAGCGTTGAAATTCGCCCACGAAGCTATCAAACCTATGTGCGTCGCTCAAAACGAGTTGATGGCAGAAGTTGGCAAAACAGTTAAACGTGAATATTGCCACGAAGAAAACGACGAAGAACTTCGTCAAGATGTTTGGAATAAATGCTACGACAAGGCATACGCAGTCGCAGCGTCGGAAAATACAAACAAACACGAACGTGAAGCAAATTTCTCAGCTATCAGAGATGAATATTTAGCTTCGATGACTCCAGAAGACGCAGAGGCTAAGGCAGAAATGGTAAATCGTTACTATCACGCTGTTGAAAAAGAAGCAATGCGTCGTTGCATTTTGGACGAAGGGAAACGTTTGGATGGTCGTAAAACGACCGAAATCCGTCCTATTTGGTGTGAAGTTGGCTATCTTCCTGGCCCTCACGGTTCTGCAATTTTCACCCGTGGTGAAACGCAATCATTGACGAGTGTAACTCTTGGTACAAAACAAGACGAAAAGATTGTTGACGATGTATTGAATCAAGGAAAAGAACGTTTCTTGTTGCACTACAACTTCCCTCCGTTCTCAACGGGTGAGGCAAAGGCACAACGTGGTGTTGGCCGTCGTGAAATCGGTCACGGACACTTGGCTTGGAGAGCGTTAAAGAGAATGATTCCTGAAGATTATCCTTACTGCGTCCGCGTGGTTTCCGATATTATGGAATCGAACGGTTCTTCGTCAATGGCAACAGTTTGCGCTGGTACGCTTGCACTTATGGATGCCGGTGTAAAAATCAAGAAACCAGTTGCTGGTATCGCAATGGGTTTGATTACCGACAAAGGTAACGTAAAATGGTCAGTATTGTCGGATATTCTTGGCGACGAAGATCACCTTGGCGATATGGACTTCAAGGTAACTGGTACGGCCGACGGTATCACTGCTACGCAGATGGATATCAAGGTTGACGGTTTGTCGTACGAAGTTTTGGAAAAGGCCTTGAATCAGGCAAAAGAAGGTCGTTTGCACATTCTTGGCAAAATCACCGAAACAATCGCCGAGCCACGTGCCGACTTGAAACCACACGCTCCACGTATCGAAACGTTGAAGATTGGCAAGGATTACATCGGAGCCGTTATCGGTTCAGGCGGTAAAAACATTCAGGAACTTCAAGCCCGTACGAATACTGTTATTTCTATCGAAGAAGTTGACGGATTCGGAATCGTTGAAATTTCGGGTAACAACAAAGAAGGAATGGATGCTGCTAAAGAATACATCCTCGGTATTTCGCAAGAACCTGAAGTTGGCAAAGTTTACAAGGCAACGGTTAAGTCAATCGTTGAATTTGGCGCATTCTGCGAATTTTTGCCACAAAAAGACGGTTTGCTTCACGTGTCGGAAATTGCTTGGGAACGTGTGAACAAAGTTTCTGATTACCTGAAGGAAGGCGATGTGATTGAAGTGAAATTGATTGGCATAGAGAAAGGCAAATTCAAACTTTCAAGAAAAGTGTTGATGGAAAGACCTCCACGTCAACCAAGACCAGAAGAACAGAAATAACATTTCTTCATAATAGTGGAAAGGGCTGTCAAAAGTTTTTGACAGCCCTTTTTTGTTTTTATCTATCTGCAGATTTCAAAAGCAAACATTTTTTTTCCAAAATTCTCTAAAATTTGGTAAATAAAAACTTTAATTTCGTTTCTCTAATACTGAAAATTGAATTATTCAGCAAAAGAACGAATCTTGGCGTTGAGGAAGCTTGGAGAATTTTTGTATATGGGAAAAGCGTTTTAGTAATAAGACCCTCAATAAAAATCATATATTTTAATAAATAAAACTTGATTGCTATATGGTTTTTTCGTATAATTGCTTCATTATGGAATAACTAATTTTTTTTATAAAATATGTCGGAATTATATACAGGAGAGTGCATTCGGATTTCAAACGGTTCTCGCATTAGAGTTATAGAAGAACTTGGAAGAGGCGGACAAGGTATTGTTTACAGAGTTGATTTGAACGGAACGGAAATGGCGTTAAAGTGGTATTTTGACCATCCAGGCAAGGATTTTCGCAGAAATCTTGAGTATAATGTTAATCACAAAAGTCCATCTCCGTCTTTTTTATGGCCAAAATATCTGACCGACGTGGTTCGTGGTAGTTTCGGATATGTTATGGATTTACGTCCGCTGGGATATTTTGAATTCGGGAAATTTTTATGTGCAAAAGTGAGGTTTAAGAGTGAATATGCTCGATTAGTTGCTGCTTTGAAAATCTGTGATGGTTTTAAGTATTTGCATTTGGAAGGATATAGCTATCAAGATTTAAATGATGGAAACTTTTTCATCAACCAAAATACGGGCGATGTGTTGATTTGCGATAACGACAATGTTAGTCCGCAAGGCGAAAATACTGGTATTATTGGAAAAGTACGTTATATAGCTCCTGAAATTGTTGTTGGAAAGAAGATGCCCGACAAGTACACCGATAGATATTCTCTTACGGTCATATTGTTTCTGCTCTTTTTCCATAATCATCCTTTGGAAGGGAAAAAAGTCCACGATTGTCCTTGTTTGACAGAATCGAAAGCGAAAAGTTTATATGGCTCCGATGCGACATTTATTTACGATGACGCAGACAAAACCAATAGACCAGTTCCAGGATTGGACGTTAACGTGATAAATCGCTGGCCAAGTTATCCGAAATTTGTACGGGAGGTTTTTAAAAAGGAATTTTCGAAAGAAATAATGTTCGATAATCCTACAAGAAGAAAGTTGGACGAGGAATGGAAAAAGACTATTTTGGCGATGACTGACCATTTAATGCTCTGTCCGCACTGCCACAACTATTTCTATGGCGATGTGACGAGGGACGAACAGAAGTGTGAATGTGGTCATGTGTTTACGCCATATTCAAAATTGGTTATTGGAAAACGGACTATTCCTCTTACTGAAAATAAAACTATACTTCTGCAAACTGATTCAGAGCATTTTGTAACCTCGGTGCAGAAAAAGGATAATAACGTTGCTCCTATATGGGTGAGCAATACTTTGCATGAACCTATTTACGTGACAACCACAAAGGGAGAGATAAGAACAATCAATCCAAATGAAAGTTTTCCCGCTAAAAAAGGGTTGAAGTTTGCTGTGAATATTGCAAATAATCAAATTAAAGGCGAAATTATTTAGTATTAACAATAAATTTTTAAAACAATGGGATTAATTGACGAACCACGCGCAGTTACTCGAAGACTGATGAACTTAATTTATGTGATTGACAAATCTGGAAGTATGTCGGGTGGCAAAATCCAGAGTGTAAACGACGCTATTGAGAATCTTATACCAATGGTGCAAGAAATCTCAGAAAACAATCCCGATGCGGAAGTTAAAATCTCGGCATTGCAATTTTCTGATGATGCGGAATGGACGTATGACGAACCGCGTTCTCCGGAAGATTTTTCTTGGATTCCAATTGTTGCGGGTGGTATGACTTCGTTAGGTGCCGCATGTCGACTTTTGGAGAAAAACCTTCATCGCGAAAATGGTTTTATGAATTCAAAAGCGGGATATTTGGCTCCTGTCATTATTTTAATGTCGGATGGAGGACCGAATGATGATTTTGAAGGTGGTTTGGCTGTCTTGAAGAAAAACAGTTGGTTTAAACATGCTATAAAAATTGCAATAGCCATAGGTGAAGATGCCGACAAGGACGTGCTTGCCGAATTTACGGGAAGTTTGGAATCTGTTGTTGTCGTTCATAATCTCGACGCATTGAAGACAATGATTCGTGCGGTAACAATTACATCGACACAAATTGGAAGCTCTACCAACACTTCCACGGGCAATGACAAACAATCGCAAACGGAAACCTCTATAAAAAAGATTGTGGATAATACGTCGGGAGCATCTGTCGCTACTGATGCTGATGGTGAAGAAGATAACTGGTAGTATTGAATCTGTACAATATGGTGCCATCCCGAAGAATGCACCATATTGTTTTTTAGTCCTAATATGACTCAGTCTATGTTTTTTAAGGAAATATCGGAAGGTGCAATTTTTAAATATTGTGTTGGTGAAAGTCATTTGGCCGAGGACAAGGAATGTCAGGACCGATGCTATGCGGAAACGAACAAAAATTTCTCAATTGCGATACTGAGCGATGGTCATGGCAGCGATTCACATTTTAGAAGTGCGAGAGGAGCGAATTTTGCTGTGGAGATAACTAAGGCGTGCGTTGCAGAATTTCTGAAAATGATTCCCAGGTCTATTTATAGCGAAAAAGAAACGCCGACTCCTTTCTCAAACCAGCCGTTTACTGCGTATTACGCAAAAACGGCAACCGACCTACAAACTCATTCTAATGCACACAAGGCAATGATGAACCTTGTTTCGGCAATTGTTGGAAAATGGAATCTTGCCGTGCAGGAAGACGCTCTAAAAAATGACTTGACGGATTGGGAAAAAACACACGTGCCACAAGAAGAACTGGATAAATTTCTCAAACGTCGTGAAAAGGAGAATGCCTCGTTTGCAAAAGCATACGGTTGTACTCTTATGGCGTATGTGCAAACAAAGACGTATTGGTTCGCTTTCCATATTGGCGATGGGAAGGCAGTTTTCCTTAATCATGCTGAGGGAGCTCTTGTATTTGAAAAGTCCATACCTTGGGATGATGAATGTGTTCTAAACGTTACGACGTCTTTGTGTGATAAAAATGCTGTTGAAGATTTTCGATATTGCTATCAGGGAGATGGAACATTCCCCGTGGCCGTATTCATGGCATCCGACGGAATGGACGATTCCTACGGAGAAAATGAATTGTTGTATAATTTCTATGCTGAGTTGTACAAAAATATCATTCGATACGGAAAAACTGAAACTGAAGAGCAATTGGAAACATTGTTGCCCCAAATCAGTAAAAACCATAGCCGCGACGATATGTCGGTGGCACTTGTATACAACAGCAAGCAGAACAGTATTTATGAACAATTGTATGAGTTCCAGAAATCAATAGTGTATAAGTATATTGTCGAGTTACAATCGGAAAAGGAACAAGTTTCCGCAAAAATAGAGCTATTGAATTCTAAAGAAAACAAAACGCAACTTGACGAGATAAATATTGCTTTTTACTCAAAAAAAATAGAAACGATACAAAGTGACATTCAAAAAGAACAAGAACGAATAAACGCATTAGATAACGACTTTTTGGACTTCTCCAATAAGGAACAATAAATTATACATTTAAATCATAAATTTATGCCCCTATCACAAGAACAACAACAAATTGCAGATAATATTTGTAAGAATCCCGCTCCAATCACCTTTATTCAAGGAAAGGCGGGAAGTGGTAAATCATATTTGGTGAAAGCGATGCTTCCACGACTGAACAATGTAAAAATCCTTTGTCCGACCAATATGGCAATAAAAATATATGGCGTTCGGATTGCAACGACAATGCACTCATTCTTTTTTAATGAGTTTGATGGTATAGACGAAGGATATCAGAATCCCGATGAATATACAAGTGTAAGGAACGAAGCATTTTTTGACAAAATCGAAAATGTGGATATGCTGATTATTGATGAAGTTTCCATGGTTCGCTCCGACACAATGGAAATGATTCATAAGATTTGTTCCGTGGCACGGGGAAACAACGCTCCTTTTGGCGGAATAAAAGTTGTATTGATAGGAGACTTGTTCCAATTGCCTCCCGTTGTTGAGGAAAAAGAAACATTCGATTATCTGAAAAATGAATATGGTGGAATTTATTTCTTCGACAGTCATGTGGTGAAGAATAATCTTTCGACTATGGATTTCTACGAGTTGCAGCAATCGCAACGACAAAAAAACGATCAGCGGTGGGCAAGTATATTGGACAGTTTACGTGAAAAACCGACCGTTGCAAACATTTTACCCGTTCTTGACCAGATAAATACACGTATAGTTCCGAAAAATGCAATTCCAGATAATATAACTACCATAACGCCGTCGAACGCAGAAGCATTACGTATTAACAAGGAAAAGTTGGATGCCATTTCTGGACAGGAATATACGCAAAAGGCACATTTTAAAATAAAGGAACTGAATTCTGATAACTATAAGGAATTCTACTACGACGAAAACATAGTCCTTGACCCTAAGGTGTATCATTCCATTGTGGTTCCGTCGAAGTTCGAACCAGTCCTGACATACAAGAAAGGTGCTCTCGTAATGTTTACCAGTGGTGTAAAACCAGCAAAAAACGGAGATTTTGGAATCATTAAAGATAAGGTTGGCGATATAGTAATGATAGAACTATTGAAAGGTTCTTTGGGTAATTGGCAACGGACGGGAGACGTTGTTTCGGTACCCATGACAAGAGATTCTAAATACGAAATGATATACAATTCCAAAATTCACGAGTTGTATCGAAAAACACCTGCATACCAAATCACGAAACAGTATCCATTTAAAATCGGGTATGCGTTTACCATACATAAATCGCAAGGACAGACATTCGACCAGGTGTATCTCGATTTGGAAAGCAATATCTTTGCTCCTGGGCAGTTATACGTTGCCCTGAGCCGTGTTAAGAGTTTGGACGGTTTGTATTTGACCAGTCCTGTGGCGTTCAGTGATATAATTGTTGACGACAGAATTATAGAGTTTTTAAACAAACAACGGGGAATTACGGCTCCTGCGCAACCTACGGCGGTAGCTTCGGCGTTGGCGAATATGAATATGCTCGATATATTGCATAAATTTTATCAGGAGGCACAATCTCGCCAAAACGATAATGATGCAAATATTGTTATCTGCAAATCGTTACAATGTGCCGAATATCTGTATGGTAGCAATGCCTTTCCGATTGCGTATGTGGAAATAAAGAAGATATGCAGTACCATTAGCGACATTTTCAATGTTTCTGAACCGAACGACCGCATTGCGGTAAGAACAATAGCAACAACAAAGTTCTCCAATGCCGATGAACAATCGTGCAACAGCGCATTGGCAACCTTGTATGACTTATATGTGAGAATCTGTGAAATTCCCCGTGCAATTGTAACGGATAATCGACATGTGATATAAAGAAGATGAAATTATGGCAAGATTAGGAAAAGTATCACAGGAATTAAACACGGGAATGGACAGAATTGTCGAATTCCTACAAAGTAGAGGAATACAAATCGAAAATAATCAGTCTGCAAAAATCACAGACGAACTTTATAAATTGCTTCTAGGCGAATTTGGAGAAGAAGCTGAGATAAAAAAACTAGCTGAATCTGTCGATCTTCGCGAAGTTTGTCAAGACATGGAAACGGTCAGTTTACCTGACCCTGAATCTGTTATTGAGTACAAGGAACCTAGAAAGATTTCTGAAATAGAGAATTCTAAAAAAATAACAGATAATTTAAAGGTTACAGAAATAGGAGAAAATGCGTTTAGAGGGTGTTGGAAATTGACAAAAATTAAAATCTCAAATTCGGTTAGCGAAATAGGAGGTCATGCATTTCATGGATGTCGAAATTTGACAGAAATTAAAATTCCAATATCGGTTAGAAGAATAGGTGATTTTGCTTTTTATTGTTGTAGTGGGCTAAAAAAAGTAACAATATCAAACTCTGTTGAGGAAATTGGAGATTATGCATTTCAAGATTGTTCTAATCTTACAAATATTAATATTCCCGATTCTATTACGAAAATAGGTAAATGTGCATTTCATGGATGTCGGAATTTGACAGAAATTAATATCCCAAGTTCGGTTAAAAAAATAGGTTATTGTGCATTTTATCGTTGTAGTGGGCTTAAAAAAGTAACAATATCAAACTCTGTTGAGGAAATTGGGCTGGATGTATTTTATGATTGCAGTAGTTTAGAAAGTGTAACGATACCAGATTCGGTGACAAAAGTAGGAGAATCCGCATTTCATGGTTGTAGTAGTTTAAAAAGTATTACGATACCAAATTCGGTTTCAGAAATTGGGCGTGGGGCGTTTTCTGGTTGTACAGAACTTCGAGAGATTGTTGTTGAAAAAGGCAATGAACATTTTAGGTTAATAGATGGAGTATTATATGATGATTTAGTATCAATACTAATACGTTGTCCAATAGAGAAAGATAGCATTGTGATACCAGATACGGTAAAAAAAATTGATAATGGAGCATTTGAAGGTTGTGATAATCTTACAAACATAACTATGCCAATGTTACAAAATATGAAATCCATTATTAATAGTTTAACAAATATTAATGTTAAAATCATTGGGGAAATAACAGAAATTGCGGACTATGCATTTTCAGGCTGTTGTAGTTTAAAAAGTGTAACGATACCAAATTCGGTGACAAAAATAGGAGAATCTGCGTTTGTAAATTGTAAAAGCTTATCAACTATATCAATTCCAATTTCGGTTCGTGAAATTGGACAATGCGCATTTAAGAATTGTACATGTTTAGAAGGAGTAAAAATTCCTAATTCAGTAAAAAAGATAGGAAAATTGGCATTTGAAAATTGTGCTGGTTTAACAAGCCTATCCATTCCTAATTCAATTAAAGTATTTGAAGATGGGATTTTTAATAATTGTGAAGGTCTGAAAAAAGTGAATATTAGATTTTCTGAAGAAATAAATGTTGAGAATATCAATCTTACATTTGTAAAGGAAGGCATTCGATACAAAGTTATAAATGGGAAAACTGTTTTGTTTGTAAAAGTAGAGGATAAAAAGGATGATTATTCTAAGATACCTTCACAAATAGAGATTGGGAACAAATTTAATGTTATTAATGAGCATTGTGTTTGCAATGAAAACAAAGTTCCTAAAAAATCTAGAATAGATGAAATAGTACGAAATGCAGCAAAAGGGGAACTGCGATATGGAGCTATTGGAAGTTTTGGTGTGGAGGGAAGTTTCTATACAATCGTTAATTATAGTGGACTTTCGCTCGAAGATACTCGTGAACATATTATCAGTAAGCATGCACCATTTGCATACAATCTTATTTATCGTTCTTTGTCATTCGAAAGTGAAGTTCTATTTCCAAGAAAATCATATGAGATAAAAGATGTTGGCAGTGGTTTTTATCAAACCCTAGATGATATCGGAAGAAATTGTAGGAAAAATACAATTTCAAAATATATTCGTAAGCAAGGAGAAAAAAGTAGTTCTCCTATTTTGAATAAAGAGCAAAACGATGTGAAAAGATGTCATTTTTTTGATGGAATTCCTATTGGAATAGATGGTGGTCCAGGTGTTGGCAAAACGTCAACAATGATACAACGTCTCATGTATCTTATTGAAGATACAGCAATTACAAAAGAAGAAATGACTGAAATCAATAAAAATAAATTAAAAGAGTTTAAAAAGAAAAAACAGCATTGGATATTTTTCTCTCATACAAGTGAATTAAAAGATTACTTGGAACGAGATATGGAAAGTGAAGGTCTGTCTGAATCATCTACACATACAAAGGTATGGCCTATTTATAGAGATTGGACACTTAATCATTTAGGACTATATTCTATATTAGTTAAGTCAGATTGCGAGTTAAATCCGCTATTGGAAGGAATCGGCATTTTTAAAGATTTTTCTATATATTTTAAATTTTGGTTGTCAAAAAGAAAAAAAATTACTTGTCTAAGAAACTTGGAAAATTTGTG
>JAGCOW010000095.1 GCA_017642535.1 Bacteroidales bacterium | reverse complement strand
TTTTTCTTGTTCTCTGAAAGACTGCCATTGAGCGTGTTGTATTTGCTTTGAGCATCTTCTTTTTCTTGCGTGGCTGTTTCAAGGATCAATCTCGCTTTCTTTTCCTCTTCTTGTAAAGGCGAAATGATTTTTGAAAATTCTTCGTCATTACCAAGATTCTCTATATGTTGTCCACAAAGCGGACAAGTTTTTGCGTGTTCTTCGTGCATACGTTTACGAAGTTCCTTTAACGTGTCCTGCACGCTCATTTTCATCGTGCTGAGCAATTTGCTCGTTTTTTCGTAGTTTTCCTTGGCTTTTGTATGTGCTGTTTCTTTTTCTTCTGTGATTTTTTTCAATTCTTTGAGCTTTTCCTCGTCTTGTTTTATCGTTGTGTTCAGGTTAGAAAAATTTGAGCATAACTTTTCAAGATTTTCAAATTCCTTTGTAAGGTTTGCCAAAGCATTGATTTTTACACTATAATTACGAATGTCTTCGTTTAATTTCAAGGGATTCAGTATATTTCGTTGCTGTGTCAAATTCTCAATTTCTTTTTGCTTTTCATCAACGTCTTTTTGTGCTTTAGACAATTTTTCCCCTTTTTCGTCAAATTCTTTTTTGAGCGAATCTGTTTTACCTTCTTCTACGGTCAAAAGAGAGGAATTTCTTGTAATCTTCTGGGTTGTCGCAATATATTGGCCTATCTGAACAACAATTGCATTCGCCGATGTAAATAAAGAATCTCTGTCGTTTCGTTCATTAATCCAATTTTCAAGTTGCCTGATTTCCTGTTCTTTTGTTGAAATCTCTTTTCTACGGTATTCTATGTCGGCAGAAAGTGTGTGGAATCTGCTTTTTACTTTTTGCAACCCTTCTTCCGCTTTTGTTTTTTTATCTTCTTCTGCTTTTTTGTTCGTAAGACAGTTCCGTTCGTTGTCAGTATTGTCCCAGTCTGATATCAGAGTCTTTTTCTTTTTGTACTCGTTTCCTTCGATAATGGTTTCAATTTTTTTCTTTTCGATTAATCCATCGTTATACGTCTTTTGTTGCGTGAGAAATGTTTCCACTAATTTCAACGTGGAGTCCGTCTGTTTTTGCTTTTCATCAAGCTCGTCTTTTTCTTTGTTCTTTGTTTGGAGTTCAGTGTTTAAATTGTCGATTTTTTCCTGGGGTAGAATATGGGTGAGTTCTGTTTTATATTGGGTTTCGGCGTTTTTTTTCTCGCTGCTTGCGTTGTTGAAAATATTTTTTATTGCTTCTCCATATTTGCTGAATCGTTCTGTGTTGGTCAATTGTTCCAAGATGGCTTCGCGTTCTTTTTTATCGCCCGTGAGGAATGAGGCAAACTGACCTTGTGCCAGCATTGCCATTCGACCAAATTGATCGAAGTTAAGACCCACGGCGGCAAGTATCTGCCGACCCGTGTTTGCTTCCACTTTCTCCCAATCTTTTTTTTCTTCTTTATATTCCCAAACGGGTGTACGATATTTAAGCGGACGTTTCCCGCTTTCGTCGGTTTTCCCTTTCATTATTCCAAGTGTCAACTTAGCGTGGTATTCTTTACCATCGTTTCCTTCAAAAATAAGCTCGCTATAGCACTCGTCATTTTCGGAAATGCCAAGTCTTGTATATTGTTCAATGCTATTTACTTTGATAGATACTCCATTTTGGTTGGTAAAATTGTTTTTTTGCGTGTTGACGACGCCTTCGGTACGTGGCGTTTTTTTGTACAGCGCCATTGATATGCCGTCAAGAATCACCGATTTTCCAGCTCCCGTATCTCCCGAAATAAGGAATATGCTTGCAGGATCATCTGTTACGGCATCGGTCAAATCTTCCTCAAAATTAATATCCGCCTTTTCAATAGAGGCAATGTTTCGAAGATGTAATTCTTTTATTCTCATAGTGTTATCGTTGTTTCGTTAGCGTTCGTTTTTTTTGATGTTTTTGAAGCAATTTTTATTTTTTCTTCCTCGTCCAACCGTTTTATTTCTTTCTCGACTTCGTTGAATGCCTCGCGTATTTCCTCAATAGTGAGTGTAGGATATTGCTCTATCGTTTTTTCAATAAAATCAAGTGGATTGGTCATTTGTTGAATATCGGCAATTTCAAATTTAATATCATTTTGTTCTGAATTTGTATCCGTTGTTGCCCCTGTCCATAGTATTTTAGGATTGTACCGAACTTCATCGTTGGTTAATGCCAAACAATCGTAAACCATTTGATTGAAATTTGAAGGAAGATCTGTCTTATTGTCAACCCGTAAGCGGATATATCCCGATTTCTTGTTTTCACAGAATTGCTTAATAGCGTCAATGGCATCGTCTGATGAAGTAAATGAGGATTCATCTTCGGGAAGCACGTAGAAATGGCGTAATTCGTCAATCCGTAGTTGTTCTATTTTGACTGTTCCTTCGTGTTTGTCGATTTCGACTAAACTCACGGTATGAGGATAGTCTTCGTCGCAACTTACGTGAAGTGCACTGCCTGAATAACGAATAACAGGAGCAGGGTAGGAGACAGAAGTTTTAAACGTATCGCCTTGGTGACCAATTGTTTGTGGCTTGTGTATATGCCCAAGGGCAAGATAGTCGAACCCTTCGCCGAATGATTTTGAGTCTTGGGTTTTTATCTTGCCAATTTCAAAATCGTGCCCTGTGGCATCTAATCCGGCAACAGCGGTGTGCCCCATCATAACAACAGGTTTGCCATCGGTGTTTTCTTCTTTGATTTTATTTAGTATTTCCTGTAAAACATGAGGCCTTTCCCCCGTCATAAATGGGATAGCAACCACGTAACCGCTCTTGAGACGCACAATGAAGTTTTCTTCCCAATTTCCTTCCATTTCCGATGCAGGACCAACTCCTATGAGCGTAGTGTTTGCAAGATTCCACACATCATGGTCGGCTTGCAAACGGGATGCCGAGTCGTGGTTGCCGGCAGTTATCACCATTGCCATATCGGGACATTCATTATGTAAATCGACAAAATATTCGGTAAACGTCTTTTTTACTGATGCAGCTGGCTGTTGTATATCAAAAATGTCACCACTGATAATGAGTGCGTCAGGTTTTTTCTCCTTGCACCATTGTTTTAATTGTTTGAAGAAATGCAGATGTTCGTCACAACGATCATAATTTTGATAGATGACCTGTCCAAGGTGTAAGTCGGCAGTGTGTAATATTTTCATATAAGAATTGTATTTCTTGTTTATTGGGGTAAATATACATTTTTACCCACTGCGTTTAAAATTTTTTAACAAGAAATTATTCTTTTTTCGTATAAAATATCGAATAGACTTTTCAAATGTATGAGAGTGCTTTCGTAGGCGAAATGCTGGAAAACATAAAAATGCTACATCTTCTAATCCAAATATGTTATTGTAGCATTTTGAGCAGTTACTTCCATTTCTACACTTCGACCTAAGTACGTTGCAAGATTTTTGTCTTCGTGCCCCATGCTTATTCCATATATTATTGGGATATTCAAGTCTCCGAAATAATTGGAAATTATCTCGTCAATTGGACGGTCGTTACCTTGTGATGTACTGAAATCACCAACAATCACGCCTTTAAGTCCATCCAATTTTCCGCTTAATTTCAAGTTAGCCAGCATTCTGTCAATTGCATAATTGGCTTCGCCAGTGTCTTCTATCAACAGAATTGCATTCTTTGCGTTCAAGTCAAACAAGGTTCCTCCCATACTGTACATAAGCGAAAGGTTTCCTCCGACCAAACGACCTTCCGCCTTGCCTTGAACACAGTTTGTGTTTGTTTTTATGCTGTGACTGGTGAGTTCTCCGAACAATGCCTTACGCAGACTCTCGTCGCTTTCGTTGTCACCAAACGTCTTGACCATCGGACCGTGGATTGTTTCATAACCCATGTTGTTGAGTGCAATGTGCATACCCGTCACGTCGCTGTAGCCAACAATCCATTTCGGGTGCGATTTCATTGGTGAAAAATCAATGTACGAAAGCACTTGGGCAACACCGTAACCACCTCGTGCAGCTATGAGTGCCTTGATGTTCGGGTTGTCAATCAATTTTTGGAAACCTTCAATTCTCTCGCCCATTGTTCCGGCATAGCGACCATCTTTGTTGTAAAGATTGTCGGCCTCGACAACAACCAATCCCCAACTTTTCAGTTTCGCAATGCCATTTGCCAAATCACTTTTCGTCACTGCATTCGACAAGGCAAACACGCCAACGGTGTCGCCTGCCTTCAAATAATCGGGACGAATATCGTCGGTAACTTCTTGCTGCTGGTTCAGTACAGTTTGATAGTAATAACTTGTGTAAATACTGTCAACATTGGTTACATACGTGTTGTAGTAATTGTATTCTTTCTTACAGCTTGAAAAAACTGCGATAATCAAAAAGATGGGAATAATTTTTTTCATCATTCAAACATTAAAGCTATTGTAGATAAAACTTTTGCAAAATAATCAATTTCTTCTTTCGTGTTGTACATTGCGAACGAAAGTCGTGCTGTTCCTGGAACGCCATAAAATTGCATAATTGGTTCTGTGCAATGAGTTCCCGTGCGAATTGCAATGCCTTGCTTGTCAAGTATCATTCCTATGTCGGAACAATGTGCCCCTGCTACCTCAAACGAAATGGCTCCCGCCTTGTGCGGAGCGTTTCCGATAATGCTAACCTGCGGAATAGCCGACAGTTTTTCCGTGGCATATTGCATCAGTTCCTTTTCGTATTGCTGAATATTCTCAAGGCCAATATTCATAAGATATTTCAAGGCGACACCCAATGCGTGGGCACCGACGTAATTTGTCGTTCCCGCCTCGAACTTGAAAGGCAACGTGTTATAAATCGTTTTCTCCAACGTCACCGTTTTTATCATATCGCCGCCACCTTGGTACGGAGGAAGTTTTTCCAGCCATTTCTCTTTTCCCCAAAGCACGCCCGTTCCCGTAGGAGCATAGATTTTATGTCCCGAGAAGGCAAAAAAGTCGCAGTCAAGCGCTTGCACGTCAATAGGGAAATGCTGTACTGACTGGGCTCCGTCAATCATTATGGGAACATTGTGCGAATGTGCAATGTCAATCAATTCTTTTATAGGATTGACCGTGCCCAACGTATTCGACACGTGAACAACCGACACGAATTTCGTCTTTTCCGAAAACAGATTTTTATATGCCTCTACGTCCAACACTCCATCGTGATTAAACGGAATAAACTTCAATATGGCCCCTTTTCTTTCGCATACTATTTGCCACGGAACCAAGTTGGAATGATGTTCCATAGCCGACACAATCACTTCGTCGCCTTCGTGCAGAAATGCCTCGCCAAATGTCTGTGCCACAAGGTTTAACGATTCCGTCACTCCTTTCGTGAAAATAATCTCGTAATCGTGCGGTGCGTTGATAAACGTCTGAACCATTTGTCGTGCCTGCTCGTACAGCGTGGTAGAAATCTGGCTCAAAGTGTGGATCCCACGGTGAATGTTGCTGTTCGTTTTGGTATAGGCATCAACAATGGCGTCAATCACCACCTGCGGCTTTTGCGTCGTGGCGGCATTGTCAAAGTAAATTAAGTCGTGATTATTAACCTTTTGAGTTAAAATCGGAAAATCTTTTCGTATGGACTGAACGTCAAACATTGCTTGATTTTTTGCAAAGGTATTGAAATTTTATAGTTTTGTTAAATTTCATTTATAATTGTCAGGTTTATACGTTCATATTCCCTATTGCGCGAAACTTTGCTACTACTGCGATTTCCATTTCAGCTTGAATTTGAAAACGCGGAATGGCTTTGTTGATGCCGTTTGTAGGGAATTGCAACTACGAAAAGATTTTTTTTCTACACCCGTTGAGACAATTTATTTTGGTGGTGGGACGCCTTCGTTACTCACCGATGAAGAAATCGGGCAGATTGTTTCCACTATTCACGAGACCTTTCAGATCCAACCCGACGCAGAATTTTCTTTTGAATGTAATCCCGACGACTTAACTGCTTCATATTGTGAGAGTTTGCTTAAAAATGGTGTAAACCGTTTAAGTATTGGTATTCAGTCTTTTTTTGACGATGATTTGCAGTTGTTGAATCGTCGGCACAGTTCCGAATCTGCACGAAAAGCGGTAAGGATTGCACAAAATGCAGGTTTTCAGAATATTACCATTGACTTAATCTATGGATTGCCCAATATGACGATGGAACGTTGGAAAAAAAATCTTGACGAAGTGGCAAAACTCAACGTGCAACATTTGTCAGCGTATTCCCTTATGGTTGAGGAACATACGGCACTTCATAAGTTTGTTAGGACGGGCAAATTTATTTTGCCTTCCGAAGAATCTGTTTTGGAACAATTCAATTATTTGATTGACTGGGCAAAAGCAAATGATTTTGAGCAATATGAAATTTCAAATTTTGCCAAAAACGGAATGTATTCCAAGCACAATACTTCATATTGGACGGGAAAACCGTACTTGGGCGTGGGCCCTTCGGCTCATTCGTTCGACGGAGAAAAAAGATTTTGGAATATTGCCCACAACGCAAAATATATTGCAGCACTCCGCAACGGCGTTATTCCTTGCGAAACAGAGATTCTTACCACCAGAGACAAGTACAACGAGTTGATAATGACTGATTTGCGAACAAAACAAGGCGTGAATGAATCTGTTATTGCTCAGAATTTTCCTCCAAAATACGTACAAGATTTTTTAGCATGTAAAGCTAAGTTTCTAAAACAGAACTTGTTGCAAGAAAATGGCACGTTCGTTTCGCTCACCCGAAAAGGTATTATGGTATCGGATATGATAATGAGCGATTTTTTTGAGACGGAATAATTTTTTACTCTTACTTTACCCCACCATATGGCGTTGATTATTTGAAATTTTTATACTTTTACCAAAATATAATTTGTGTTGAAACTTAAAAATTTTTGCCTATGATGTAATTGTGATTTAAGCACTTGAAATATTAAAAGCGTTTATTGCTACACTTGGTTTTCCAAAAAATCTCGAACTAAATTGAAAATCGTCCAAGAAAAGCAACAGCGTTCACGCGTGGCGTGGGCTATGTATGTATTTAGTTGGACGATTAAGGAAGTCGAGAGCCTTGGAAAACTGACTAAAAAATAATAGAGCCACGCTTTTTTTATGTGCATACTTAAGATCTTGGCTCGCATTTTATTTTAGGTTTAATTTAATTTTAAGAATATGAAAAATAAAGTATTATTTGTATTAACAATCATTTTTAGTTTGTCATTTTATTCTTGCGGTGATAAAACAGAAGAACCAACTCCTTATTATCCAGAGGAATTACCTCCTCAAAATTATGAATTATGGGGTGATTATGTTTATATTGTTTCTGGAGAAATGACCATGACTGCAGAAGGGTATTACCAAAAAACAGATATAAAGGATCTGATTCACTATGATGGAATAGAATTAATGCGTAGATATTATCCTGATCAGGCGGATGTATTAGTTTATAAAAAAAATGGTGAAAGAGATTATTCAGAAGATGATGTACCATACACCCTTTCTAACTATAATCTAATGATCTCTCCTGAAACAGGTACAAAAACACAAGATGGCATCACTATGCATTTAACTCTTAATCACGGGATTGCAACTATTTCTAGTGATATGAGAACTATTACATGGACGACAACTATTTCTGGTCTAGCAACAGCAGATGGCGTTCCTCCAATAACAATTTCAGGATCCTACACAAACAAAGCCGTAAAAGAATAGTCTGGATATTTTTCCAAAAACGGAGAGTTTGGGGCTCTCCGTTTTTTATACAAATTTATGAGAAATTTGCACTTTTGTGTATTTTTTCTATTTTTGTATAAAATATCACAAAATGGAAATCACGCAACGGTACAAACTTGAAGAGTTTGTAAATAAACATGCTGACGCTTTAGAAGCTATCAACGCATGGATACAAAGAGTAGAAGAGGCACAATGGAAATGCCACAACGATATAAAAAGAGACTTTCCAAGTGCAGATTACGTTAAAAACAGCCGATATGTGTTTAACATAAAAGGAAACAATTACAGAATAATCGTCTTAATTGTATTCTTTGCAAATGAATGTAATATTAGGTTTGTCGGTACACACGCCGAATACGATAAAATAAATGCTTCTAAAATTTAATATTATGGAAAAAATAAAAACAGAACAGGAGTATAGAACGTATTGTTCAATGATGGATGAAATCATCGCCAAAGGAACCGAACTGGGCGATATGGAACTATTGTCGAAAGCTGACAAATCAAAATATATTAAACTGTCAACAATGATTCGTGAGTGGGAAAAAGTGCATCACAAATTTCCCATTCAGCAGAATCCGTTGATTGAGGAAATCAAGACAAAAATGGCGGAGAAACATCTCCGTCAGCGTGAAACAGCACAATTATTGGAAATAAACGAATCACGATTTAGTGAAATTCTTCGAGGAAAGAAATCTATCACTATGCAGTTGGCAAAAAAACTTTATAGTAAATTGGATGTTCCCGCTGAAATGCTGATTGAATTTGCATAGAGTCTATGTAGTAGTTTAGTACGAAAATTTTTGATTTTGGCACAATATATGCTTAACAAAATCAAAATAAAAAACTTATGTCTAACTAAAACTACAAGAACATGAGACGAAAATTTACTAAATTTTTGCTGATAGGCACTGCTATAGCAATGTTTACAGCGTGTGAAAAGAAAGAGGACATTACCCCCAAAGAGTCCTCAAGTAATCAAACGGAAGAACAGAAACAGAATGGTGGTCAGCTGCAGGATTATCCTCTGCCAGCCATTATTCAGGAGGGCGTGATTAAGGCGGCATTTTCTATTTCTGATACTTCGAAAGCGTATTTCAGCCAAGGTAATCTTCAGTACCAGGCAAGTACGAATACGTGGCGTTTTGCTCCCAAGCAATATGAACGGGCTGGTTATGCCAACAAAAAAATCTCTCCGACCTACGATGGCTGGATAGATCTATTTGGTTGGGGAACAAGTGGTTGGCCGACCAATGGTTTCGAAAACCCCAATAGGGCATATCACCCATACGACACGAGTAGAAAATGGTCTAATTATGACCTTGGGTGCAAGGGAGGATTGAGTGGCATGACAGGTGATTACGCCAATGGCGACTGGGGCGTGTACAATGCGATTTCAAATGGTGGTAATCAGCCGGGAATGTGGCGTACTCCCTCGAAAAACGAATGGATGTATTTGATAAACTCGCGTCCCGATGCGGCAAACAAGTACGGTTATGCAACAATCAATCTCGGTAACGAAGAACGTACGGGTCTTGTCTTACTCCCCGATGAATGGGAACAACCCAGTGGCGTTACGTTTAAAAGTGGTGAAAACAGCGATGATGTGACCACCCTGCTAAACAATTATTCCCTTGATGAATGGAGAAAGCTGGAAGCAAATGGAGCGGTATTCCTGCCTTTTGCTGGCTTACGTAGCAAATTAAATGTTGACCTCGATTCACCCGGAAAAAGAGGTCTTTATTGGTCTTCGTCAATTTACGATTCCAGCAAAGGATATTTACTAAGATTCGATTTGAATTGTGTAAATCCCAAAGAGTCAAACTACTTTTATCGTTACCAAGGTCTGGCAGTACGCTTGATTCAAGATGTGAAATAATTGCAAAAACACCATTGTTGAGGAACGGAAGCAATTTCGCTCCTTTTTTTGTACGTTGTTGAAAATCAGTAGAATAAGTTTTTGTGTACGATTTTCAATTTTATGCGTACCTTTGGCTGTCTAAAAAATGTTATGGGTATAATATCAAAATTAGTCGGTCAGACGGCAATTTACGGGCTAAGCACTATAATTGGCCGTTTTCTTAATTTTATGCTTGTGCCGCTCTACACGCGGTGTTTCTCGCAGTCGGAATACGGCGTGGTAACCGAATTGTACAGTTACACAGTGTTCCTTATGATTTTCCTCACATACGGAATGGAAACGGGTTTCTTCCGTTTTGTGCAGAACAAGGACGACCAGCCAAAGGTGTTTTCAACCATTATGACGAGTCTATTTTCGTCGTCGGCAATATTTGTGGGACTTGTGTATCTGTTCCTTTCTCCGATTTCATCGGTGTTGGGCTACGAAGCACACCAGAATTTTATTCTGATAATGGCAATCATCATTGGCATTGATGCGTTCACCAGCGTGCCGTTTGCCAAACTCCGCCACGAAAACAAGGCACTGAAGTTTGCCGCTATAAAATTGACAAACATCGGCATAAACATTGGACTTAATTTATTGCTCATCATTGTTTTCCCGCAAATTGCAAAATCGACTTCCAACGAATGGTTTGTGGCTCATTTCGCACAACCCGACGTGTTGTGGATTTTTGTGTCGAACCTTGCGGCAAGCGTCGTTACGCTACTTTTGCTTTTGCCCGACATTGTCAAGTCCCGCAACGGGTTTGACTATGAATTACTCAAACGGATTCTTGGCTACTCGTGGCCGTTGCTCATTTCGGGACTTGCCGGCAGCATAAACGAAGTGTATGACCGCGTTTCGCTCCGCTATTTCCTTACCGTTCCCGAGGGTCAGGACGCGTCGCAATACATCCTTTCGCAAGTGGGAATTTACGGGGCTAACTATAAGTTGGCAATGATTATTTCCATCTTCAACCAAGCGTTCCGCTTCGCCGCCGAACCGTTCTTCTTCTCAAGAATGAAAGAAAAAGATTCCCGACAGATTTACGCCAAGATTATGAACTACTTCACAATCTTTACGTTATTCTTATTCCTTGTAATAATACTTTACATCGACATATTTAAACATTTTATAGGCAGCAATTTCCACGAAGGACTGAACATAATTCCTGTACTTTTGATGGCGAACATTTTCCTTGGCATCGTATTTAATCTTTCGATTTGGTACAAGGTTACGAACCAGACGAAATTCGGCATAGGAATCACAGGATTTGGAGCCGTTATTACATTGGCAATCAATATGATATTTGTACCGATTTATGGATACGTTGCTTGTGCGTGGGCAACATTGGCGTGCTACGTGCTTATGGCGGTGCTGTCGTACAATCTTTGTCAAAAACACTACGGAATCCCGTATAAATTGGGAGCGTTGGCATATTATTTCATTCTTGCGGGCATATTCTTCGTAGCCGACAAATTCATTGTGATTGACAACGTAATTCTTTCATACACAGTAAAAACAATATTGCTACTCGTGTTTGCAGGACTTGCTGTCGGAAATGAGCTGCGGATGATTAGAAAAGAAAAAGGTGAAAGTTGTTCTCCGAACAAATAATCATTCCCTTTTTTGTCTATAAATATATTGAAGAATAATTGTATCTTCGCATCGTTTTTCAAATGAAATAGTTATGGAATACAATTTTACCGAAATTGAACAGAAATGGCAGGCTTATTGGGAAAAAAATAAGACTTTCAAAACTGTTTTGGACAAGTCAAAACCGAAATTTTATGCGCTCGACATGTTCCCGTATCCGTCGGGAGCGGGACTGCACGTTGGTCACCCCGAGGGTTACACGGCAACCGATATTGTGAGCCGCTACAAACGTATGAAGGGCTTCAACGTGCTTCATCCTATGGGCTGGGATGCGTTCGGTTTGCCTGCTGAACAATATGCCATTCAAACAGGCACGCATCCTGCCATTACGACTAAGAAAAACTGCGACACATTCCGCCGCCAAATCAAGTCGCTCGGCTTGAGCTACGACTGGGACCGCGAAATAAACACCACCGACCCGAAATATTACAAATGGACTCAGTGGATTTTCATTAAATTGTACAACACGTGGTTCGACAAGGAACAACAAAAAGGTCGCCCGATTTCTGAATTGCCAATTCCTGCCGAGATTGAGGCAAAAGGCAAGGAAGAAGTACGGAAATATGTTGACTCCCAGCGTCTTGCATACTACGATAATGCTCAAGTGTGGTGGTGTCCGAACTGTAAGACTGTGTGTGCCAACGAAGAAGTTTTGAACGATGGCTCGCACGAGAAATGTGGTTGTCAGGTCAATCGTAAGAATTTGAAACAATGGATGTTACGTATTCCATTGTATGCAGAGCGTTTGTTGCAGGGGCTTGAAGGACTTGATTGGCCTGCCGGCGTTAAGGATATGCAACGTAACTGGATTGGCCGTTCTACTGGTGCCGAAGTTGATTTTGAAATTGACGGTCTTGACGCGAAATTGACTGTTTATACTACTCGTTGCGACACGTTGTTTGGTGCAACGTATATGGTTATTTCGCCCGAACATCCTATGATTGAGCAAATTACCACCGCCGACCAAAAAGCTGCCGTTGACGAATACCGCAAGCAGGCATCGATGAAATCTGATTTGGACAGAACGGAGTTGGCGAAGGAAAAAACTGGCGTATTCTCTGGCCGTTATGCGAAAAATCCGGTAAACGGGACATTGATTCCTATCTGGGTTGCCGATTACGTGCTGATGGGTTACGGAACAGGTGCGATTATGGCTGTGCCAGCTCACGATACTCGTGACTGGGAGTTTGCAAAGAAATTCAATTTGCCGATAATCGAGGTTTTGAAGTCCGAAGTTGACGTGCAACAGCAAGCATGGACCGAAGACGGAATTCACGTAAATTCTGGTTTCCTTGATGGTTTGAATAAAAAAGACGCTATTGAAAAAATGATTGCGTGGCTTGCCGAACGAAAGTTAGGTAAAGCAACCGTAAACTATAAAATCCGTGATTGGTTGTTCAGCCGCCAACGTTACTGGGGCGAGCCGTTCCCTATCATTCACTGGGAAGACGGCGAAGTTACGATGGTTGACGAAAAAGACCTTCCTCACAGATTGCCGGAGTTGACGAAATACGAACCGAGCGACACGGGTGAATCGCCGTTAGCAAATGCTACGGAGTGGCTCAATGTGGTTGATAAAAATGGCCGCAAAGGTCGCTACGAAACCAATACAATGCCGCAGTGGGCTGGATCGTGCTGGTATTACCTTCGTTACACCGACCCGACAAATGATTCAGCTCCTTTCTCGGTTGAGGCGGAAAATTATTGGATGCCTGTCGATTTGTATGTGGGTGGAGCAGAACATGCTGTGCTTCACTTGCTCTACAGTCGTTTCTGGCATAAGGTTTTGTTCGATTTGGGCATTGTCCACACCGACGAACCGTATAAAAAATTGTTCAACCAAGGCATGATTTTGGCGTTTGCCTACGAAACGCAGGCAGGAGCGAAAGTCACTTCTGATAAAGTTGAGGAACGCGACGGCAAATTCTTCCATAAGGAAACGGGCGAGGAACTTCGCCAAATTGTGGCAAAAATGTCGAAATCGTTGAAAAACGTGGTGAATCCCGACGATGTGATTGCCCACTACGGAGCCGACAGTCTTCGCTTGTACGAAATGTTCATGGGTCCGCTTGATGCGGTTAAACCATGGGCTGAAAGTGGTGTGAAGGGTGTGTTCAACTTCCTTGCACGTGTGTTCCGTTTCTTCAGCGAGAAAGAAAACGTGGTTGCCGGGTTGCAGGATGACAACGCAGTTGTGAAGGAACTTCACAAAACAATAAAGAAGGTTGCCGACGATGTTGAGAATCTTCGTTTCAACACCGCCATTTCACAAATGATGGTGTTCACAAATACGTGTTACAAAGCAGGGAAAGTTTCGGAAGCAACGGCAAAGGATTTTGCCAAGGTGCTTGCCCCGTTTGCTCCACATTTGGCAGAAGAATTGTGGAGTATGTACGGTGGTGCCGAATCGCTTGCTTATGAACCATGGCCTGTATGCGACGAGTCGAAATTGGTTGACGACACCGTGATTTATCCAGTTTCATTCAACGGGAAACGTCGTTTTGAGATGGAATTTGCGAAATCGGCAACTCCCGATGAGGTTCAATCTACGGTACTTGCCGACGAACGTACAATCAAGTGGCTCGACGGCAAACCAACGAAAAAAGTGATTGTCGTTCCAGGAAAAATTATCAATATAGTTTTGTAATGAGATACGCAAAGATTCCGAACAAACTATTTGAAAAAAATAGGGATAAGGTATTAAAACTGCTGCCGACAAGTAGTTCGGCAGTTGTTTTTTCAAACCCGCAAATGCCAAGAAACGGGGATGAATTTCATACGTATCGTCAAAATTCGGATTTCTTTTATCTCACAGGAATTTGTCAGGAAAAATCAGTCCTAATCCTTTCCAATACGGGAGAACAGCACGAATATCTGTTTTTGCTCGAAGCGAAACCAGAACTGGAACAATGGGAAGGGAAAAAGTTGCAAAACGTTGAGGCAGAAGCAATTTCAGGAATGAAAAACATCTTCTCTATTTCGCAATTCAACGAAATTTGGAATGAACTTGTGCAAAAAAGCGATTTCCTTTTTTACGGTCTCAACAACAATCCTCGTCTAAAAACTGATTTGTTGTTGCCCGACAAACTTTTCGGTCAGGAACTTGCCGAAAAGTGGAAAAACAAAGATGTGCAAAGTCTTGATAAAATCATGACCGAATGCCGTCTTGTAAAAGAGCCAGAAGAAATTGCACTTATCAAAAAAGCGTCGGATATAACTCGGCAAGCTTTTTTTGAGATTTTGCCGCATGCAATAGGAGGATTGTTTGAATATGAGCTTGAGTCAATTATGACAAGTTGCTTTATTCGTAACGGAGCCGAAGGACATGCGTTCAGTCCCATTATTTCCAACGGTGAAAACACCTGTTATCTGCATTACATAAAAAATGACCAAAAGCTCAAAGATGGCAATCTCCTTTTGATGGATTTTGGTTCCGAATATGCGAACTATGCGAGCGATTGTACCCGTGTGTTGCCAGTTGGTGGAAAGTTTAGCACGAAGCAGAAAATGTATTACAATGCCGTGTATTCCGTTTTCAAGGAAATTCGAAATTTTTATGCTCCAGAGAAAACGATTGAAGCGGCACAAAAAGAAACGTGCAAGTTGATTCAGGAAGAACTTCTTTCCCTAAAACTCATAAGTAAATCTGATATATACAACAGAGGCGAAAAGCCCGCATATTACAAATACTATATGCACAATATCTCGCACTTTATCGGGCTCGATACACACGATGTTGGCGAAAAAGATGTTGTGTTACGCCCGGGTATGGTTATTAGCTGTGAGCCAGGTATTTATGATTTGGAAAATAAAATCGGCATTCGACTTGAAGATACGCTTGTAATCACCGAAAACGGTAATCTTGATTTAATGGAATCCATTCCGATGAATCCCGAAGAGATAGAGTCTTTGATGAAGTAATTTTTTTTTGTACATTGTCGCCGTTTTTATGTACGACTATGGCTTGTGATTATAAATTTCTCGCAGAGAAGCAAATACAACTTGACAAACGATATTTGCGTATGGCAAAGATTTGGGCAGAAAATTCGTACTGCGTTCGTCGTCAAGTGGGTGCGCTTATAGTAAAAGATAAAATGATAATTTCTGATGGTTTCAATGGTACTCCGTCGGGGTTTGAAAATATATGCGAGGACGAAGACGGCAAGACAAAACCCTATGTTCTTCACGCCGAGGCGAATGCGATCACAAAAGTGGCAAAGTCCGCCAATGACAGCGATGGAGCGACTTTGTATGTTACTACGTCCCCTTGTATTGAATGTGCAAAATTGATTATTCAGTCTGGTATAAAAAAAGTTGTTTACTGTGAGCCATATCGCATTGACGACGGCATTCAGCTGCTGAAACGGGCAAATATCGAGGTTGTGCAACTTGATATCAATGAACAATAAGACTTCCATATTGCTTCCTTTGCTCATTGCACTCGCGTTTGCGTGTGGAATGTGGGTACAACGTGCGTTTCAGAAAAATGCCACTCCGTTTTTGAATCCTGTTCCGTCAAAAATGGAATCGGTTATGCAACTTATTAAAAAAGAATATGTTGAAGATGTCAATATAGATAGTTTGTGTGGTGAAATGCTGCCTGCTTTATTTGAAAAACTTGACCCGCATTCTGTTTACATTTCTGCTGAAGAATATCGAGATATGACCGACCCGATTCGTGGCTCATTCGAAGGTATTGGCGTGCAGTTTAACATTCAGAACGACACGATTGTCATTGTACAAGTGATTCACGGCGGACCATCGGAAAAACTCAACATCAAGGCGGGCGACAAAATCATTACCGTGAACGATTCGCTTGTGGCTGGAGTGGGGATGACGAATGAAAAAACAATTAAATTGCTCAAAGGACCGTCGGGAACGAAAGTTACCGTTGGTATAAAACGATACGGGACGCAAAAAATCATTCCGTTTGAAATTACTCGCGGTGCAGTGCCGATTACCAGTATTGATGCTTCGTATATGCTTGATAATCAAACAGGTTACATTGCCATAAATTGCTTTTCTCAAAATACGCACGACGAATTTTTGTCGGCCGTGTCGCTTCTCAAAAGTAAGAATATGAAAAATCTCGTGATTGATTTACGAGAAAATGGAGGTGGATTGCTGTTTGCCGCCATTAGCCTTGCCGAGGAATTTTTGCAACAAGGTGATACAATTGTGTTTACTAAAGGAAGAAACGAGCCAGCCGAATACTTTGTTGCTGAGGGCACTGGAACGTGTGGAAACTTGAATCTTGTGGTCCTTATAAACGAATATTCTGCTTCGGCGAGCGAAATTTTTGCAGGTGCTATGCAAGACAATGGTCGAGGAACTATTGTTGGTCGTCGTTCCTACGGGAAAGGCGTGGTTAACGAGGATTTTCCATTGCGTGACAGTTCTGTTGTGCGACTGACAACAAAAAAATTCTATACACCGTGTGGTCGCTGTATTCAAAAGCCCTACAATGGTAGTTTAAATGATTATGATCACGAATTGGTCAACCGATATGATCACGGCGAGATGCGTGCCGCCGATAGCATTTCGTTCCCTGATTCACTCAAATTTGTCACCAAAACGGGAAAAATTGTATATGGTGGCGGTGGTATAATGCCCGATGTGTTCGTTCCGATGGACACCACATTGATGTCGAACGCCTACAAACGAATTACTGCCGAAGGACATATTTATAACTTTGCGTGCGCTTTTGCCGAAAACAACAGAAACCGTTTGCAGTCGCTTTCGACTGAAGAGGCTTATCAATATTGCAGAAACAATATATCGTGTAAAAAAATAACCGACAACGAGACGAAAAAACTTCTGACTGAGTGTTCTCCTACCGAAGTGGAACGATTGGACAAACTGATGTGTTATTACATTATTCGTAACATTTTCGGAAATACTGCCTTTTTTGAATTTTACAATGCTGATGATACCACAATTCAGAAAGCATTAGAAATACTTTCAACCAAAAATTAATGCTATGATTTACGATTCTTTTACTCAAAACAAGAAAAAACTCGCGTTGCTTATCGACCCAGACAAGCAGTCGGATGACATGTTGCGAAACATTTCTCAAAGCGCCGAGAAAGAACTCGTAGATTTTATCTTCGTCGGTGGAAGTTTGGTTACATCAAGCACATCGCATGCAATAGCAGTCATTAAAGAACACTTCTCTCGTCCGGTAATTTTGTTCCCTGGCAATGCAAGTCAGGTAAGTGCTAATGCCGACGCAATCTTATTTTTGTCGCTCATTTCGGGAAGAAATGCCGAATTTCTGATTGGAAACCACGTCTTGTCAGCACCTGTAATTAAAAATGCCAAACTTGAAGCCATTCCTACTGGCTATATCTTGATTGATTGTGGAGGAGCCACTTCTGTGGAATATATGAGCAACACGCGTCCTATTCCGTATAACAAGCCCGACATTGCCGTAGCTACGGCTCTTGCTGGCGAAATGCTCGGTTTAAAAGCTCTATATTTGGAAGGTGGCAGTGGAGCCAATACGTTTGTCAACCCTGAAATAATCAAGCGGGTAAAACAATCTTGTTCCATTCCGATAATTGTTGGTGGAGGCATTAAAACTCCCGAAACATTACAACAAATTTATGAATGTGGTGCCGACATAGCCGTTATTGGCACAATAATAGAAAAACAGCCAACACTTCTTTCCGAAATGATGGCTGTGGTGAAGAAATTTCAATAAAAAATTATCGAATGCTTTCTATCAATTCTGGCAAGGCAAGCTCAAATTTCACGCCATACCAGTGATTTTTATCGTTAATTGTCTTTGCAATAGCGTTTACTGTGAAATCTACAGCGATTTTGGCTGCTTGTTCTATTGTCTTGCCCAAAATCATAGCTCCTGCGAAACTACTTGCAAACACGTCGCCTGTGCCGTGGAACATTCCAGGATATAAGTCACGGAAATAATAACTTATTTTTCCTGTTGCACCGTCGATGGCGGCAACGCCTAATTTCCCTTCTTCAAGACTCACACCGGTAAGCAATGCATTCTTACAACCAAGTCCCAACAATTTTTTCAAGATACGTTCAATATATTCTTTTGTGTGACCTGTCTCGATGTATTCCTCGTCAAGCATAAATGCAGCTTCGGTAAGGTTTGGCACGATAACGTCGGCTTTTTTACAAAGTTTTGCCATTTCTTTTGCAAAACTTGGCTCAAAACCAGGATACAATTTCCCTTTGTCGCCCATAACCGGGTCAACAATGATTTTGCTGTCGGGCTTACGAAGCTCATCCATAATGTCGGAAATGTATTCCAATTGTTTCACACTTCCCACGTAACCCGTGTAGAATGCGTCAAACTTGATGTTTTCTTTCTTCCAATGTTCTTTGATAGCAGGAAGGTCTTCGGTTAAATCATGAAATGTGTAACCTGTAAAACCACCTGTATGTGTTGACAAAATTGCCGATGGCAAAATTGCCGTTTCAATTCCCATAGCCGAAATAACTGGTAGGGCAACCGTTAGGGAACATTGTCCTACACACGAAATGTCCTGAATTGTAAGTATTTTTTTCTCGTTCATTTTTTTTATTTTTCAAGTTATACCTTAAATTATTGTCAACGCTTTATCTGTTTTGACGATGCAAATATACATAAATTTTAATAACCTACTAAAAGCATAGGTTATTCTTTTGTAAAAAATATATCAAAAATATACCAACAAACTTGAAAAAACGTATTTTTGCGATTAAATGAGATGGAAATGAAAAAACTTATAGTCATATTACTTTGTGCCTTTGTCGCATTTCAAGTTGAGGCACAGACGAAGCCGCCTACTCCCAAATCGAAGGCAACGGCAGCAAAAACGGCTCGTGAGGCACAACCACCAAGAAAAACCTACGCTGAACGTGTAGCCGATACGATTGCTGGAAAATATGGTCCCGACAACGTGCTTATTACAAACGTCGTTACGGTGGAATCTTCGGTGCAGAATGTTACAGCAACTGATATTACCATTGAACAAACGGTTATCACCAATGTTTTGATTGAAAATGTGATTTGCGAATATCTTACGTTGACAAACGCGACATTATCGGATCTTGTGATTCGAAATTGTAAAATCGAAGACTTTTTGATTGAAAATTCCTCTATCGGAAGTTTGACTATTGAGGATTCGCAGGTTAATGCTTTCGAATCGGACGAAAGTACCATTCGTCGTCAGACGTTTATGGCAAAAGAACCTGAACCAGTTGAAGAAGAAGTAAAGAAGAGCCCATATAAATCAACGACAACACGTCCAAGTACAACGACACAGAAAACTCCTACTTCAACTTCAGCGGCAAATAATGCCAAGAAGAAGAAAGGACAAAAAAGATAGTTTCTGAAAAGAACATACAAAAAAGGGGGTGTTAAAGCCCCCTTTTTTATTTTATGATTAGAATTATTTCTTCTTTTTCAACGGATCGCAAGTGAAATCAATACCTAATTTATTGAAAATCTTACGGTCAACTTCGCCTAACATTACCGTTGCGTGAAGTTGACAACCTCGTAGGTTTGGCAGTTGTGCCAAAGCTTTCTTGCAATTTTCGTCGTGAAGACTCAGCATAGCAAGAGCTACCAAGACTTCGTCGGTATGCAGACGAGGATTTTTCCCATGCAAGTACGAAACCTTCATGTTCTGAATAGGTTCTATCATCTCGGCAGGAATCAGTTTCACTTTATGATCAATTCCGGCAAGGTGTTTCGTAACATTCAAAATAAGAGCAGCACACGTCCCCAACAATTCGCTTGTCTTTGACGTAATGATTGTTCCATCAGGTAATTCAATTGCCGCCGCAGGATTTTTGGTTTTTTCGCTTCTGATTTTTGCAGCAACCGTCGTTTTTCGGTCTGTCGTGGAAATCTTTGCTTGTTGCATCAGCAACGCAATTTTATTGACCTCGTTTTCGTCGCTTTTCCCATCAACTAAGTTATTGAGTGCCTTATAGTAACGACGGATAATTTCCTGATTTGATGCTTCGGTGCAAACGTCATCGTCAATAATGCACTTTCCAGCCATATTCACGCCCATGTCGGTAGGCGATTTGTACGGATTTTCACCATAAATGCCTTCAAAAATAGCGTTAAGTACGGGGAAAATCTCTATGTCACGGTTGTAGTTCACCGTCGTTTTTCCGTATGCTTCCAAGTGGAACGGGTCAATCATATTTACATCGTTCAAGTCGGCTGTGGCAGCTTCGTAAGCAATGTTTACCGAATGTTTCAGCGGCAAGTTCCAGATAGGGAATGTCTCAAATTTTGCATATCCCGCTTTAATGCCTTTTTTGTTGTCTTGATACAACTGACTCAAACATACCGCCATTTTCCCGCTTCCCGGACCTGGAGCTGTAACGACTACCAATGGTCGGGTTGTTTCCACATAATCGTTTTTCCCAAATCCTTCGTCGGAGTCAATCAAAGCCACATTTGAAGGATATCCTTCAATCGTATAATGATAGTAGGTCTTAATGTTGAGACGTTTCAAACGATTGCGGAACGATTTTGCACTTTCCTGACCCTTAAAATGGGTAATAACCACGGAACCAACCATCAATCCTCGTTCTTCGAATTCATCTTTCAGACGGAGCACGTCGTTATCGTAAGTGATTCCTATATCGCTTCGAACTTTGTTCTTTTCAATATCGACGGCACTAATCACTATCACAATTTCGGCATAGTCGCTCAACTGCATCAACATTTTGAGCTTGCTGTCGGGCTGAAATCCTGGCAGAACGCGACTTGCATGGAAATCGTCGAACAATTTTCCTCCAAATTCCAAATACAATTTATCACCAAACTTGGAAATCCGTTCCTTAATGTGCTCCGATTGGATTTTCAGATATTTGTCGTTGTCGAAACCTATTTTCATAATGTCGTATTTTGTTGGGGAGTTTCTGTTTCTGCCTTTATTTCCGTCTCCGAAGGCGTTGATGTTACTTTATCCTCGGATTTCGTCGTTCCTTCCTCAGCGGAATAACCTATTGCCAATGCAATTTTTGATTTTGTGGGAAACATTGCAATTTGCAAAACGAATGAAAGTGCAAAGAAGAGGAAGAAATAAATGTCTTTCCAAATCAATGCGAACACTAATGCTACGACCGAGAGGACGTTCATCGTCATAAATCGTACTAAAGTTGATGCTTTGAAGATTGTTTCTTTTTCTTCCGTAGTCGATGCTTTGTTGATTTGTCGGTTGCGTTGAAGCAATGCCAATATGTTCCAACCAATAAAAAAGAGTGTTACGCCAAGAATTATCCATCCTTTTATGCTCGTGATTGTTTCGAGTGAAATCTGAAAACTACGACATAAATATAATACGATACCAAAGAAAAAAATCTGCATCAGCAACAAAACTGCCGTTATGATTTGCAATGGCAATGAAAAAGAAGATTTTACCCCGTTCAGGTTTATTTGATTTGACATAGTTTATAATTTATCTCGTTCTAATTGAATAATTTTTCCAACTCGTCGGCATATTTTGCCATAATCGCTTTACGCTTAACTTTCAATGTTGGCGACAATAGTCCATTTTGCGGCGTCCATTCGTCAGCAACAAGGAAGAAACGTTTAACCTGCTCGTAATCGGCAAAAAATTCGTTGTATTTTTTCACTTCCTTCTGAATACGAGCGATTACTTCAGGTTGTTTAATAACCTCTTTATCAGACTCGTATGGAACTTTGTGCGAAGAGCACCAAGTTTTCAATACTGAAAATTCAGGAACGATGATTGCCACTGGATATTGGCGATTTTCGCCGCAGACAACGATAGTGCCGATGAACGACGAATTCAAGAATTTAGATTCTATCAATTCTGGGTTGACATATTTCCCAAACGACGTTTTGAACAAACTCTTCAAACGTCCCGTAATTTTCACAAGTCCCTTGTCGGTTATGATGGCTGTGTCGCCTGTGTGGAACCATCCTTCGGAGTCAATCACTTCCTTGGTTTTTTCCTCGTCGCGATAGTAACCCAACATCACATTGTGACCACGACACAATAATTCGTCGTTGTCGGCTATTTTCACTTCTACGCCAGGCAATGGACGACCCACAGTTCCTGGTTCGTGAGTAAATGGTTCGTAACTTGCCACGGCAATTACGGGCGAGGTCTCCGACAAACCATAACCCTCAAATACGTACATTCCTATAGCTTGGAAAAACGCACACAACGGAGCTTGCAACGCCGAACCTCCCGAAACAACTTCCTTGATTCGTTGTGCGCCAAGAGCTTCGCGGAATTGAGAATAAATCAGTTTGTCGGCTATCTTATAACGGACGTTATACCACCACGTGCGTTCCTTTTCGTCGATTTTATATTTTTTTGCAAGGTCTATTGCCCAATAATACAATTGTTTCTTGGGGAACGACAATTTCTTGCCTGCCGAGTACAATTTGTCGTAGATTTTTTCAAATAAACGTGGCACAACACACATAATCGTCGGCTTAATCTCCTTCATATTGTCGTTTATCAACGCCAAATTTGAATAATAAATCGAACAACAATTATAATGATAGGTATAAACCATCATTCGTTCGTATGCGTGGCACAACGGCAAGAAACTCAATGCGGTGTGGCTGTCGTCATGCATCAAGTCGTGAACTCCCAAAACTTGCTTTACGATATTGTTGTGCGAAAGCATTACGCCTTTGGGGTTCCCTGTCGTTCCCGACGTGTAGATAATCGTGGCTAACTGTTCTGGTTTTATGGCGTTTTTTATCTCTGCAAGTTTCTCTGGCTGAGCATTTTGCTTACCTAAATCAACAAGATTTTGGAAGAAGCGGTATTCATTCTTTTGGTCAACAAATGTGAATACCTCTTGGAGAAATTTCTGGTCGGGAAGAATCGGCTCAATTTTTTTCCGCAATTCCTTACCCTCGATAAACAAAATTTTTACCTCGGCGTGATTCAATATATATGCGTAATCCTCCTGACTAATCGTCGGATAAATGGGGATAGGAATAATTCCTGCTTGCATAGCACCCATATCAAGGAAATTCCATTCTGGACGATTTCCCGCCACGATTCCTATCTTGTCGCCCGGTTGTAGGCCAAGAGCCATCAAACCGTAGCTAACGTTGTTGGCATATTCAATATATTCGTCGATCGTGTATGTGACCCATTTCCCGTCAACTTTGTGGGCTAATGCAACCTGAGGATTAAAATTTGAATTCTCCATTGCTTGCACCTCTGGCAAGCGTGATTTGTAATAGTCAAGGAGGTCGAATATTCTTGTAACTTCCATTTTAAACTCAATTAGCGTTACGCAAATGTATAGAAATTCAGCGAAAAAAAAAGTTTTTTCGATTTTTGACGTGCGAATGACGATATTCGCTTTTTCGTACTTCTATTCGTATTTTACCGAAACGATATATAAATTTCTCAAAATCTTATATATAGATTAAAACTTTTGCTAAATTTGTGGCAATCGTAAAAATATGTTTTATGCCATACAGAAGACTTCCCAATACTGACGCGGCTCGCTTGAGAGCTTTGCAGACTGCTATTGAAAAAAGCAAAAATGTGCCTCGTAGCGAGTGTGCAATTTCGTATCAGACACTGTTAGAAGCGAAATTTTTCGTAAACACGCTTCGCTATGGAATTGAACAAAGTCGTTCCAACTATAGTCAATCGGTTAAGAAAGGCGCGAATCTGGCTCAAATGCAGCGACGTACAAAAATGTACATTTCTCATTTCATCCAAGTCTTGAATATGGCTATTCTCCGTGGTGAAATGAAAGCGTCCATACGTGAATTTTATGGTCTGAAAGGAAAAAAACTTCCTCCTTTGGAAACGACGGAAGACGTATTGGAATGGGGAAAGAAAATAATCGACGGCGAACAGGACAGAATAGCGCACGGCGGTGCGAATATGACCAATCCGCATATTTCAATGGTAAAAATTGAATACAACAAGTTCGCCGCCGCAGCTCGCACGCAGGAAATCCGACAATCAACCGACAAAAGAACGGCGGAATATATTGGAGACCTAAGAAAACAAGGCGACGACATTATTCTCAAAGTCTGGAACGAAGTGGAAAATCACTTTGCTGACTTGGATCCAGAAAAACGGCGTGAAATTTGTAGTGAATATGGAATATCGTATGTGTGGAGAAAATCTGAATTGCAACAAAAAGAAGATTCATCCGTATCAAACGAAAATAATATGTGATTATGAAAAAATTAATTTTTAGTCTTTGTGCCATCTTGCTTGTTTTAAGCGGTTGCGACAAGAAAAATAAATTCGACGAAGCAGATTTGGTTGGCCGTTGGAAAAGCGGAACGCTTTGGGAAAAATATTCTTCCTCGGGAACGGGTGCTACGTGGGATACTGCCGATGACATTGATGAGGATGAAGCTCAAACTTTTACGTGGGAACTCGAAGGTGAAATTCTTACACAATATCATCAAATGGAAGGTAGTAGTGGTGTTGTTCCCCGTCAGATAACTATTAAGACTCTAACGGCTTCTTCGTTAGTTTACACAAAAAATGGTAAAACCTACACCTTTACAAAACAATAACGTATGAAAAAAGCCCTTAAAATCATAGGAATAACACTCGGCTCGGTCGTGGGCGTGTCGCTCATTGCCGTGTGTATTGTGGTTTGGTTTGTGTTCACACCGGCAAAACTTACGCCTATTGTGAAAAGTTACATTCCTGCCTTTGTCTCGTGTCAGACGGAACTCGACACGGTTGACCTCACGTTTTTCAGCACGTTCCCGCATTTCGGACTCCGATTGCACAACGTAGCTCTTATCAATCCTATGGACGGAGCTCCTTCCGACACCGTGGCGTATATCGGCGACTTGGTGACTACGGTCGATGTGAATGAATATCTGCAAAATGCCAACGTGGTGATTAACGGCGTGTATATTGACAATACGGTTGCCAATATCTACGTAAACGCCGACAGTGTTGCAAACTACGATGTTTTCATCTCCGACACGACTGCCGAGGATACTACATCATCGTCAATGTTTAACCAGTTGGCTATCAAGGACGTAAAACTGACCAACGTATCGGCACAATATATTGATGTGCCGTCGAAAATGAACGCGTCAATCTCGAATATAAATCTTAACGCCGACGTGCTTATGGAAGGAGATTCCATAGCCACCGATATGACCATAACGTCGGACGCGATTGACTTTGCTTTGACCGACTCCACGCAATTGACTGCTTCTGTCGGCGATTTTGAAGCTCATTTTTCGGGTGGAATGGGTAATTACAACGATGTGAAGGGCACGCTCAAAATGGCGTTGAACACTGTTTCGGCAAAAATGGGCGAAACGCAATATCTGGATTCGTTGAAACATATTACTGCCACCGTTCCGATGGAAGTTACGCTTGATTCGCTGAAAATTGGCTTGAAAGAAGCGTTGCTTGGTATAAACGAGCACCAGATTTCATTGACTGGCGATGCCGAGATTGGCGACGACATTCGTATGGATATGTTCTTCTCGACAAACGATATTCGTCTGAATCAGTTATTTACACTGATTCCCGATGAATTATTGAAAGAATACCTCGATGGTATTGATTTGAACGGCGTGGTGCAACTTTCGGGAAATGTGCGTGGTATTATGAACGATACGCTTATGCCTCTCATTACTGCCGATGCGAATTATTCCGAAGGAACCGTGGTTGTTGATGGTTTGGGTCACGATTTATATGATGTGGCTGCCAATGCCCACGTGAATATTGACTTGAACGAGGAAAAGAATTCCTCTGTGAAATTAAATTCTCTTTCGGCAAAAACGGGAAAATCTTCTGTTACGGCAACTGGCGAAATTCTTGACTTGATGAACAAGATGATTTTCGACATTCGTGCCAATGCCCGCATCTGGCTGCTTGATTTGAAAAACGATATGCCTGAATACATTTTTGCCACTGGTTGGGCCGATGCAGTGCTTACGGCAAAATGCGACATGGATGCTCTTACCAATGTGGATTTGAATCGTATCAAGGCAAACGGAACCATAAATCTGACCGACTTTGATGCCGTTTACGAGGATTCTACCCTTGTGAATAGCGAGAAAATGGCAATTGATTTCAAATTGCCTACCACATATTCGCAGAAAGAATTCAAGGAAGTGCTTGATTTGAACATAAAAAGCGGAAAGCTCTCGGTTGAAATGCTCGATTTCTTCAAGACGAAACTCTACGATGCCAACATTCGCCTTGGCTTGTCTGACGTGATGGACACCACGAAAGACGTGGCTATGGCGTGCGACCTCAATATAAAGGATATTGACTACGTAATGGAAGCCGATACGATTTCCGCTGCGGTACGAAATACCAAAGGTACGCTCAAAATGTTCCCGAAAGGAAAAAATACTGGCTATGTGTGCATGATGAACTGCGATAGCGTGTATGCCAAGGTTGCCGAAGATGTTACTGCCCGGACGGGTGTGATAAACATCAATGCAAAAGCTGAATATGATGAATCTATTGAAGATGCTCTTTTGCAATGGAATCCCGATGTGAAACTTAACTTCAATCAGGGTCAAATTGCGTTGAGTGCCATCGAGGCACCCATAAAAGTGTCGAAAATCAAATGTGAACTCGACAAGAAACGATTCATCTTGGATCAAAGCAAGGTAATTCTTGGTAATTCCGACTTCCAATTGAAGGGTGTCATAAAAAATATCGCCGATTACATCAATGGTGAAGACATTCTTAAGGGCGAGCTGGAATTTACTTCGGACTACACCGACGTGATGGAGTTGATGGATATGGTAAGTGGCATGGGCGACACCACCGAGGTGGCAACCGAGGAACCTGTGGCTGCAAACACAGCCGATACTACCGTAGTTGAAGAAGACAATCCGTTTATGGTGCCTCTTGGCGTTGATATTGTAATGACGACGGACATTAAGAAGGCATTGGTGGGCAAGAAAATTGTTGAACACGTGGGGGGAGGTCTTACGATTCGTGATGGTGTGCTTGTGCTTGAAGAAATGGGTTTCACGTGCGACGCCGCACAAATGCAGTTGACGTCAATCTATCGCTCGGCACGGAAAAATCACCTTTTTGCAGGACTTGATTTTCACTTGATTGACATTAGCATAGCCGACTTGATTGATATGATTCCCGACATTGACACTATCGTTCCTATGTTGAAATCATTCTCGGGGAAAGCGGAATTTCACTTTGCCGCCGAGACGTACCTGAAGTCAAATTACGAACCGAAATTCTCAACGCTTCGCGGTGCGGCAGCCATCAAAGGAAAGGATTTGGTTGTAATGGATAGCGAGACATTCGACCAAATATCGAAGTTGCTTCTATTTAATAAAAAGAAAACGAAAAACGTGATAGACAGTCTTGACGTGGAAATGACCGTCTTCCGCAACGAAGTTGACTTGTATCCTTTCGTGGTTTCAATGGATAAGTATCAAGCGGTGCTTTCGGGATATCACAATCTTGATATGACATACAATTATCATATCTCATTGACAAAGAGTCCGTTGCTTTTCAAATTGGGATTGAACATTATGGGAAATCTTGAAGATTTGAAGTTCAGATTGGCGAAATGTCAGTATAAAAAATTATATAAACCACAAAAACGTGGCGTAGTCGATGAACAGATTCTTGCCTTGAAGAAAACAATCAGTTCTTCGTTGCAGGCAGGTGTGAAAAATCAAGACGCGTTGATGAAAGATTGAAATAATTGACAATGAGAATTGACAATTGAAAAATGTAGGGACGCAAAGTTTGCGTCCAGATTTATAAATTAAGAATATGAATAAAGATCAGTTAGTATCGGAAATTACCAAGAAACAAAGTTTTTTATGCGTCGGTCTTGATACCGACATAAACAAAATACCTGAACATCTACGTTCCGTTGACGACCCAATTTTTGTGTTCAACAAGGCGATTATCGACGCAACGGCACAATATACCGTTGCTTACAAGCCAAACATTGCTTTTTATGAATGTTATGGTATTTCGGGATGGAAAAGTCTGGAAAAAACGGTGAATTACATAAAAAATAAATATCCCGAAATATTCCTTATTGCCGACGCAAAGCGTGGTGATATTGGCAATACGTCGAAAATGTATGCCAAGGCATTTCTTGAAAACCTTCCGTTCGATTCGGTAACAATTGCTCCTTATATGGGCGAAGATTCTGTGTCGCCGTTTTTGACATACGAAGGGAAATGGGCAATTATCTTGGCTCTCACGTCGAATAAAGGAGCTTTTGATTTTCAGTTTCAAGAAAGCAACGGCAAGGCGTTGTACGAACACGTGCTTGAAACGTCGCAAAAGTGGGGCAGCGAACAAAATATAATGTACGTTGTTGGTGCTACTAAGGCCGAAATGCTCGGAAATGTGCGTGCCATTGTGCCGAATCATTTCCTTTTAGTTCCGGGTGTCGGAGCACAAGGTGGAAGTCTTGAAGCTGTGGCGCAATACGGAATGAATAAGGATTGTGGACTTTTGGTAAATTCTTCTCGAGGCATCATTTACGCCGACACAACGGAAAAATTCGCTGAGGTTGCTGGTGAAAAAGCTCACGAACTGCAAGTTCAAATGGCTGATTTAATGAAACAATTTATGAAATAGCAAATGAAACGATTTGCGTTTTTCGTTCTTATAATTGCTTGCTTTTGTAGTTGTAATCGTGCTTCGCAGACGCAGGAAACAACACAAGTTTCGTCTGATAATATCTTCAAATACGCCAAAAACATTTATTGTCGGCCGGGAAGCGACACGGTCGTTGTGTATTGTGACTGGAATAATTCAAAAGACACTCTTGTGTATTGTCTTCACGACATAAAGTCGAATAGTATAGCCGTGATTTCCACAACCGACATTGCTATGTTGGCTGAATTAGGCGCGACTGACAAAATTACTGGTATTTGCGACCCGTTTCGCACGACGAATCCCCAGGTACAAGAACGGGTAAAACAAGGACTTGTCCAGAATGTGGGAACGAGTATGGAAACCAATATTGAGGCCTTGGTCGCCCTTAATCCCGATTTGGTAATCACGTCGGCTTACAATAATCTTGACTTAAAGAAATATCAGCATATAAAATGCCCGATAGTTTTTACCACAAGTTGGCAAGAGAATACGCCACTTGCACGCATAGAATGGATAAAATTCGTTGGTATGCTCATCGGGAAAATGCACGAAGCCGATAGCGTATTTGCTGAAATCGAGAAAAAATATCTTGCCCTTAAATCGCGAGCCGACAGTGTTGATACGAAACCTCTCGTTTTGGCGGGTGCCGCGAGCAACGACATTTGGTATATGCCAGGCGGCAAAAGCTATGTGGCTCAGTTTATTGCCGATGCAGGAGGAAAATTCATCTGGGCTGACGATGAAAATACGGGCAGTGTGGTCTTGAATTTTGAACAGGTGCTCCATGCTTCGCAAAATGCCGATTGTTGGATTGGATGTGATGAAAAATCGTATGCTGAACTTGATGCGATGAACAAAAACTACAAATTGCTTGACGTCTATAAGAAAAAAGCAATCTACAATCGCTCAAAACGAAGTTTCCCGAACGGTGGTAACGATTATTGGGAATATGGTTATGTCCGTCCCGACATTGTTCTTGCCGATTATATGAAAATCATTCATCCCGAACTCCTACCTGATTACGAGACGGTGTTTTTAGAAAAACTTGCCGAATAGCGATATGTTGAAACCACAACTTCCACGGTATCTTCTTTTTGCATACAGAATAGCAGTATTGTATGTATTACTTTCCATTACCCGTGTGATCTTTTATGCGTTCAACGCCGACCTTTTTTCTTCGATTTCGTTTGACGGATTTCTCACAATTATGCGAGGCGGTTTAAAATTCGACACCACGGCAATTATTTATTTGAATTTTGTATTCATTGCAATGATGATTTTACCGTTTCGGTTTACATATAATATTGTATATCAAAAAATTGCGAAATGGATTTTTATTATAACCAACTCGCTCGGGCTGTTGGCAAATGTTTCGGACACGGTGTATTATCAATTTACGGTGAAACGTACTACGTCGTTGGTTTTTTCGCAGTTTTCCAATGAAGAAAATATGTTGCCGCTGATAGGAAAATTTGTGATTGACTGGTGGTATATGACCTTGTTTTTCATTGCATTAGTGGCATTGCTCATATTTTTGTACGACCGTTTTCGCTTGAAAGAACCCGAAAAAAATACTGTGAAATTTTATGGGTTTTCCGTTGTTGGAATGTGTGTTGTGCTGTTTCTTTGTTTTGGTGGCGTTCGAGGCGGATTTCGTCATAGCACCCGACCCATTTCGCTTGCCGACGCAGGCGAATATGTAAACCATCCAAATGAAATGGCAATTGTGCAAAATACGCCGTTTTCGTTGATTCGGACTATTGGGAAATCGGGGTTGAAGCGACTAAATTATTTTGATGAAGACAAAGCAGAATCATATTTCTCGATTTACCATCAAGCTGACAAATCTGCCAAAATGCAGAAATACAACGTGGTGATTTTTATTTTGGAAAGTTGGGGACGGGAATATGTCGGTTTTTTGAATAAGGATATTCCTGATTATAAAGGATATACGCCATTTATTGATTCATTGATGGAACATAGTCTGGTGTTCAAATATGCGTATGCGAATGGCAGGAAATCAATTGACGCCATTCCTTCGGTGGTTGCCGGGATACCCTATGTGAAAGTGCCGTATGTGTTGTCGCATTACTCAAGTAACAAGACATGCAGTCTGGCGCAATATCTTGGAAATGAGGGATATTACACAGCTTTTTTCCACGGTGCACCGAATGGCTCCATGGGATTCCAGTCATTTACGCACTTGGCAGGATTTGATGATTATTTTGGTAAAGATGAGTACAACAACGACGCTGATTATGATGGAATTTGGGGCATTTGGGACGAAGAATTTTTCCATTTCTACGCCGAAAAAATGAACACGTTCAAAGAACCGTTTTTTACCACTGTGTTCTCCTTATCGTCGCACCATCCGTTCAAAGTGCCAGAACGCTACGAAGGCGTGTTCCCCAAAGGTCCGCTGCCCGTACACGAATGCATTGGTTATACCGACAATGCGTTACGTCAGTTTTTTGAATATGCGAAGACTATGCCATGGTACGAAAACACCCTGTTCGTGTTCTCCGCCGACCATGCTTCGGTGGCGTATTTAGAGGAATATAAGAACACTCCTGGGGCGTTTGCCATTCCTGTTTTCTTCTATCGTCCCGACAATTCGTTGCAACAATTCGACACAACTACCATTGCTCAACAAACCGATATTCTTCCGTCGGTGCTTTCATATCTGCATTATCCGTCGGATTTTTGTGCATTTGGGAAAAATGTGTTCGATACGACTTGCTCGCAAATGGCGATAAATTATACGAATGAGAATTTTCAATGTTTTTACAAAGATTTCGTTTTGCAATTCGATGAAAAGAAATCGGTAAGTCTGTATAACTTCAAGAAAGACAGATATTTCAGAAATGATTTGCTGCATTCCGACGTGCAGGAACAAGACACGATGGAACAATACACAAAAGCGTTCATTCAAGAATATACCAATCGTATGATTGACAATAGAATGTGCGAGTAGAGAAAGTAATTTAGTTGCTTTTGTATGGAAGATTGGTAAAACGAGCAATCACGCCAAGGGGCAGTTTTTTCTTGAAATCGTCTTCCAAATATAATTCTCCAAATTCTTTATCGGCTTTATGGTTCTTGAAAATCTCGTTTACCAAATTTTCAAGTATAAATGCCGAAAAGCCAAGTGAATACGTGTTGAGAATGAAGAAAAACTTTTGTTTGTCAAGAATTTTCTCCACGTCTTTTAATAATGCGTTCAAATCACGTTCAAGTTTCCAATCTTCACCATTTGCACCACGACCAAACGCAGGCGGGTCCATAATGATACCATTATAAAGATTGCCTCGTTTCACTTCTTTAGCAACAAATTTTCGTGCATCTTCCACTATCCAACGAATATTGTCAAGCCCAGAACTTTCCATATTCTGCTTCGTCCACGAAACCACTTGTTTCACCGAATCAAGATGTGTAACATCGGCTCCGGCAGCACGAGCGGCAACCGAAGCAATACCTGTGTAACCAAAAAGATTCAATACTTTCAGTCCTTTGTTAGCTTTACAAATTGACGAAATATAGTCCCAATTTACTGCTTGTTCAGGAAAAATTCCCACATGCTTGAAAGATGTAAATTTAAGGTTGCACGTTAAATTTAAGTAGTTATACTTTAATGTCCAGCTGTCGGAAATAGGTTTATGCTTAATCCAATCGCCACTGTTGCTTGAACGAGCCACGAAGTCTATTATGGAACGTTTTTGCCATTCCGATTCTGAGAGTGATTTGTCCCAAACGGCTTGTGGTTCGGGGCGACGGGTAATTACAGAACCGAATTGTTCAAGTTTTTCAAAATTTCCGGAATCTATCAAACGATAGTCGTTCCAATGCGTTGGAGTCAAATAAATCATACGAACATTATTACTTCATTCGACAAATATAATTAAAAATTAAAAGTTAAGAATTAAGAATGGAATACTAAAACAACAATGAAAGATGACAACCCACGTTATGCGGTGAAAAAACGGGGGAGAACGAAATATCTTCAATTTTTGAATCTCGTTTCTCCTTGATTTTTGAAACGGTTTGTATGCCGATTCGTGCAGAAAGCACGCCACACAATGCTCCTGCTCCCACGTCCCAAATATAATGTCGTTTATGATATACTCTCGACAAGCCCACAGCCGTTGCCAACGTGTATGCCCCTACGCCCCACCACGTACCGTATTCGTATCGTACCAGTTCCGCACCGTTGAAAGCCGTGGCTGTATGTCCCGAAGGGAATGAATTATTACTCCGTCCGTCGGGTCGTTCCTCGTCAATTACAGATTTCAATGATTTCACGATGATAAATTCCGACACAAATGCAGTCCCGATTTTGAACGAACGCAACCAAAACGTATCGTGTGCGTCTAATCCGACGCAACCACCAAACTCGGCAACTGCCAAAGGTACATATTGTCCGTAGGTTTCCCAATAGGCGTATTCCAGACGTTGTGCTTTGCCCGAAAAGTGGGAAAAAAACAATACAAGTAATAATATGCACGAATGGCACGCTTTCATTGAAATAGAATTTTCGGCAACAAAGATATTGAAAAACTTAATGCAATGAAGAATAACAAGAATGAGAGAATCGTTTTTGCATAAAAACAAGAAAACTACATTTTCTTTCAAGGATTTTTTGTATATTTGCACACTAAAAAATTACAAATATGGGAAAATCTGAAAACGGAGCATTTTCAACAAACTTGATTACATCGGGAACCGTTATTAACGGTGATATTACCTGCGATAGCGATATGAGAATTGATGGCGTTTTGTCGGGAAACTTAACGGCAAAAGGCAAGATTGTCGTTGGTAAGACTGGCGATGTAAAAGGCGAGATTACATGTCAAAATTGTGACGTAGAAGGTTCTGTTAACGGAAAACTTACCATAAAGGATTTGTTGTCGTTGCGTGCAACCGCTAAATTCCTTGGCGACATTATCACGACAAAACTTGCCATTGAGCCAGGAGCAATTTTTACCGGCACATGCAAAATGAACGGCGAAAAAGACGCGACAGTTGAAAAAAAATAACATCAACAATTTTATAAAATATACCAATATCGGTATAGAAATGTTGGCCGTAATCCTTGTTGGTGTTTTCGGCGGACAGAAATTAGATGAGGTTTTTGAAAACGAAAATCAGGTTTTCACAATTGTCTGTTCTCTCGTGGCAGTGTTTGCCGCAATATATTTGGCGATTAAGGATTTTATAAAGTTAGGAAAATGAATTTCTTTCTTCGTCGGGCAACGATACATTGTTTTATATACGCAATTTTGTTCTTTCTTGGCATTATCCTTTCACCAAAGGAAACGCTCAAATATACTCTTACACTTATTTCTGCATTTTCTATTGTGAATATGCTTGGGGAATTGGCATTTGTCTTTTTGACAAAAAAACAGGACAAGTCAAGTATATTTAAAATCATCGTCATACGAACGATTAAGTTTTTGTGTTATTTATTTTTAACCATACCATTGTTATGGTTTGATGAGGTTTCCTCCAAAGAATTTAAGTTATTTTACGGTTTATTTATTGTTGGTTTGTTTTTCTTGTATGTGTTCATTGAATTCTCATTTTTTTCATCTCGAGAAAAAATGCAGAAGTAATTGCCATTAACACAATGAAAAATGTACCTTTGCTTTAAATTTATTAATGATGTCAACAGCGAATACAATTTCCGAAAAAGTAGTTACCACGCACGTTTTGCAAGCAATGAAACAGCGTGGCGAGAAGATTTCAATGCTTACTGCCTACGATTATTCTTTGGCAAAAATTTTGGATCAAGCGGGAATCGACGTGATTCTTGTAGGTGATTCTGCTTCAAATGTGATGGCGGGAAATGTCACCACGTTGCCAATCACGTTGGATCAGATGATTTATCACGCAGCGTCGGTACAACGGGCGGTAAATCGTGCGTTGATTGTTGTTGACTTGCCGTTTGGTTCGTACCAAAGCGACCCGATTGAAGCGCTCCATTCGGCGGTGAGAATAATGAAGGAAACTGGCTGTGGAGCAGTAAAAATGGAAGGCGGTGAAGAAATAATCGATTCAATAAAACGAATTATTACCGCAGGAATTCCAGTAATGGGACATCTTGGTCTTACGCCACAGTCAATCAATAAGTTCGGAACGTATGCCGTGCGTGCTCAAGAGGAAGCAGAAGCAAAAAAACTGATTTCCGACGCCCATAAATTGGAAGAAGCGGGCTGTTTCGCCATCGTGATAGAAAAAGTTCCTGCCGTTTTGGCTGAAAAAATTGCCAAAGAAGTGAAAATTCCTATTATAGGCATTGGAGCAGGTGGCGGTGTTGACGGTCAAGTGCTTGTGTTGCACGATATGTTGGGAATCAACAAGGATTTTTCCCCTCGATTCTTGCGTCGGTACGCCGATTTGTTTTCTGTGATAACAGAAGCAACAAAAGGTTATATAGGAGATGTGAAATCGGGTGATTTTCCTAACGAAAACGAGCAATATTAATGGATTTTCAAGTTTTATACGAGGATAATCATATTCTGGTTGCGAACAAACCGAACAATATGCTTGTGCAAGCCGATACGACGGGCGATGTGGCTCTCGAGGATTTGGCGAAGCAGTATATCAAAATCAAATACAATAAACCCGGTGCTGTTTTTCTGAATGCGGTGCATAGAATTGACCGACCTGTGAGCGGCGTGGTAGTGTTTGCCCGCACGAGCAAGGCGTTGACACGCCTTAATGAGCAATTTCGTTCAAAGGAAATCAAGAAAACGTATTGGGCAATCGTTAAAAATCGTCCTAAAGTTGAATCAGCCACGCTTGAAGACTATATTCGTCGTGATGCGAAAAAGAATAAATCGTTTGTGTGTCAAAAAGATGCCAAGGATGCAAAACTTGCACGGCTGAGTTATTCGCTCATTGCATCTTCAGAGAACTATCATCTACTTGAAATAGACCTACATACGGGACGACATCATCAGATTCGTTGCCAACTCTCGCATATGGGTTGTCCGATAAAAGGCGATTTGAAATACGGGGCAGAACGGAGTAACAAAGATGGTGGCATTTCGCTTCATGCCCGTTCCGTGGAATTTATTCATCCAGTTACCAAAGAATCAATAAAAATCACCGCTCCAGTCCCCGAAGACAATTTGTGGAAAGCCCTTTCGGAGAGTTTGTGATAGTTGTTGAAAATCATTTGCAATAATTGCTAATAACTTGTGCAATTCTTTTGTGAAAATGCTCAAAAAAATACGAGAGCTTCACTAACTTTGGGGGCGTTTAAAGTGGTCTTTTAATCAAGCATTCAAATGAAGAGAATACTCGCTTTCCTTGTTGTAGCATGTTGCTGTTTGGTGGCATTCGCCCAAAATGCGAAGCTGTCACGTGAGGAATATATTCAGAAATATGCCCAACTTGCTGTTATGGAAATGCAAAGAACGGGTATTCCTGCCAGCATCACCTTGGCTCAGGCATGTCTGGAATCAAGCAATGGCAATAGTGATTTGGCAATTGCGTCGAACAATCATTTTGGCATAAAATGTCATAGTAGTTGGCAAGGTAAGCGCATTTATCACGACGATGATGCCAAAGGCGAATGTTTTCGTGTGTATAACGAAGTGTATGACTCGTACATCGACCATTCAAACTTTCTTCGCAACGGTCAACGATATGCGTTTTTGTTTGAATTTGACAAAAATGACTATACTTCGTGGGCGTACGGTCTAAAACGTGCCGGATATGCAACAAATCCTGAATATCCCAAGTTGTTGATAAAAATCATAGAGGATTTCCAGTTGCAGAAATACGACACTATGACGCCTGAACAGTTCAAGGAAAATTCAAAGAAAGAAAAAGAACCAGAGGACCTTGTCGTAAAAGGTGACGCTCCTAAGTCAACAATTGCTCCGCCAACGCCGTGGACTAATGAACCGATTGCTACGAAACACAACACCAAAGTGTACAAAAACAACGGAAAGAAATTTGTGATTTTGCAGAAAAACGAAACAATATTTCAAATATCACGTCGTTTTGGTATTCCAATGTGGAAATTGTATGCTTGCAACGATTTCAAGGCAGGACAGGATTTGAAGGAAGGCACGATGGTCTATATCGAACAAAAATCTTTGCGTGCCGATAGCAAATATACGACGCATACGGTTCGTGCAGGTGAGACGTTCTACACCATTTCGCAATTGTACGGAATGCAGGCAAATCGCTTGGCTAAAATCAATAAAGCCAACGTTGACAATACCTTGGAAGAGGGGACAAATATTTATGTGAGGAAATATGTATTTAAAACGGAATAATTTTATTTTTGTTCGGAGTCAAAATTCAATATAATGAGTGCAGATAAAAAAATCAAATCAGCGTTAATTTCAGTCTATCACAAGGATGGCTTGGATAGCATCGTACTGAAATTGAAAGAATTAGGTATAACTTTTTATTCAACGGGAGGAACGCAAACGTTCTTGGAAAGTTTGGGATGTACTGTTACCCCAGTTGAAAGTTTAACTTCATATCCGTCGATTCTCGGCGGTCGTGTAAAAACGCTTCATCCAAAAGTTTTTGGAGGAATTTTGGCTCGTCGCGATAACGAAGGCGACCAAGCTCAAATGACACAATATCAAATTCCTGAAATTGATTTGGTGATTGTTGACTTGTACCCATTTGAACAAACAGTTGCTTCGGGTGCGGCAGAACAAGACATTATTGAGAAAATCGACATTGGCGGAATTTCTTTGATTCGTGCTGCGGCAAAGAATTTCAAGGATGTGATTATTGTTGCTTCAAAACAACAATATGGCAAACTCGATGCTTTGTTGGCTGAAAAACAAGGCGTTAGTTCAATTGAAGATAGAAAAAGTTTTGCGTGTGACGCATTCAACGTTTCTTCGCACTACGATTCGGCTATTTTCAACTATTTCAATCAAGGAAACGAAGGTTCTGAGAAAATCAGCTTGACCAACGGTAAGGTTCTTCGTTACGGCGAAAACCCACACCAAAAGGCCGTGTTCTATCAGTTCGCAAATACAAAATTGGAACACACGTTGGCAAATTCTCCTTGTCTGCAAGGAAAGGAAATTTCGTACAACAACATGCTTGATGCCGACGCTGCTTGGAAATCGGCGAGCGATGCATATAATTCGGTGGAAAATGTGCCTAACAAAGTGGCTGTTTCGGTTGTAAAACACCTGAACCCTTGTGGCTTGGCAGTTGCAAGCTCTCCGATGCGTGCGTTGGAATTGGCTTGGGCTGGCGACCCTGTGAGCGCGTACGGTGGAATCGTTTGCTTCACAAGCGAAGTTGATGCTGAAATTGCAAACTGGTTCACGGGCAAATTCATCGAAATTATGATAGCTCCTTCTTATACCGACGAAGCAAAAGAAATTTTGGCAAAGAAGAAAAATCTTCGTGTGCTGGTTACTCCAGTTAAACCTGCTATCACGGGCGAAAAATTGTATCGTTCGGTAAATGGTGGCCTTTTGGTACAAGACGAAGATGAAGGTATGGATACTGAATACAAGCCAGTTACAGGTAAAACATTCAGCGAGAAACAAATTGATTTGGCTAAATTCGGCACACAAGCTTGCAAATATTTGAAGAGCAACTCTATGTCGCTTGTTTCGCAAGCAGAAGATGGCTCTTATTGGTTGACTGGCGCAGGAATGGGTCAGCCAAACCGTATTGACAGTTTGCAACGATTGACAATTCCACGTTTCAACTTGAAACAAGGATGCAAAATCGAAGATTCAGTATTGATTTCCGATGCATTCTTCCCATTCAAGGACAGTGTGGAAGCATGCAACGAATTTGGTATTAAATACATTGTTCAGCCAGGCGGAAGTATTCGCGACGAAGAAGTAATCGACGCATGCAACGAATTCGGCATAGCAATGGTATTTACTGGTAGAAGACATTTTAAACATTAAAATATAGAAAACGATGGGATTATTTTCATTTCTCTCGCAAGAGATTGCAATAGACTTAGGAACGGCGAACACAATTATTATTCAGAATGACAAGGTAGTAGTTGATGAGCCGAGTGTGGTTGCTTTGGACGCTCATACGTCGGAGACCGTTGCCATAGGAAACCAAGCTCGTCCAATGATGGGACGTGTTCACCCTGGCATTCGCGTTGTTCGCCCTATGAAAGACGGTGTGATTGCCGACTTTAAGTGTGCGGAGATTATGATTCGCGAAATGATTAAGATGATGGAAAAGAAAAATCACTTTTTCTCTCCATCGTTGAAAATCGTTGTTTGTATTCCTTCGGGTTGTACCGAAGTTGAGCTCCGTGCCGTTCGTGACTCTGCCGAAAACGCTGGTGGTCGTGAGGTGTATATGATTCACGAACCGATGGCTGCTGCTATTGGTATTGGTTTGGACGTGGAAGCTGCACAAGGAAATATGATTGTTGACATAGGTGGTGGTACTACTGAAATCGCTGTGATTGCGTTGGGAGGCATTGTGTGCGACAAGTCAATCAAAGTTGCTGGCGACGTGTTTACTTCAAAGATTCAAGAATTTATTCGTTCTGAATTCAACATTAAGATTGGTGAAAGAACTGCCGAGGAAATCAAGATGAGCGTTGGTGCGGCAATTCCTGATTTGGTAAATCCTCCATCGGAATATACCGTTTGTGGACCTCACATGGTGAATGCAATTCCGTGTGAACAAGTGATTACTCACGCTGCTATCGCCGCTTGTTTGGATGAACCATTGACACAAATCGAAAATGCCGTACAATCGGCGTTGGAAAACACTCCGCCAGAATTGTATTCTGATATTGTGAGCAACGGTATTTGGTTGACTGGTGGTGGAGCTTTGTTGCGTGGTTTGGCAGAAAGACTTCAACGCAGAACTGGTATTCGTTTCAAAGTTGCCGAAGATCCACTACATTCTGTGGCTCACGGTACAGGTATCGCGTTGAAGAACATTGACAAATTCCAATTCTTGATTCGTTAATGATTTATACTGATGGAGAAACTATTTGATTTTATAAACAAGCATAGCTTTTTGCTTATGTTTTTGTTGTTGCAGATAGTTTCTTTCATTTTCATTGTCAATTTCAACGAACCGCAGAAAAGTCGTTTCGGAGCTGTATCTACGGCATTTCAAGGTCGTATTTATTCGGTAACGCAAAAAATAACTCGTTACTTTAATCTGGTCGAGGCAAATGAACGTCTCGTCGAAGAAAATCGACGATTGTACGAGAATCAGATTTTCTCGCAGTACGACCACACTATTCGGAGCAAAGTCGTTACTGATGAGGTTTTGGATCAGCAATATGAGTATATTACGGCTGTGGTTCTCAACAATTCAACGAACAAAGTCAAAAATTACATTACCATAAACAAAGGACGAAAACATGGCATACAAAAAAATATGTCGGTGATTTGTCCGTCGGGAATTGTGGGCGTTGTTGTCCGTTCGTCCGAAAATTTTTCGTTGATAATGACTGTGCTCAATCCGCAATTCAAAGTCAGCACGAAGTTCAAGGACTCAGGATTTTATGGCTCTTTGATGTGGCATGGTGGCGATTATGAAACTGCCACGTTGGAAGAAATTCCGTTACACGCCATCATTAATGTTGGCGACACTTTGGTGACAAATTCATATTCAAACATGTTCCCCAGCGGAATTATGGTTGGAACGGTGGAGTCGTTTTATCAGAAAGACAATTTCTTTTCTGCCGATGTGCTTTTGTCAACCGACTTCAAGCGTCTGGACTATGTGTATGTGGTAAAAGATTTGTTTAAGAAAGAACGAGAGAATTTAGAATCAGGCATATAAATGGAAAAAATCACTCGATATTTCATAGTGTTTGTCGTACTTGAATTGTTGCAAATTCTGGTATTCAACAATGTGTCGGCTATCGGTCAGATTGCTCCCTATTTATATGTAGGATTTATTTTAGTGTTGCCAGTAACATTCCCCCCAACGTTATTGTTGCTTTTGGCGTTTGTCTCGGGATTCCTGATTGATTTGTCAATCAATTCATTGGGGGTACACGCATGTGCCACCGTAATGATGGCATTTGCAAGACCTACCGTTTTAACCTGGTTGTCTCCTCGTGTGGGATATGAATCGAATAACGTCCCCATTTTACGATATTTTGGACTTGCGTGGGTGTTGAAATACACTTCGGTGTGCGTGGCAATACACCACATAACGCTTTATTTTTGTTTTACACTCACGTTTGACGATATGGGATTTATGTTCATACGTATGTTGATTAACGTATTTCTCACCGTGCTTGTAATCATTGTCACCGAATATTTTGTAATAAAACGTTAGTATGACTGTATCTAACCAAATCGATGACTCTAACCAAAAGAAAGATACAAACCGAAGATTTCTTTTGTATGCTATAGTAGTGTTTGTTGCACTCTTATACATTGGTCGGTTATTTTACATTCAGGTGATTGACGATAGTTACAAATTGGATGCCACCAACAATAGTCGTCGTTATGAGGTGCAACACCCTGCTCGTGGTTTGATATATGACAGAAACGGGAAATTGATCGTTGCCAACGAAGCTGCATACGATTTGATGGTGGTGACGGGACAAATCAAGAATTTGGACACTTTGGCCTTGCTGTCAATTATAAATGTGAGCAAAGAAATTTTCGTTGCAGAATTGCGTAAGGCACAAAAGAACAGGTATCGTCCATATCCTATCATTCGGCAAATCAGTGCCGAGACATACGCACGTTTGCAGGAACAATTGTTTAATTTCCCGGGATTCTATGTGCAGACTCGTACCGTGCGAAATTATCCCTATCATTGTGGTGCCCTGGCTTTGGGATATATCAGTGAGGTCGGGAAAGACGAGATAGCGGCAGACCCGTATTATGAACAAGGTGACTATATTGGGAAAATCGGAATTGAAAAACGATATGAATCGTATTTAAGAGGAGTGAAAGGTGGAAAATACTATCAAGTTGATGTGAAAGGTCGTGTGAAGGGTTCTCTGGAAGATGGGAAATATGATAAGACGGTAACTTTGGGGAAAAACATCACCACTACATTAGATATTGATTTACAGCAGTATGGCGAAAAACTGATGCAAAATAAAAAAGGAAGCATTGTTGCCATAGATCCGAAAACAGGTGAGATTTTAGCCATTGTTTCTTCTCCTACCTTCGATCCTAACAGTATGGTCGGTCGTTTGGTAAGCGAAAATTATAACAAACTTGTCCGTGACCCGCTAAAACCGCTCTATAACAGACCAATACAAGGCGTATATCCTCCAGGATCAACGTTCAAGACGGTGAATGCGTTGATTGGTTTGCAGGAAGGAATTGTGACACAAAATACCATGTATGGTTGTCAAGCGGGATATTATTCTGGCGGATTGCACGTTGGTTGCCACAATCACGTGTCACCCATCAATTTGATTGAGTCGATAAAAATGTCGTGTAATGCCTACTATTGTAATGAATTTCGTGCTATTATCGATGCTTCGAAATTTGGCTCTGCTCGTGAAGGTTTCCTTACGTGGCAGTCGTACATCAAATCGTTTGGTTTGGGTAAACCGTTGGGAATTGACTTGCCAAGCGAGAAAAGCGGTAACATTCCACGTGCGGAATCGTATGACAAGACATACGGAAAAAATCGTTGGAATTCATTGACTATCGTATCGTTGGCGATAGGTCAGGGTGAAATAACGGAAACACCGCTGCAAATGGCAAACATAGCAGCAACTATTGCAAACAAAGGATACTATTACACTCCTCATCTTGTGAAAGAGATTGACGACACCGTGTTTGACAAGAGCTTTATTCAGAGACACGATTTGCCTATAGCAAAGAACTATTTCGACATTGTTACCGAGGGAATGTATCAGGTTGTGAACGGCGGGTCGGGAGCCACGGCATGGTGGTTGGCAATCAAAGGTCTGGATATTTGTGGAAAGACGGGAACCGCTCAAAACCCGCACGGCGAGGACCACTCTATGTTTATGGCATTCGCTCCACGCAACAATCCTAAAATTGCAATTGCCGTTTGTGTCGAAAATGGTGGTTTTGGAGCCACTTTGGCTGCTCCGATGGCTACGTTGATGATAGAAAAATATTTGACTGATACAATTACTAATGCTTGGAGAGAGCAACAAGTTCTTGAAAAGTCCATAACATATAAAAACTGATGGAACGACAGGAAGTTAGCATATTTCGTAGAATTGATTGGCAAATAGTTCTTATCTATTTGTTTCTTGTCATTGCTGGCTGGGTAAATATATACTCTGCGGTGTATGACGAATCGATGTCTTCCATTTTAGATACAAGTCAGAAATATGGGAAACAATTTATATGGATTTTAGCTGCTTTTTTTATTGCTATTTCCATCTTGATTATTGATAGCAAGCTTTATTTTTCTTTGTCATATTTTTTCTACGGAGTAGTTCTGGTTTTACTTGTCGCGGTCTATCTGTTTGCTCCTGAAATTAAAGGTGCTCGTTCGTGGGTTGATTTGGGCTGGGTACGATTCCAACCATCGGAATTTGCAAAACTGACGACAAGTCTTGTCATTGCACGTTTTCTGGGAGAGAATGGCGTAAAAATCACACGATTTTCTGACGCTTTTCGTGTATTTATCATAATGATCCTTCCTATTGCATTGATTGTGTTACAAGGCGATGCAGGTTCGGCTCTCGTTTTTTTATCGTTTTTCTTTGTGTTTTATCGCGAAGGGATGCCGTTAAGCATGTTACTGATAGGATTTGGGCTGATTCTGGTCTTCTCGTTGTCGATTGTGTGGGGTAGTGATGTAATTTCTATTGTGTCAATTGCTGTAGGGTTATTGGTTTTTTATGGAATGTTTGGATTTCAAAAGAAACAGAAGTTTTCTTTTTGGGTTCTTTTATTGGTTACACTTGTTTTTGTAGTGCCAATCGGTACATATTATTATTTAAAACTTGAGATACCGACAATCATAGTGTTTTTATTTTGTTTTGCAATTTTACTTGTACCTGCGTCTGTTTATGTGTATAAGAAAAAGCGTCGATATTCATTATTATTGTTGTTTGGACTTTGTTTGGGATCTGTTCTTGTCTCGCAATCCGTTGGATATGTATTTACGAATGTTTTGGAGGAACACCAGCAAAAACGTATCAATGTGCTTTTTGGTCTTGAATCCGATCCACGAGGAAGTGAATTTAATGTGATTCAGTCAAAAATTGCGATTGGTTCGGGCGATTTGACAGGCAAGGGATTTTTGAGCGGAACGCAAACGAAGAACGATTTTGTGCCAGAACAAAGTACCGACTTCATCTTCTGTACAATAGGGGAGGAATGGGGCTTTCTGGGTTCTGTTTTCATTATTGGTTTGTTTGTGTGGCTGATAATACGTATTATGCATGATGCGGAAAAGCAGCGTACAGAATTTAGCCGTATATATGGATATTGTGTTGCTTGTATATTGTTTTTCCATTTTACTATCAATATAGGAATGACTATTGGGCTTATGCCTGTAATTGGTATTCCTTTGCCATTTTTTAGTTATGGTGGTTCATCGTTGTGGGGCTTTACTATATTGTTGTTTATATTTGTTAAGTTAGATGCGTGTAGAGGTGAAAAGATACAATAAAATTTTTCATCCAAAGCGAAGAGAAATCTAGGTTTCTATGATTGCACATCTTAAAAAAAGACTATTTTTGCAAAGATTTTTAACCAATAAATAATACATCATGATTAACAAAGTAATTTTAATCGGAAATGTTGGTGCTGACCCTGAAGTGCGATACATCAAGGAAGACCAACCAGTAGCTCACCTTAGTTTAGCAACTACGGAACGTGGTTTCAAACGTCAAGACGGAACGGAAATTCCCGAACGTACCGATTGGCACAGATTGACGGTTTGGGGACGGACTGCTAAATTTTGCGAAAGCTATGTGAAAAAAGGCGACCAATTGTATGTGGAAGGCAAAATTCGTTATTCACAGTATCAGGACAAGAATAATGAGACTCGCTATTCTACTGAGATTGTCGTTGATGAATTGCGTAAATTAAGTAGAAAATCTGACGGTGACGGATTGTTGAATCAGCCGGAGCAACAGACCGCTTCTGCCGAAACGGCGGCAAGCGTTGTGGCTGAGAGTCAAGAAACGTACTCGGCACAAGATTTTTCAAATGATTTACCATTTTAAGTAACGTATAATCGCATATTCTTCGGAATATGCGATTATTATAAATGAAAAGCGTGAAAAAACTATTTTTTTTGTTGGTGATTATTGGATGTTTGCAAGCGTGTGAGGAACGAGAAATCAAGGTTCCCAAGCAACGTGGCTATTTTCGTATTGACTTGCCTGAACGAAATTATACGAAGTTCAAGCAGTCGGATTTTCCGTATTCGTTTAACATACCTTCGTATTCTAAAGTAGAAAAAGATACCGATGTGGGAGCTAAACCGTATTGGATTAATGTGAATTTCCCGACGATGAAAGCCACTGTTCACTTGAGTTATCACAAATTGCATAATAATTTGGCCGAAGTGGTTGAAGATGCCCATCATTTGGCTTTTAAACACGAGGTTCGTGCCGATGCAATCAACACAAAGGAATTTCACTATGACGAGAAGAATGTTCACGGATTGCTGTTTGATATAAAAGGCGATGCCGCTTCGGTTTTGCAGTTTTGTGTAACCGACAGCACGACGAATTTTGTGCGTGGAGCGTTATATTTTAACGTTCCGCCAAACAAGGATTCTCTTGCCCCGGTTATTACGTTTATTCGTGAAGATATTATTGAAATGATTAGCTCGTTTGAGTGGCAAAAATAGACTTAAACAAAGATTATGGCAAAGATATTAGTTACAGGCGGTCTTGGATATATTGGTTCTCATACGGTTGTGGAACTGATACAATCTGGTTACGACGTAGTGATTGTTGACAATCTTTCAAATTCGGAACAAACCGTGCTTGATGGTATAGAAGCAATTACAGGCGTTCGCCCTGTTTTTGAGCAACTGGATATTTGTGACGAAAAAGCGTTTCAGGCCTGTTTGACAAAGTATCCCCACATTGACGCGGTGATTCATTTTGCCGCGTATAAGGCCGTGGGCGAATCTGTTGAAAAATCGCTTGACTATTATAGAAACAATGTCTTCGGATTGATTCAACTACTTACGTTGATGCGAAAAAATAACATACCGAATATCATTTTCTCCTCATCATGTACGGTATATGGTCAACCCGACAAACTTCCCATTGACGAGTCTGCTCCTCGGAAACCAGCGACTTCGCCATACGGTAATACAAAACAAATGTGCGAGGACATTATTCACGATGCGGTTGTTTCATATCACGATATAAAAGCTGTTTTGCTCCGTTACTTCAATCCTATTGGAGCTCATCCGTCTGCCAAAATTGGTGAATTGCCCAAAGGCGTACCCAATAATTTAGTGCCATTTATTACGCAGACAGCTGCGGGTATCCGTAAGGAATTGTCGGTATTTGGTGACGATTATAATACGCCCGATGGATCCGCAATTCGTGACTACATTTATGTGGTTGACTTGGCAAAAGCACACGTGAAAGCCATGCAACGACTCCTTTCGGGCGAGAATAAAGCTGAGGTTGAGGTGTTCAATTTAGGCACGGGACAAGGCGTTTCTGTGTTGGAGTTGGTCAAAACTTTTATGAAAGCCACTGGCATGAATCTGCCTTATAAGATTGTTGGTCGTCGTTCTGGCGACACAGAACAGGTATGGGCTGATAATACTCGTGCCGAAAAAGAACTTGGCTGGACGGCAACAACACCACTTGACGAAGTTCTTCGCTCTGCGTGGAATTGGGAAAAACAAGTAAGGGGCTTATAGTTATAGATATTTAAAATAAAAAGAAAGGACACTACGCTCTCGGCGTAGTGTCCTTTCTCTATACTACCACTGATCGTAATCATCTTTTACGTCAGGTCCCTTTAGGTCGGAACGACCATTTTTATTTCTTTTCTGCCGGAGTTTCTGGAACTGCTTCAAGCGGAGCGGCATCAACAACATTTCCCGTGATTGTCAAAACAATCGGTGTATCTTGCTTGTTGGTGAATACAGAAATACGTTTTGTAAAATGACCAACGTTATTGGTGTTATATTTCACGTCAATTTTGTTTGATTCACCTGGGTTGATTGCCTCACGTGGCCAACTTGGAACTGTGCAACCACAAGAGGCCTGCACGTTTGTCAAGATAAGTGGAGTGTCAGTCGTGTTTGTGAAAACGAAAACACATTTACCATCAGAACCTTTTTGAATTGTACCATAGTCATTGACTAATTTTTCAAAAACAACGCCTGATTCTTGTTTTTCTGCGTTATTATCTTGTCCAAAACTGCACATAGAAAAGCAGAACACCATACTTAAAAAAACTGCTACTTTTTTCATTGCCTTAATTTTTAATCGTTTACAAAATTAGATATTTTTCAATTCCTGCGATATAAAACCGCTTTTTATTTTTCACTTCCGTTAATTACATTCCAAATGCATAATAGAACGTGCCAGCTACGTCGGTGTAAACGCCTTCAATCATCACACCGCCCGATTTTCCCTTCATTATTTTTGAGAATTGTTCGGCATCTTTCACGTTTTCGTTGTCAACTTTGGTGATAATGAATCCTTTACGCATATTTGTGTGCTTGCTGATGACTCCCTCGCCAACTTCCACAACTTCCACGCCGTTCGACAAATTAAGTTTCTTTAATGTTTTTGAATCAGCATTTTTGATTGTGATTCCCAACACGTTAAGCACATCTTGGTCTTCTTTGGAAATAATGCTTTCGTTACCTTCCTTGTTAGTCAGATGGACATCAAAAACCATATCTTTGTGACCATCACGAACAATGCCAACTTTTATCACGTCGCCTGGAGTTTTTCTGCCGATGATTTCCTGCAATTCTGCCGAAGTCGTTACTTGTACGCCGTCAATGGTACGAATAACATCGCCTTTCTTGATACCTGCCTTGTCGGCTGCACCGTTGTCGGTAACGGCTTCAACATATACACCATCTTTTACTTTATAACCTTTCTCTTCCGCCAATTTTGAGTCCATATTACGGATGGAAACGCCCAAGAATCCACGTTGTACTACGCCGTATTTCTTCAAATCGTAGATGACTTTCGACACTATGTTTGACGGAACCGCGAATCCATAACCCGTGTAGGAGCCCGTAGGACTTGCAATTGCGGTGTTTATGCCAATCAGGTCGCCGGCAGCGTTAGTCAACGCACCGCCACTGTTTCCGGGGTTGATTGCCGCATCGGTCTGAATGAATGACTCAATGGCATATTTTTGTTTCAAAATATTGATGTTACGACCTTTTGCACTCACGATACCAGCCGTAACGGTTGAGTTCAAATTGAACGGATTACCAACAGCCAAGCACCATTCGCCCACTTTCACGTCGTCGCTGTTGGCGAAATTGATAGGTGTCAAATCGTCAGCATCAATTTTGATAAGTGCCAAATCGGTGTTCGGGTCTGTCCCGATGACAGTAGCCGTGTATTCCCGTTTGTCGTGCAAGGTTACGGTGATTTCGTCGGCACCTTTCACCACGTGGTTGTTGGTCACAATGTAGCCGTCTTTCTGTACAATCACGCCCGAACCGCTTGCCTGCTGCACGTTCTCCTTTTGAGGAACGTCCCAACCCTCGCCGAAGAAATCTCGCCACAAGTCGAACCCTGGAGGATATGCGCTCGTGCGAACCGTTGTCTTTGTGGCAATGTGGACAACCGTAGGCATTACTTTCTCGGCGGCTTCGGTAAAGTCGATGCCGCCTGCCGAAGGATTTCCCGAGTACGATACCTTTTGAATAAATTGGGATTCTTGATTTTGAGCAATAGAATCAGAAAATTGAACAGTTTTAGGATTGATGGCATACATAATGCCTACGGCCGCAGCCGCACCCAAGAAAGCCGTAAGGGCTGTTACAAAAATACGTTTCATACTACCTTACATTTAAGTTAAACATTTCGTAAAACTTTTTTCAAATAAAATTATTGTACGATGCTATCAAATTTTGTTCCAAAAATTAAAAAGCAAGATTACCGCACCGAAACGCCTACGGTTTTGCCATCTACTACAACAAAACATAGGTCCGATTTGAGGTTTGTAATCTACAGAAGGGAGAAATCTGTTTAATTAGATGTTAAAAATGTGCATTATTTCCTATCTTTGCCGCATCATGATTGAGAAAGAACCAACACCGTACCCAGAACGTACGGAAGATGTAATTGTACTCGTTTGCGAACCCGCAGTCGAGTATGAGAAACCTATTGTCTATCAAGGTACTACGATTACCAACGCATTGAAAGATTATTATTCGTTTACCACTAACCGTGAGAAAGTTGATGTTTTGAAATGGATAGTTGCTCAACCAACTTTTTCCGAGTTGAAACGGTTATCCTTGGCAGAAAATAAGATTTACACCTTATACACAAACCAATATGATGAGATACTGAAAACAGGCGAAACTCCTAATAATCTGCAAATTGCACAAAAGTTTGTAATGAACGGCTACGATGTGTTTCTTCTTTCGAATCCCAAGGCAACGAAAAGTGCTGATTTTATTATCCGCAGACGAAATTGTTTGTATTATGTAGAAGGGAAAACTTCTTCTGGAGGTAGTGCATTATCCGTCAGATTAAGTGAAGGAGCAAAGCAGGCAAACAGAGTTGTCATTAATCTTACAAATTATTCTAAATTAAAACGACTTGCAGAAAACATAAAAGCAACGTTTATACAAAATCCTTCTTTGCGAGAACTATTAATCTTCAAAGGTTCGATTCTTATTCAAATTGACCGTTATTTAATAACATCAAAAGATTATTCTAAAATTATCTTCAAAGAATTTAATCGCAAAAAATAAAAAAAGAGAATCAGTGATTCTCTTTTTTTGAACTTTCCCGCCGTAGCTAAAAGTTCTTCCGACTTAACGGCTTCAGTCCACGTGTTTCTAAACTTTCGTCTTCATTTTTCACCTAGGACGATGCAAATATACAACATTCCACGGCGGTTGTCAATAGTTTTTCTTGGATTTGCGGTTTTATCTCTCTCGAATTTCGATGGTTTTTATATCGGTTAGGATTTTCATTCTATTTTCTTTGTCCCATTACAATTGGGATACGTTGAACAACTCCAAAATTCTTTTCCTGAGTTGACACCTTTTTTTGCGACACGCTTAATCATAGGTTTGCCACATTTGGGACACAAGGGCGCATCTGCGTTAATACTTTTTTCCGTACGATAGGCAAGTCTTTCGGCTGTCAATCCTTCGGTAAATCCTCCTTCTTCACGAAAAGAAGAAAGTTGATTTGAAATTTGTTTCCGCAACATCATTATGAGGCGATTGCAGAGTACCAATAGACAATTTGCCTCTGTCAAAGAATTGTTAGAACAAAGCCACTCGTCAAACTTATGTTTTTGATTCAAAATATGAATACAGCTAAGATACTGAACGTCTTCTTTGTAGGTCGGTTTATCTAACTGAATTGCAGTCACTTTTTTATGCCCTTCCGATTTTATTGACCACGGAACCTGCCCCTGTTTTAAAAACCAATTGACATAATCGTTTGCAAGTTCCGCCAAACTCGCTCTTGCAACATCGGTAAGTTTCATTTCTGTTTCTTTTGACGTTGAATGGCGAGAACTTCCTTCTGCAATGTTAGCAGGCACAGAGCGTGCAGCTTGCGTCATTTGGTCATACTGACGACCACAAGGATCATTTTTCTGATTAAGATAGCGTTGGCAAAAATCTTGCGTTGCTACTTGAATTACATTGGCAAGCACCCAAGTGTCTAACCAATAATATGCTAATCGATGTATTTGCATGGCATATCGGCTTATTGTTTTGTGCCACAAAATTAGCATTTATTTTTGATATATCAATCTGTCGACGTGAAGAAATATCGAAAAACAGCCCCACGGTTTCGTCGTTCATACGAACTTCCAAACGGATTGTGTCATCGGGATTGTAGAGAATAACTTCACCAATCTGTGGTGCAAGCTGTTGGGATTCAATATTTTTCATATTCTATTTTTACGGCCTTACCTTTAAAATTGTTACTAATCATGTTTCGTTAATAGGTTAGGTAAAAATAGGATTTTTTAATTAAAAATTAGGAATTAAGAGGGAAAAATTTCGGATGGAAATGTGTGGCGGGGAACGATGCAGGGCTGTCACGTTGTGGCAGCGCTTGAATTGCGTTTATAAAAACAAGACCGCGGCACACCATCTACAGGATTAAATATTCTACTTCTTTGAAATAATATGTCCGTTCTCGGCCTGTAGAGTCAATTATATGCAGCTTTCCATCGTTTGCCACCGACGTGATTGTTCCTATAAATTTGCCGTCTTTGTCCTTGAAGGTGGCTTGCTGGGCTTTCAAATATAAATGATTGAGATATTCGTCTTGAATGGCTTTGTTGTTCTGGGGAATTTGCGAATACAGTGAATCAAGTTCTTTTAGAAATAAAAGTAATAACTCGTTGATATTTAATTCTTTATGAAGAATATTTTTGAAGGAAACGGGATTGACCGCTCCCACAAATTCTTCCTGATTCACGTTCAAACCAATGCCAATAATCGATGACGCGATTTGTTTTCCGTTTAAAAGATTTTCAATTAAAATGCCGGCAATTTTTTTGTCACCGACATACAAGTCGTTCGGCCACTTTATGGCAACGTCGTCGCAAAACAGCGACACGGTTCGAAACAGTGCCAACGAAACACATTGCGATAGAATGAATTGATTGTTTGCTGAAATATGCGTTGGATGCAAAATCACCGAAAACAAAAGATTTTTCCCGCTGTCGGCAACCCAATGATTGCCAATTTGCCCTCGCCCTTTTGTCTGAAAATCAGCACGAATCACGGTAAATTCCGGCACAATCTTCGTTCGTGCCAATTCAAGGGCATAATCGTTTGTCGAAGAAATTTCTTTTAATTCAATGATATTGTTGTATCTTTCCACCGCAAAATTTTTCTATATGAAACGAATTATCACATTTTCACTTTTGTTGCTCATTGCACAAAGCATTTTTGCCCAAGAAGTAAAAATCACAGGCAAACTTATAAAATATCAGGCAACTGACAATGATTCAATCACGTTACAAATCAATTCTTCGCCGCAAAATCCCATTATTTTGAAATCAGCAATTTCAAAAAAAGGTGAATTTAGTTTCAAATACACCGAAATATCGACGAATTATTGCGAGTTGTATCTTACACCTAATGATAAAGCACCGTTGTTCTTATCATCGGGTGATAATGTGACGATTTCGGCAGAGGCAAATTCAATGAGTCAGACAACATCAGTGAAAGGTTCGATGCAAACCGAGGCGTTCTTGAAAAATATTCGTACCATTACTTCGTATCAGACTGAGATAGAGAATCAAAGGAAGATTTTTGAGTACAAGAGCGATTCTATAGAAAAGGCGAAACAGCATGCGATTGAAAAATCCATTCGTCAAAATCCGTATATGCTGAGCAACTTGGGAGTTCTTTCCGTTTTGCCGCTTGAAAAATATTCCGAAGTATATCAAATGGTTGACACTGCGTTGATGTCGGTTTATCCTGGCAACGCCTTTGTGATAGATTTTCACGAAAGTTTGCAAAAAACAATGGTGTTACGCGAAGGGTCTGAAATAACGAACATTGTATTGTCTGACGTAAATGGCACGCAAATCAGTCTTGAATCGTTGCGTGGTAAAGTTGTGCTTGTTGATTTCTGGGCAAGTTGGTGTCGTCCGTGTCGTATGGAAATTCCGAATTTTAAGAGTATGTATGACGCGTATCATCAAGCAGGATTTGAAATTTATTCAGTATCGGTCGATAATGATGTTATGGCTTGGAAACGTGCTTTGGAACAAGAAAAGATGCCGTGGCCGAATGTCCGTGATGACAAGAAAGTGTATAGCACTATGTTCAATGTTGCTTCCATTCCGTTTACCATTCTGATTGACAAAGAAGGAAAAATCGTTGCCAAAGGTCTTCGCGGACCAGATTTGAGTGATGCAATCAATAAGACGCTGAGCAAGTAACTGTTGTTTTTCTTCTTTTTTACGAAATTTGCGAGAATGTTTTTGCGGGATTCAGTTACAAAAGTTTAACAAACGGAAAGAAAAAGTTTCATTTTTTTAGAAAAAACAGCTTTTTGCGATATAATGTATTGCAGAACTTTCTAATTTTGTGGTATAAAAAATATGAAATATGAAAAGAGTAGCAATTGTAGGATACGGAAACATAGGAAAGTACGTATTAGAAGCATTAGAAGTTGCTCCCGATTTTGAGATAGCGGGAGTTGTTCGACGTTCGGTTTCTGGCGAAATGCCTTTGGAGTTGACGCCATATAAAGTTGTAACCGACATAAAGGAGTTGGGTAACGTTGATGTTGCTATTTTGGCAACTCCGACTCGTAGCGTTGAGGAGAATGCAAAGAAGTATCTTGCAATGGGAATCAACACTGTTGACAGTTTCGATATTCATGGTGATATTTGGAACTTGCATGAATCGCTTGGTGTTGTTGCCAAGGCAAACAATACCGTTGCTATTATTTCGGCAGGATGGGATCCGGGAAGCGATTCTGTTGTGAGAACATTGTTGCAGGCAGCTGCTCCCAAAGGTTTGACATGGACAAATTTTGGACCGGGTATGAGTATGGGTCACTCGGTTGTGGCACGTTCTAAAAAGGGAGTGAAAAATGCTTTGTCGATGACAATGCCACAAGGTGCAGGCATCCATAGTCGTTTGGTTTATGTTGAGTTGGAAGACGGTTTTACTGCACAACAAGTATATGATGAGTTGAAAGCCGATGATTATTTTGCTCACGACGAATTACACGTAATTCCTGTTGATAGCGTTGACAATTGTCGCGATATGGGACATGGTGTATTGTTGGAACGTAAAGGTGTTTCTGGAAAAACACAAAATCAACGTTTCAAATTTGAAATGACGATTAACAATCCTGCTTTAACTGCACAAATCTTGGTTGGTGTAGCTCGTGCAACGTTCAAACAAAATCCTGGAGCTTACACAATGCCAGAAGTTCCTGTAATGGATTTATTGCCAGGAGATAAGGAACAGTTAATTAAAGCGTTAGTTTAGTCTTTGAAACATATAAAATTTCAAATGAAGGCGATGAATTTTCATCGCCTTCATTTTTTGCTTATAGCGTTAAGCACTTCTTTCGCAAATTCGTCCAAATGTGGGTCTCTCGCTCCCATTACGATAATTACATCGTTTGGTTGGCAAAGTTCCTTGATACGTTTCAAAGAAAAATCTTTGTCTTTCACATATTCCGCTTTTTTGCCGTTTGCTATCATCGCGTCACTCACAATTGTTGACGAAATATTTCGGTCAACGGTGCCGCCAGCGTAATAAATATCGGCAATCAAGAAAATGTCGTTCTCGCGAAGCGCATCGCCAACCATTGTGGTTAACTCGTTGTGCATGAATCGCATAGGTCCGAATCCATGTGGTTGGAACCATGCAATCACCCGTGGAGCAATGTGCTGACAAGCTTTTATGACAGCGGCGACTTCGGCAGGATTGTGTGCAAAGTCGTCAATCACGTAGCAATTGTCTTTCGTTTTCCCTACCAACTGTGCACGTCGATAAATGCCACGGAATGTTGCCAACGCCTTGGTGCTTTCCTCTATAGAAATACCTAAAGCATTTGTTGAAGCAATGGCAGCCAACGCATTCTCCATATTGTGTTTACCTATTGCTGGAATTGTACAAGGAACACCATTTACCTTGAACGAAATTGAAAATCCTTCTTGCTTAAAATCTGTCCCTCGAACTGCCGCCGATTCCACCGTTCCAAAATTATAGTTGTTCGTTTGTGACAACTTTTTTGTAAGTGGATAGTCTTGATTTGCAATAAAATACGCTTTGGTATTGTCACGAAAGGTTGAAAACAATTGTTCCAACTCGTTGAATTCCTTGTGGTCACGGTCAATATTGAGCAACAACGAAATTTCTGGCTTGTAATTTACTATTGAACCGTCTGATTCGTCGGATTCTATCACCAATAAATTGCTTTTGCCAACCCACGCATTGCCAGGCAATCCTTTTTCCTGCAACACGCTCAACCCCGCTCCTGTGATGAGCGACGGTGATTTCCCGCATTGTTCCAAAATATGGAAAATCATTGCGGTGGTAGTGGATTTTCCCGACGTTCCGCCTACGGCGATAGTCCGCACACTATTGGAAATTTCAGCCAAGAGCTGCGAACGCTTCATTATAGGAATATTCAGCTGCAACGCCTTTTGATATTCTACATTTGTTTCTTCGATAGCCGTGGAAACCACTACAACGTCAACATCAGGCGTAATTCCGCGTCCGTCTTGGAAATAGCAATGCATTCCCAACGCTTCGAACTGCGATTCCGAAAGGATTTTCTGTTCCTGACCAAACAAACGGTCAGAACCAGAAACTTTTTTGCCAATGCCGTTAAGATATTGAGCAATGGCGCTCATGCCCGTGCCTGCAATGCCGACGAAGAAAAAATGAGAATACGAATCTAACATTGTAATACCTTTATGTAAAAC
>JAGCOW010000094.1 GCA_017642535.1 Bacteroidales bacterium | reverse complement strand
TTGATGCTAATCAACAAAATAAATCGGAACAAAACGAGAATAAAGGTGATGTATCATCAGCAAAAAATAATGAACAGCAACCAAAACAGAATAATCAGGTAAATCAACAAAATGGCGGTGGACAAAATCGAAACAATCATCACCGTCATAAACATAATAGACCAAATAATCAACCACGTCAGCAAAACGATGGTAATAAGAATGCGTAATTTTATTGTAATTATCGGGGCGATTTTTGCATTGTTTTCGTGTAATACAAAACAATATTACAGCGATTCCTTCTCGTTTGACGAAACGGAGTGGAACAAAGATTCCATTGTTACGTTTTCTGTGGACGTTGCCGATACGGTTCAATTGTACGATGCGGTGTTTTCGGTGACAAATACCGACGATTATCAGTATGCAAATTTGTATTTGTTCACTGATATTGTGATGCCAAATCAGCAAATTATTCGCGACACGATAGAATTTATGTTGTCAACACCCGATGGACAATGGCTCGGGACGGGCTTTTCGGGTTATACCAACGAATTTCAACTACGGTCAAATATACGATTTCCAATTGTCGGAACCTATCTGTTCTCGTTTGAACAAGCTATGAGATGCAAAAATGCCGAATGTTCAATATCGGGAATAAAATCGGTTTCACTTACTTTGAATAAAAAATAATGAGTGCAAAAAACAAACTGCAACGTTTTGCTGACAATGCCACGTTTCCCAATGTGATTCAGCCCGAATTTGAAGAAATTTTCAGGAAGGATTACGTGTTGAAACATAATTGGCATGCAACATATTGGAAAAATGAAAATCCCATCGTGCTGGAACTTGGTTGTGGCAAGGGGGAATACACGGTTGCATTGGCTGAAAAATATCCGTCGAAGAATTTTATTGGCGTTGACATAAAAGGTGCCCGTTTTTGGCGTGGTGCGAAAACGGCATTGGAGAAAAATCTTCAAAATGTTGCGTTTCTGCGTACTCGCATAGAATTTGTCGATTCTTTTTTCGGAGAAAATGAAATTGACGAAATCTGGATTACGTTTCCTGACCCGCAGTTACGTGAGAAACGGGCAAAAAAGCGTCTGACTTCGCCTCGTTTCTTAAATATGTATAGATCAATGCTCAAAAACGATGCTGTTGTCAATCTCAAAACCGACAGCAAAGAATTGTACGACTATACCAAAACATTGCTGGAATATAATAAGCAGGAAATTCTTGTGGCTACCGACGATTTATATAATTCGTCGTTTTGTGATGAGATTCTTTCAATAAAAACGCACTACGAATCATATTATCTCACGCAAGGCAAGAAAATCACCTATTTGAAATTTCGAGTGAAAGGAGATATTGTTGACCTTCCAGAAACGGAAGAATAGGAAAATCCTATTCGTTTCCGTCAACTTCGCGGTCTCTAAAACCTAACATGTAAAGAATTCCGTCCAGTCCAAGCGTACAGATTTTGTTTTCGGCACGTTCTTGAACTTTTGGCTTCGCATGGAATGCAATTCCAAGGCCTGCTATGTTTATCATTGGCAAGTCGTTGGCTCCATCGCCCACGGCAATTACCTGTTCCAGGTGAATGTCTTCCTTGAAAGCGATTTTGCGAAGCAATTCTGCTTTCATCTGACCGTCAACGATTTCGCCCACGTAATTACCCGTAAGTTTTCCGTCAACAATTTCCAATTCGTTGGCAAACACGTAATCGATGCCGAGTTTCGTCTGCAAATAGCGACCAAAGAACGTGAAACCACCAGAAAGAATGGCAACCTTGTAGCCAAAACGTTTCAATGTACGAATCAGTCGGTCGGCTCCTTCGGTCATTGGCAATTTGCGAGCAATGTCGTCAAGTACGCTTTCGTCAATACCTTTTAATAATTTGATACGACGACGGAAACTTTCTTTAAAGTCGATTTCGCCACGCATTGCCGATTCGGTAATGTCGGAGACTTCTTTTTCAACACCAGCGTATTTCGCCAATTCAACGATAACTTCGGTCTGAATAAGCGTTGAATCCATATCGAAGCAGATGAGGCGACGATTGCGACGGAATGCGTTGTCTTCTTGGAATGCGATATCAAAACCGATACGTTTGGAGATTTCCATGAAGTCCGATTTCATCTTCTTCTCGTCAACAGGAGTTCCTCGAACCGACAGCTCAACACAGGCACGGTTTTTTGATACTTGTTCTTGTTTGAAAGAAACACGACCACTCAGACGTGTAATGTTGTCAATGTTAAGATGTTGCTCACAGAGAACGGCAGTGATTTCCGATAAATAGCAAGATTCGATTCTACGACCAAAAAGCGTGAGAATGTATCTTTTCTTACCTTGGTTTTGTACCCATTCTTCGTAGGTATTGTAATCAATAGGAGTGAAGCGAGCATTAATGTCGAACTCGTATGCCTTGAAAAGCAATTCTTTCAAAACAGGTCCGCTGATTCCCGTTTTAGGCAGACGGAACAATATGCCCAACGAAAGTGTATCGTGGATAACTGCCTGACCAATATCAAGAATGTCGGCGTTGTATTGTGCTAAAATGGAAGTGAGAGCGGCTGTAACGCCCGATTTGTCTTTTCCCGAAATACTGAGTAGGATAACGTCTTCGCTTGTGTTCTTCATTTTGAAATTTTTTGCAAAAGAACAAAAAACAATGAAATAACAATGATTCTAAACAGTTTTTTTATTCTTAGAATTTGTTTACTTTATAATATGTGTTTTCTACAATTTATTTTTCAATTTATAAAAACTCTCAACTCTCCCTTGCAACTCTCAACTCTTTTTGAAAAAAATGAGAATCTCCGATAATAAAAAACGGAAAAATTATACATTTGCAAAAAATGAACAATTTAATACAATACAGATGGATATTTTTGACAGAATAGAAGAATCCGTTGGTGGTCCGATTGGTCAATATCGTGACAAAGTTGACGGGTACTATGCTTTCCCGAAATTGGAGGGTGAATTGGGACCTCACATGCGTTTTCAAGGAATTGATGTTCTTTGCTGGAGTTTGAACAACTATTTGGGATTGGCAAACCATCCTGAAATCCGTAAAGTCGATGCAGAGGCGGCTGCTCGTTGGGGTTTGGCTTATCCTATGGGAAGCCGTATGATGACTGGTAATACGGAATTACACGAAAAGTTGGAACGTGAGTTGGCTGACTTTGAAAAGAAAGAAGCAGCGTTTTTGTTCAACTTCGGTTATCAAGGTATTGTTTCTGCAATTGACTCTTTGTTGACTCGTCACGATGTGATTGTGTTCGACGCTGAATGTCACGCTTGTTTGATGGATGGTAAACGTCTTCACCAAGGTAAGGCGTTCTCATATCGTCATAATGATATTGCAAGTTGCGAACAAAAACTGAAAGTTGCCACAAAAGTTGCCGAAGAGCAGGGTGGTGGCGTACTTCTTATCACAGAAGGCGTGTATGGTATGACTGGCGCACTTGGTATTTTGGATCAAATCGTTGCATTGAAAAAGAAATACAAATTCCGTATGATGATTGACGACGCTCATGGTTTTGGCGTTATGGGTCCAACGGGACGTGGTACTTCTGAACATTTTGGCGTAATGGACGAAGTTGACATTTATATTGGTGCATACGCTAAGTCAATGGCTATCATTGGTGGTTTCATTGCTACAAAAAGATCGGTAATTGATTTCTTGCGTTACAATATGCGTTCTCAAATTTATGCCAAAGCATTGCCAATGCCTATCGTTGAGGGCTGTTTGAAACGTTTGGAGATTATTCGTAGCAAGGAAGGTGACGAACTTCGTAAGAAACTTTGGACGGTTACTCGTCGTTTGCAAGATGGATTCCGTAACTTAGGTTTCGATATTGGTCCTGCCGAAGCATGTGTTTCTCCTGTACAAATTAAGGGTGGACCGATTCAGGCAACGAATATCGCATACGACTTGCGTGTAAATTACAAGATTTTCTGCTCTATCGTGGTTTATCCTGTGATTCCTCCGGGTATGATTATTTTCCGTATCATTTCTACTGCAGCTCACTCAATTGAGGATGTTGATTACACGTTGAACGCATTCAAGGAAATTCGCGAAAAATTGGATGCAGGTGTATATGACGAGGGAGAAATGAAAGATTTTACAGAAAAAAAATAATTTTATAGAATCGTAATGATAAAAGGAAACTCGTAAGGGTTTCCTTTTTCTTTTGATTATGCGTAAACTATTGTATATATTGTTGTTAAGTTTATTTGCGACGGAGTCGTTCTCGCAAATGGTCATTCCTGATTCTACATTTGTGAGTTATGTTGATTCTTTGCATTTATGGCAAGAGAAAGTTATGTCAGGCGACGGACGGTTGTATTCTGTAAAATACTTTTCCGATTCGCTACTTACAATCCAAGAATTGCAAGAACAGTATTATTATTCCAATGGAAGACTAAAATCTGAGGCAAAGTATAAAGACGGAAAATTGTCGGGCGAAGTGCATTCATATTATTCCGACGGCAGAGTGCGACGTTCCGACACGTTTGAAGATGGCTATTTGCACGAAGGGAATTGTTTTGCCACAAACGGGATGAAGATTGCTTATACCGATTATAAAAAAGACGCAATCTATGTGGGTGGTGTAACTGCTTTATATACAATCATTTCTGTTACGGCTCAACAAATCACTCTTCCCGACGATGAAAAAGTTTCGGGCGTTGTACAAGTTCTCTTAAAACTTGATAGAAAAGGGAACATTGTTGATAAATATATCGTGAAAGGACTTCATCCGTTGTATGATGCCGAAGTTCTGCGAATTGTGGGACATTTTGGCCGTTTTGAGCCAGAAGAACGAGATGGCGAACCTGTATTGGGTTCATATCTGTTATCAATCAGATATTGATTATTGCAAGAAGAAAAATTCAATCAATTCCGACAATTCCTTGCTCGACAAACTTGCTCCCGGACCTGCATTTGGTCCTTCGTCAAAGAACGAATTAATGGTGAGTAGCAATTCGTCCAAGTCTATGTATTCATTTTTATCAATGTCGCATATCTTGAATTTCTTAGGAATACGTTTGTAGAATTGTTTGGTAAGCGTTCCGCCATTCAGCAAATCTGGGTAGAAACGATATAATTCGTCTTGTGAGAGTTTTTCCCCTTGTGTCAGTCTTGCTCGTAATTCGGCTTCAGTCATGCCTTTGCCCGTTTCGTCATGGAAAAATGATCGAGTCATTCTTTCGGCATCTTTATAATCTGGAATACCGTCTTTGTCATCGTCCAACGGACATCCGTTTGCAAAAACATCAACACCTTTGGGGGTGTATGGACATTCGTCTTCGGTTTCGTCGATACCGTCTTCGTCAAAATCCCATTCAATGAAATAATTTTCGTTATCAACAGCTTCAAATTTCGATTTCTTCTGAATTTGACCGAGGTCAGTACTTAAACTCACGTATGCGTAGGAATAGCCGTCGGGTAGGCGAGAGCCCTTTCTTGCTTCTGTTTTTCCAGCATGCGTAATGTCGTCCATCGTGTTTGTTGCCGAAATATGATATTGATAGCCCAGATTGAGTTTAAACACTTTGGAAATGTTGTAGGTCAAACCTAACTCTATCGGAATAGTGGCAATAATCGGCGAGTAGTAATCCTTGTCGTTGCTGTTCACAACTTGCAATGACGTTTCGTAGTCGTAATCTCTATATACGACGGACGCTTTCGATGCGTTATAGTTCGATTCTGCAATGTTTCGGAACGAACCATCCGACCAGAGATAGAGTTTTTCTCCGTTACTAGACCAGTCGCCACGAGCTTCCGGACGTTGCAGAACAGATATTCCTGCACTGATGTATGGAGATAAAATGGTACTTCTATTGTAAATAGCCTTGATGTTGGAGAAGTCATATTTGAGAAATGCTCCAAAAGAATTTATTTCTGTCTTGAAGTTGAAAAACGTCTGGATTTCAGGTAAATATGTACTTCCTCGCAGTTCACTGTGCAAATAGCGAATGCCGACGAACAAAGCTGGTCGCAGTTTTTGCGTCATTTCAAAGTTGATTCCCATACAACCTACGGCAAAATTGGCTGGTTCGTCGTTCATTACATCTCCGTGGAACGAAACGACTCCGGCACCGAGTGTGAGTATCGGCAACTTTAAGTCGCTTGAGATAGGGGACTTGTCTAACTGAAGAATCTTGTCAAATGTTGTTGAAGGCGCATCTTTATCGGTTTGTGAGAATGCCACAAACGGAAGCAAAAATAATATGACAAAGATATCCTTGCGTTTCATATAGAAAAACTAATTTCACAAATATATGAGATTTTGGTTCAAAAGCAATCTATTTAACCCATTTTTGATTGGTAAGCATAAGTGCTTCTTGAACCGTGATACGTTTTGTACCATTGTATGCCACTACGAACGCACCTTTTATTGGGGTTTGTTCCCATACCGTATTTCGTTGGTTTCGTGCATTTGCGTATTGGTCAAAACTCTTTATTGTGTATTTATACCAGTTGTCAATATGTTCTACTGATACTTTTTCATTGATGTTTCGTTTTGCGAAGAAGTTTTTCGTGTTTTTTAGTTGTTTGTGACTTGCTGCTACTTGAACTCTATATGTAACTTTATTGTTTTGTGCATTTGTTGACGCAACTTTAGTCTTTGCTTGGCTATTGTTGTTTTTGTTTGATAATGTTGTCGTCGTTGATTTTTTTGCAGGAGTTGTTTTTGTCGCAACTGGAGCTGCTGCCGTTGTTGTAGAAGCAACCTTTTTCTCTGTTTCTTTTGTCGGTTGAACAGGTTTTATGGTTGTCGTTGTTGTTGTAACAGTTGTTTGCGTTGTGGTTTGGGTTATCTCGCTTGGCTCTGCATCGATTGTCGTCATTGTAGGTTTAGCCGACGAAGGCGACATAATATTATTGATGAGGGTAGGAGTTTTGCTTTCCGAAACGATTTCTTTTGTCGTAGTTGTTTCGGTAGTTTGTGTTATTTCGTATTGTTTTTCGAAATTTGCCGTTTCGTTTTGCTTTTCTTCGATTCGAGCAGTTTCTTGTTTCGCTTCGTTTTGAATTGCTTCATATTCTTTTTCCTCTTTTTGTGTCAATTCATATTGTTTTTCAGCACTTTGTGTCGTTGGCGCAGGGATATCAAGACTGTTTTGGAAATCGTTGATTTCGCTTTTTGTTGGTTTTAAAGAATTGACTGCGCTTGCGTTGGCAAAGAATTCTGCTTGTTCAGCAGTAAATTGTTGTTGTTCCAGTTCTTTTTTCGTTTTTGCGTCAACAACATTTTCTTGCGAAGAAACTTGTATTTGCTTGTTTTCCGAAGCCGAAGCATAGCCGGTACTTTCGTCGATTCTTGAATCTTTGTCAAGTATTATGAAGCTTTTTGTACCATCGGGGGCAAATACCGAAAATGCACCATTGATGTACAAATCGTTGATGTCGTAACCTTTGTTTGCCTTAACTTTATAAGTAACTGAGAAATTTGTGTTTTTCGGTGATTCTTTCCACATAAAACGGGCAATATTCGCAACCGTAGAAATTTCGCTTCCTGCATCGTCAATAGCGGAAAACGTGTATCCGTCAGGTAACATTTCTTCTATTTTACACATTGTATTTGTGTTCGACTTATTGATGTTGACAGATATTGTAGCTTCGTTATTGATAATGCCTATTGTTCTATAGCAAGTAATGGAATTGTAATCGATTTTTTGATTTGTTTCGTTGTCAGCCATAAGAACTTCTGGTGCATCTTCGGAAATTCGGATGTTTTTGGGTGTTATTTCGGCGAATTTCTTCTCGTTGCTTTCCACGTAGCCAAATTTTGCTGTAAAAGTAAACGAATTCTTAGATTTTTCGGGAACGTGTATATTATATGTAAAACTAAATGAACCACTTTTAGGAAGTTTTACCCAAAGAACGGTTACTGTGTTGTCGCTGAACGAGAAGTTTGCATCGTTCGATGTAGCAGTAAAACCTTTTGGGAGCGTGTTAGTATATCGTCCAAAACCTTCTATGCTACCTTTGTTTATCGTAATGGTAACGGGAATCGTGGCCCCTGGTTTTATTTCTTCTGGCATGTCGGACGTAATGGTAACGACATTCGCTTTATATAAATTGAACGAAGCAATAAGGAAAAAAATGCTTGATGCTATTATAAGCAATCGTTTTGCATTAGGTTTTTTTGTAGTATTCATAAGTCTTTCCGATTTAGAACCGCAACAAAAATAATGTGCAAAAATGTAAAATGCAAGAAAAATGCACAAAAAGTTCAAAAAATTGTTTATAAGTTGTGCATTTCTTCTTAATAAATTACTTGATATCGCCAAATCCCTTTTCTGTATTGGTGCATATTTTCTGCGTCACGAAGAGTGAGATATTAGCAATGTAGAAAAATTGGATTCTTAATAATCCGTTCTTATTTTTCTTGTATATTTGCTTACTATAATTTGTAAATAAAATAATATGGCTGAAAAACAATACGATTGGAAATTCTCAACTGTTGGAGGCGTACCTCGCGTAAACATTGAGTCTGGTGAGGATATTGCTCACCTGAAGGAATTGGACCAAAAAATGTGGACAGTGTTGAGTTGTCCTACCAAAGGTCTTGAAATTGACGAAAAAACACTTGAGTTGATGGACCTCGACGGCGACGGCAAAATTCGTGTGCACGAAGTTGTGGAAGCTGCCACGTGGATTACTAAAGTGTTGAAAAATCCTGATTTGCTTTTGAAACAGGAAGATACTATCTCGCTTGACGATATTAATCAAGATGACGAGGACGGTAAAAAATTGTATGATTCTGCAAAACAGATTCTTGCAAATCTTGAACTTGATAAAAATGAAATTTCTGTTGCCGATACGTCCGACAGCATTGCAATTTTTGCAAAGACAAAATTCAACGGCGATGGTGTGATTACCGAAAATTCCACCGACGATGAAGCTCTCAAAGCTGTGATTGCTAATTGTGTGAAAACAATTGGCTCTACGCCTGACCGTAGCGGCGTTGACGGCGTGAATGCTGAACAAATCGAAGCGTTCTACACGAACTGCAATGATTATATGACATGGTTCACCAGCGAGGATGCAAACAAGGAAACGGTTTTCCCGTATGGTGACAATACCGAAGCGGCTCTTGCTGCGTATAATGCTCTCAAAGAGAAAGTAGAGGATTTCTTTATGCGTTGCAAATTGACGGCGTTCAACGCTGACTCTTCGGCGGCTTTGGACGTGACGGTTGCTCGTATGGAAGCCATCAGCGAAAAAAGTTTGTCGGCTTGCACCGAGGAGATTGCCGGTTATCCGTTGGCTCGCGTGAACAGTAAGTTGGAATTGCCTTTGAATGGTGGCATAAACCCTGCGTGGGAAGCGGCATTCGCAAATATTAAATTGTTGATTTTTGATGTTGATTTTCCAAAACAAAAATCTATTTCCGAAGCTGACTGGAACGCAATCGGTGCGAAATTCGGTCCGTTCGAGGCGTGGAAAGCGGCAAAGAAGGGCGAAATTGTTGAGTCGCTTGGCGTTGATGTGATTAAGGAAATCGTAGAAAAAAATCAGAAAGATGCGTTGTTGGCATTGGTTGAACAGGATAAAGCCGAAGAAACCAAGTCAAACGAAATTGTTACAGTAAATAAATTAACCCATTATTATAGAGATATTTACAAGTTGATTAAAAACTATGTGACATTCTCTGATTTTTACACGCGCGACGAAAACAAGAAGGCAATCTTCCAAGCTGGTACGCTTTACATTGACCAACGTAGTTGCGATTTGTGCGTGAAGGTGAGCGATATGGGCAAACACAATCTTACCGCTGGTTTGAGCGGAATGTATTTGTTGTACTGCGACTGCCATTCTAAAAAGAAAAACGAGACTATGACGATTGTTGCCGTAATGACCGATGGCGACATTGATAATTTGATGGTTGGGAAAAATGCCATTTTCTACGACCGCGACGGTGTTGATTGGGATGCAACGGTTGTAAAAATCATCGATAATCCTATCAGTATTCGTCAGGCATTCTGGTCTCCGTACCGCAAATTTGCAAATTGGGTAACTGATTTGATTAACAAATCGGCTGCCGAGAAGGATTCCAAGTCGTTCGACAATATGACTGCTTCGGTTTCTGAAACGGCTGCTGCCGCTCCAGCTGATGGAGCAAAACCACAACAGGCACAACCGTTCGACATTGCCAAGTTTGCCGGTATCTTTGCCGCAATTGGTATGGCGTTGGGCTTCTTGGGCTCGTTCTGCGTGAGCGTCGTATCTGGTTTCGCGCAACTTACCTGGTGGCAAGTTATTTTGGTATTCGTCGGAATTATATTGTTGATTTCTGGTCCGTCGATGGTGATGGCGTGGTTGAAATTGCGTAAACGTAATCTTGCTCCGCTGTTGAACGCAAACGGTTGGGCTGTGAATGCTCAGGCATTTGTGAACATTACGTTTGGTGCTACGTTGACGAAGATGGCCCAATTCCCGAAAGTCGCTTTGGCTGACCCATTTGCCGACAAAGGAATGGCTTGGTGGAAGAAACTTTTGATTGGTGTTGTTCTTCTTGCCATTGGCGTTGCCGCATTGTGGTATTTCGACATTTGGCCATTCAACTGCGGTGCCGAAGCCGAAGTAGCTGAATGTGCGGCAGATACGCTTCAAACAGTTGCCGATACGTTACAACAAGTGGCTGACACTACTGCGGTAGTAGAATAAGATATAAGATTTCATAATTAAGAATGAAAGGGGAGAATGAAAGTTCTCCCTTTTTGTTATCTTTACAAACAAAACGATAATGGCGAAAACAAAATATAATAGGATAGGATTGTTGTTGCTGGGTGTTGGCATATATGTCGGCGTTGTCGCGTATATTTTGACACCGAAAGAGAAACTACAGATGCCTACGCCATATTCGTTTCCCGTTTCGTATGCGCCTGATTATATGAACATTCCTATTGATAATCCAATGACGGAGGAAGGCGTAGAGTTGGGGCGACACTTGTTTTACGATGGTCGGTTGGCGGGGAGGACGCACAAAGATAGTCTTATGTCGTGTGCGACGTGCCACAAACAAACTCATTCGTTTGAATGTGGCATAGATCACCCGAAATTCAAAGGGGGAAAAACGTTTGGATTGACGGGAGTTCCGACGCCACATACTATGATGCCGCTGATTAATCTTGTGTGGATTAACGAGGGTTATATGTGGAATGGATTTGTAAACAATAATAACACGCAACTCGGTGGTAAATATGGCGTTCCCGAACAGGAAGAATTTCATTACAAAAACATAGAATCATTTGTGTGGATGATGATTGTTGCTCCACACGAGGGTAATGGTTCCATAGAGAAATCGGTGGATTTGATTCGGAGTGATTCGCTTTATCCGCCAATGTTCAAAAAAGCATTTGGTACAGAAGAAATCACAATCGACAAGATTGAAAAAGCGGTGGCACAATTTGTTCGTTCGTTGGTGTCGTTTAACTCAAAATTTGATCAATTTATGCGTGGCGAATATCAACTGACGGAGTCGGAGCGACGGGGATTTTTCTTGTTCTCAACCGAGAGTGGCGACTGCTTTCATTGTCACGGTTCGCCAGCCTTGCCGTTGTGGACGACCAATTTGTTTTTAAATAATGCGAAGGATAGTGCTTTTATAGATAAAAACGATTATTCGTCTGTGACAAAAAATCCTGCAGATAAAGGTAAATATAGGGTTCCGACCTTGCGTAATGTTGAATATACCGCTCCCTATATGCACGATGGCAGATTCGCGACGTTGGACGAAGTTTTGGAGTTCTATAATTCCGATTTAAAACGTTCTCCGTATGTCGATCCGCTTATGATAGGGGTGAATCACGGAGGTATGCATTTATCGCAACAAGAATTGCAAGATTTGAAGGCATTTTTGCTTACTTTGTCCGACACGAGTTTTTTAACGAATCCAGATTATTCAAATCCTCGACCTAATGATGAATTTTTTATACAATAAATATGGGAAAAATAGTTTTACAATCGGTCTTGCTTAATGACACAATCAGTGATATTGTGATTGACGGAAATCGGTTTTCTGAAATAGTGCCTTCGGAGCAACGGAAACAATATGATAATGCTGAACTCATTGATTGTAGTGGTTTGGCTATTCTTCCAGCTTTTTATAATGCTCACACACATGCTGCAATGACCTTGGTACGTGGCTATGCCGATGATACGCCGTTGTTTGAGTGGCTCAACGATTATATATGGCCTTTTGAGGCAAAGTTGACGGCAAAAGACATAGAGATTGGTAGTCGTCTTGCCGTGCTTGAAATGATAAAGTCGGGAACTGTGTTTTTTTCAGATATGTATTGGCATCGTGAGGCGACGATGAAAGTAGTGGAGGAAATGGGCATTCGTGCTGCTATTGGCGTAACAATTTCCGACGTGCTGACAAGTCCGAAAGACTTGGAGGATAATTTTACGTTTTTGAAACAGCATAAAGGCGAATCGGAACGGGTGAAATTGGTCGTTATGCCACACGCCATTTATACAAATACTGACGAATGTTTCAAACGAAGCATTGCTATTGCAAAAGAGGAAAAGTATGTATTGCACACGCATTTGTCTGAAACGAGCAAGGAAGTCAATGATTGTTTTCTGCAATATAAATGCACTCCTGTAGAGCTGATGGAAAAATGGGGTGCGTTGTCTTCTCATTTCGTAGCGGCTCATTGTGTGCATTTTACAGAGAAAGACAAGAAATTGTTTTCGCAAGTTGGTGCGGTAGCGGTCGTGAATCCATGTTCGAACTTGAAATTGGGAAGTGGCATTCCTAATATCGTGAGTTTGTTGAAAAACAATATTATGGTTGCGTTGGGAACCGACGGGGCTTCGTCGAACAATAATTTGGATATGCGCGAAGAGATGAAAATGGCAGGTTTGCTCACTAAGGCGAATGATGCGAGTGTGATAGTCTCAAAAAACGACATTTTGAAACTTGCAACCGAGAATGGTGCAAAAGCGTACGGAATCCAGAATGCTGGTAGGATAGAAGAAGGTTGGCTTGCCGACTGCATTTTGATTCGTATGGATAATGAACGCATGGTGCCATGTCACGACATTGTGAGCAACTGGATTTATGGTGCCGATTCTCGTGCTATTGATTCTGTGATGTGTAACGGCAAATTTGTTATGCGAAACGGTCACGTCGATGGCGAAGACGACATTGTTGCCGAAGCCGTTGCGTGTGTGAAACGATTGATGTAGATATGTTATTTATAACGAATTGTTTTTCTGCAATAACTTTTAATAAAAACTATTTCATTATTTTTTTTGTTTCAAGAAAATATAGTATTTTTCGTTGATAATTGTTTTCAATGGAAAAACTGATTCGTATATGCCTTATTTCGCTTGTAGCCATGGTGGTTGCTTCGTGTGGTGGAAATAACAACTCGCAAGACGAAGACTTGGCACGTGAGGATTCCCTCTTACTTGAAAGTCGTTCCAAAAACCTTGTCGGTATGATTAACGGTACGATTTATTGTCTGCCGTCACCTTACGAAATGATGAAGCATATTGACGAAATGCATTTGGAATACAATCAAGATTATCCTAATCCAGTGGGGAAGTTCAGTTCCTACGAATCGTCGTTTAAGCGACTATTGAATATGGGCGTGTATGGAATCGACATTTCATATTTATCATTGTATGACCAAACGACCGAGGCGTTGAATTATTTTGGCGTTCTGAAATCGCTTGCAAATAGGATAGAGCTGTCAACGGTGTTTGACGCACAGACTATGGAGCGTTTGGAGAATAATATGGGCAACAAGGATTCGTTGTTGTATATTCTTACAACAAAGTTTCGTGAATCCGACCGATTGCTGAAAGGCGAGAACCAAAAGGCCGAAGCGTCGCTGATTATGGCTGGTTGTTGGATAGAAAGTCTTTATTTGTTGACGCAGATTCAAAAAACGTCGTCCGACCCAATCATCGTTCAAAAAATTGCGGAACATAAGTTTGCCGCCGAGGCAATTCTCAACATTCTTCGTCCATATTACGAGAAATCCCCAGAGTTTATGGACTTGATTGACGAAATAGTTGATATCTGCTACGAATTCGACGGTATAGATTTTAATTATACCTATAAGGAACCAACGACGTATCCCAATCGTCACTTGACGGTAATTAACAGTGAATCGTCATTGAACGTGTATCCCGAACATATCAGACTTATTTCAGATAAAATAGAAAAACTTAGAAAAAACGTGGTTCAATGAGACGCTTTTGTTTGATATTCAGTTTGTTGTGTGTTTGCTTTTGCTTTTCGGCAAATGCGCAGGTGCAATGTGCGTCCTTGCTTTCGGAAGATTATGTTTCCGACGGACAATATTATGCGACAACGATAAAGAATTACGAGACAAAACAATGTGAGGTTACGTTTATCGAAGGTAATGAATACAGGGTGATTGTCTGTCCGCACAATGCGAAGAAAGTACAGATGCAAATCATTGATGTTGATGGAAATATCATCTTCAATAATAAAAATTACGGATATACCAATTATTGGAATTTTAGGATAAAAGAGACCTTGAATTGCACCATACGGTTGAATTTGGTTGAAGACAATGTTGAAAATGATGATTTAATTTTATTGATAGGATTTAAAAAGTAGTATTTTTGCAGTAAATATTTAGAGATATGAGTGAACGTATAATTGAAGCACTATTGAAATTATTTGCCGTTTTTGCGAAAACGGATGGTAACAAAAGCGACAAAATTAAAATCGTAGAATTGTTTTTGGCTGCCCAGTTGAATAAGGACTTGGCGAAAAAATATCTTCCTACATTCGAGCAGGAATATGACGAAGTGATGGCCGACATCAGCCGTATTACAGAAAAGGCAAGTGCCAAAGGTGATGTTGATACGGAAAAATTGAAATTCAAAATCGAGGCAAAACTGTCGGCTCGTATCCACAAAATAGGAAACAGTATCAACCAAGAATTGACGCAACGTCAGAAGTTGTACGTTGTGATAAGTTTGTTGGAGTTCGTTGCAACCGACAATAGCATTACCGATTCCGACAAGGAATTCTTGAATGCACTTGTTGAAGACTTGAATATCGACAATGATGAATATAATCAATTGTGCGAATTCATCGTTCATCCGTTCGATGAAATTGCTGATTCCGAAAACTTGTTGATTATCAATAGCAAACAGGAAACAGGCGAAGAACTTGCAAAACATATTTGTTCGCCACACTTGGCTGGTACGATTAAGGTATTTTATCTCCGTGCTTCCAATTTGTTGATTTTCCGTTCGTTTGGTGTGGGTGAAATTACATTGAATAGCCAGCCGATTTACGAAGACAAGGTTACAATCTTGAATATTGGTACGGCAATCAGAAGTTTGCAAATAACACCAATCTATTATAGTCAAATCTTAAATATCTTTAATACTGCTAATTCCGAAGCAGGTGTTGTATTCAAGGCCGATGACATTACCTATAAGTTCAAAGGTGGAAATACCGGTTTGCACGAATTCTCAATGGAAGAAGCATCGGGTAGTTTGGTGGGTATTATGGGTGCGTCGGGTGCTGGAAAATCGACGTTGCTTAACGTGTTGAACGGTAATTACAAGCCAACGACAGGTAAAGTTACGATAAACGGCATTGACCTTCACAACGATGAAGAGGGCAAATTGAACGGTCTTATTGGTTTCGTGCCGCAAGACGACCTTTTGATCAAGGAATTGACGGTTTATGAAAACTTGTTCTATAGTGCAAAACTTTGTTTTGACAACTTGACCGACGAAGAAATCAAAGACCGTGCGGAAAAAGTTCTCCAGAGTTTAGGTTTGTTTGAACGTAAAGATAATGTTGTTGGTGACGAGCTGAAGAAAGAAATTTCGGGTGGTCAGAGAAAACGTTTGAACATTGCGTTGGAGTTGATTCGTGAGCCGGCAATCTTGTTCTTGGACGAACCAACATCGGGTTTGTCGTCAAAGGACTCCGAAAATATCATGGACCTTTTGAAGGAACTTGCTTTGAAGGGCAAGTTGGTGTTCGTTGTTATTCACCAACCATCATCTGATATTTTCAAGACATTCGACCGTTTGGTTATTTTGGATACGGGTGGTTACCAAATTTATTATGGTGCGCCAGTTGATTCAATCATGTACTTCAAGGAATGTACTCGTCAGGCCGACTGGTTTGTGAGCGAGTGTCCTACCTGTGGTAATGTGAACCCAGAACAAATTTTCAACATTACGGAGGCAAAAATCTTGAATGAAGACGGTTCTCCTATGTTGAACGAGAAACGTCAGGAAATCAGAAAATTGGCTCCAACCGATTGGTTTGAAATCTATCAACAAAAGAAGAAACCTTTGGATAATAAGCCGATTCCTAAGGAATTGCCTGAAATTACGTTCAAGATTCCTAACTGGGTTCGTCAGTTGAAGGTATTTATTGTCCGCGACCTTTTGTCGAAGGTTTCAAATATGCAGTATGTGATGATTAATGCGTTGGAATCTCCAATTATTGCAGTGTTCTTGGCATTCATTATTAAATACTGGAACGTTGATGAAAGTGGAAGTGTAGGTTACACATTGATGAACAACGTGAACATTCCTGTGTATATCTTCATGCTTGTGATTTGTGGCTTCTTCATTGGTTTGTCGGCAAGTGCCGAGGAAATTTTCCGAGACCAGAAAATCCGTAGTCGTGAATCGTTCCTACATTTGAGTTGGTCAAGTTATTTGATTTCAAAGATTATCATTCTTCTTGGTATTTCTGCAATTCAGTCGTTCTTGTTCATCATACTTGGCAACTGGATTCTTGAAATTCACGGAATGATGTTCAAATATTGGTTTATGGCATTCAGCGTCTGGAGTTTTGCAAACATTATCGGTTTGATTATTTCGGACTCATTCAACGATATTAAGACAATCTACATTTTGATTCCGTTCTTGGTTATTCCTCAAATTATCTTGAGTGGTATCATTGTAAGTTTCGACAAGTTGAACCCGACAATTTCCAATCCTCAGGATATTCCTTGGTATGGCGAGGTGATAACGTCGCGTTGGGCTTACGAAGGATTGGCTGTTGAACAATATGCAAACAACGAATACGAAGCTCCGTTCTTTGAATTGGATATGAGAATCAGTGAATGTAGTTATCGTAAGGGAGAATGGTCAAATCAGTTGAATAATAAGTTGAACGACTGCATCCGTTTCAAGGAATACAATGAAAACCAAGAACAATTCAATAAGAATGTCATTCTTGTAGCAAATGAAATTGAGAAGGAACTGAATAATTCGGGCGATGTGATAAAGATTGCTCCGCAAGTGTTGGAAAACCTTCGTTCCGACAATGTTACAGAAGAAACGTTGTTGGCTGCACGCGATTATGTGACGGCAATTCGTCAATTCTATATCAAGCAAAACAACAAATATCGTTCTGCGAAAGATAAGTTGACCTACTCAATCATTAAGGAAATGGGTGCTGAAGCTTGTGAAGAATTGAATGTTCCTGAAATAGAACGCACTCCACGTGTAATTGATAGTTTGGGTAACGCTTCATTCTTGGAATTGAAGAAACGCTATTACAACGAAAGTTTGGAGGAATTCTGTAAAAATGAGAATGACTTGACAGTATTGATTGAATACAAGGGTAACTTGGTACAAAAAACTGACCCAGTGTTCATTACTCCAACATCTAAGTTTATGAGAGCACACTTCTATGCTCCGAAGAAACCTTGTTTTGGAACATATTTGAATACGTATTGGGCAAATGCGATTATCATTTGGCTTATGTCGGTTGCTTGTTATTTTGTGCTGTATTTCAGATTGTTACGTCGTGGTGTCGAGGCATTGGGTAACATTAAATTTGGAAAATAAATGGAGTCAACTCGTCAAAATAAAGTTGCCCGCCTGTTGCAAAAGGAGTTGGGCGACATATTCCAGAAGGAGTCAATGAACATGTTTCGTGGTGCATTGATTTCGGTGACGGTGGTGCGTGTTGCTCCTGATTTATCGTTTGCCCGAGTGTATGTCAGCATTTTTGCTCCAAGTAAGGACGAGAAGGAACTATTTGAGGCGGTTCAAAACAAGGCGAAGACAATCCGACAAATGTTGGCTCAAAAGGTGGCGAAACAGTTGCGAATAATTCCAGAATTGGCATTCTTTCTTGATGATTCTATTGAATATCAAGAAAATATAGATAGATTGTTACATTCGAGCAACGCGACAGAAAAAGAGATTAAAAACGAAAATAAGGCGAAAAAATGAATTACGATCCAATCAAGTTTTCGTTAGGTACTTTTTTCAACCGAAGTCCATTTCTCCGAAAGGTGTTTTATTTATTGCTTGACGTGCTATTGCTGAGAGCGTGGCATATCAAGTTGGCAATACGAAAATGGAATAAGAATTCTTCAGCGTTTATTCTTGATGCTGGTTCGGGTTTCGGGCAATATTCGTATTATTTGGCTCGAAAAAATGCGTCGTGGAACGTGTTGGGAATCGATGTGAAACAAGAACAGATAGAAGATTGTAATCAATTTGCAAAACAAATTCATTACGAAGACCGAATGCACTTTCAAGTGGGAGATTTAACGACGTTTGTCTCAGAACAGCCATGCGACTTGATTTTGTCGGTCGATGTGATGGAACATATTTTGGAAGACGAACAAGTGTTCAAGAATTTCTATAATTCATTGCAAAGCAAAGGTATGTTGCTCATTTCTACACCGTCAAATTTGGGTGGTTCCGACGTGCACGACGATTCCGAAGAATCTTTTATTGGTGAACATGTGCGCGATGGATATGGCGTGGATGAGATAACGACAAAATTGAAAAACGCTGGCTTTGCCGATGTTGAAACACATTTTTCGTATGGAGTTCCTGGACATATTTCGTGGATTTTGTCGATGAAATGGCCAATCAGTTTGCTGAATATTTCAAAATTATTTTTCATAATCTTACCATTTTACTATCTTGCAGTTTTCTGGATTTGCTTGATTCTCAATTTTTTGGATGTGATTTGTGAACATCAGGCAGGTACGGGATTGATAGTGAAAGCGTATAAGGAGTAAGCATTATGTCGGTATCTTTCTTTTTTGCACAGAGATATTTGTTTTCAAAGAAAAGCAAGAATGCCATAAACTATATCACGACGGTTTCTGTTATTCTCATTGCGTTGGTCAGTTTGGCACTGACGATTACCATGTCGGTGTTTAATGGTTTGTCCGACGTGATTTCTTCAATGTATAATCGTTTTGACCCAGAAATAAAGGTTACGGCAACGTCGGGTCGAGTTTTTTCATTTGATTCGGTAGAACAAAAATTACAGCAAATAGATGAAATAGAGGCATTTGCGCCTGTTCTTGAAGATGATGTGTTGTTCACCTATGGCGACAAACAACTGATAGGTAAACTTAAAGGTGTGGGCGATTCCTATAAGCAGACGTGTGCCACGGATTCCATTATGGTCGCGGGTGAATTTGCCTTGGAGGAAAATAACGTTCAATTTGCATGTGTCGGGCAAGGGGTTGCTCATAAATTGTCGGTCGGGCTTATGTATCGCGATGTGTTGTACATTTATGCTCCCGATAGGGAGAAAAAGTCGTCGTTTGCCCCGAACGAAGAGTATAGCAAGGTGTTTGCCTATGCACGTGGTGTGTTCACGGTTCAAATGGATATTGACAACGAATATGTGATAACTTCGTTGCATTTGGCTCAAGAATTATGGAAATACAAGCATAACGAGATTTCTTCCATAGAAATAAAGACGAAGGAAAATGCTGATGTGACGGAAGTAGTGAACAAATTGCAAGAACAGTTGGGAACGGACTTTTCGGTAAAAGACAGAAATCAGCAACATGCGTTTATGTATAAGATTACGCAAGGTGAGAAGTTTATCACATTTCTTATCATTACGTTGATTTTGATTATCGCCTCGTTTAGCATCATCGGTTCACTCACAATGCTGATAATTGACAAACAACGCGACATAAACATTATAAAAAGTTTGGGAGCCGATTCTAAACAAGTTCGTAAGATTTTTATCTTTGAAGGTTGGCTTATTTCCGCATTGGGTGCGGTGATTGGCGTTGCATTGGGCGTTTTGATTTGTTATTTGCAAGAAACGTTCGGCATTGTGAAATTACCTGGTGCATCGGAAAACTTTATTGTGCAGGCATATCCAGTAAAAGTGCTTGTTTCCGATGTTGTTGCCATATTACTTGTGGTGCTTTCCGTTGGTTTTGTCACGGCATATTATCCAGTTCGTAAAATCTCAAAAACACATATTCAATGAATTTTTTAGATATCATCGTTATTATTCCTGTATTGTGGGGCGCTTTTAAGGGCTTTAAGAATGGCTTGATAAGTGAAGGAGGGACGATTGTGGCTCTTGTTCTTGGCATTTGGGCGTCGTTGCATTTTTCAGAATCTATAGCAAAGTACGTTGCGGATTATACGTCGGTTTCGCCTGAATATCAGCAGATTGTAGCTTTTGCAGTGATATTTGTCTTCGTCCTGATTGCATGTTTTATTATTACTCGGGTTATATTACGCTTTTGTAAAGCTATAAAAATCTTATGGTTAGATAAATTACTTGGCGTAATGTTCGGAATGTCAAAATACTTGGTTATTTTAGCATTCATATTTTATTTGGCAAATACGTTGATAAAAAGTTATGCGACGAAGCCGATAGAAGTGGTGGAAACGTCACTATTGTTCAAACCGTTGGCTGAAACGGCTGAAACTGTTGTTTCGGGACAATTGCCGACGCCACATATAGATACAATGAATGTTTTGGATACAGTAAAGAAGGTGAGAAATGAAGATAAATAAAACTAACGCAGCTCGATTTTTAGATAATCTAAAAATGTCGTATGAATTAATCCCTTATGTGGTTGATGAAAACGACTTGGGTGCGGAACATATTGCTAATCAGTTAAATGAACCAATTGAACAAGTGTTTAAGACGCTTGTCCTACGTGGTGATAAAATTGGTTTGTTCGTATGCGTGATACCAGGCAACTTGGAAGTTGATTTGAAAAAAGCGGCAAAATTGTCGGCCAATAAGAACTGCGATATGATTCATCTTAAAGAATTACAACCACTTACGGGTTATATTCGTGGTGGATGCTCACCGCTTGCAATGAAGAAAAAATTTCCTACTTTTATTCACCAAACTGCGTTGGAACAAGAATATATTTATGTAAGCGCCGGCATTCGAGGACTACAGATAAAAATCAATCCGAATGACTTGATTTCTGCTGCCCAGGCGGTTGTTGGCGATATAGTAAAATAATGAGTTATGGGATTTTTTAACACGATAGGAAAACCGTTTCGACTGCTTAAAAATAAGTTTCAGTCGTTTCTGCACAACAATTATTTGAAGGAAAAACTGAATTCCATCATTTTTGGTTCCGACACACCTGTTGGCAAAATGTTCGACGTGGTATTGTTCATCACTATTTTGCTGAGTGTCATCATCATTATTTTGGAAAGTATGCACTTTTTTCCCGATTCAATGCGCACCGTGCTTCGTGTGTTGGAATGGGTATTTACCGCGGTATTTACATTTGAATATCTCGCACGCGTCTATTGTATGGAACATCCAAGGACCTACATATTTAGTTTTTGGGGAATCATAGATTTGTTGGCGACTTTGCCAAGTTATATGGGGATCTTTTTCGTTGGAGCTCAAAGTCTTATGGCTATAAGAATTTTCAGACTTCTGCGTATTTTTAGAATTTTCAAGCTATTCTCTTTCTTGAACGAAGGTAATTTGTTGCTGATGTCATTGAAACAAAGTAAACACAAGATTATCATCTTCTTTTTGTTTGCTCTTATTCTGGTCATTTCTATCGGAACGGTTATGTATATCGTTGAAAATGGCAAGAATCCGAATGGATTCGAGGATATTCCTAACAGTATTTATTGGGCTATTGTAACGATGACTACGGTAGGATATGGCGATATTGCTCCTTGTACGAGTGTCGGACGGTTTTTGTCGGCTCTTATTATGTTGCTTGGTTACACGGTGTTGGCTGTCCCAACAGGTATTTTCTCGGTTTCGTTGATGAACGAAGATAAAAAACGAAGAACGAAGATATGTCCTCATTGTCAAGAACATACCCAAAATCCTGAAGCAAAGTTTTGTAGTCATTGCGGAAAGAAATTTGAAACTTCGGGTGCTGCTGATTTACATACCGATGATAACGAATACAAATAATAAATTGAAAATTGTTTCGTTGTAATATAAAATATCTCAACGTGTTACGGTGTACAAAGCATATCAAGATTTGGTTGGTATCAATGGTCGTATTGGTGTCAAATCTTGCTATTGCTCAGTCTGCCTTGCAATCGGGGAAGTGGGTGCAAATATCTGTAACAGAATCGGGAGTGTATAAAATCACATACGAAGATTTGGTGAATTGGGGTTTTTCCGACATTTCGTCTGTTACTATTGTAGGAAACGGAGCTGGGGAATTGTCGTTAATCAATTCGGAATCATTGCCCGACACGTTGCATCCTATTGGAGTTTTTGTGGAAAAAGGTGCCGATAATGTGTTCAATAGTGGCGATTATGTGCTTTTTTATGGACAAGCACCTCACGTGTGGTCGTATGACGCTGAAAAAAAACAGTTTTCTCATAAAACACACACGTACAGCGACAAGAATTATTATTATGTGACGGTCAATTCATCTCTGCAAAATGGTGTGAAAACCGCAGAAAACAGTTCTTCGGCAACGAAAACCATTTCATCGTACGATTGCCTACAAGCATACGAACAAAATCTTGTGGCTCCGTTGCAAACGGGAAGAAATCGTTTTGAATCAATTTCTTCGTCAAAAAGTATCTCGTTTGACTTTCCTCATCTTCTTACCGAGAGTCCTGTCGAAATAACTGTGGCAATGGCTGGACGTCATTCTTCCGCGGCAACGGCTACTGTTTCTGCCAATGGTACTACGGTCGGAAATATCTCGTTTAGTGCTGCAACCACGAATAAACCGTATGCTCGCTATGTTTCACAGAACTTTTCTTATTCGGCTTCGTCATCTTCGGTTTCGTTGAACATAGCGTTAAATTATTCGGGGGCAAATAGTCGTGGATACCTTGATTTCTGTACGTTACACGCTCGTTGTGGTTTGCACGTTGATGGGAATGCACAACTCATATTTCGCGATATTGCCTCAATAGAGGAGGGGAAATACGGCTCTTTTGAAATTACTTCGTCAGAAAAAAAATATGTTTGGGACATTACAAATCCAGAAAATCCACAAATTGTTCCAACAACTTATGCTGGCAATATCACTCGTTTTACTGCTTCTGTTAATGAACTTCACGAATATGTTGCTTTTTCAAACTCGTTTCGGAGCGTGACGTATGAGAAACGTGTCGAAAATCAAAATATCTTATCGGATTACAATGTTGATATGATTATTGTTGCGAACGATATGTTCCAAGATTATGCTCAACAAATTGCTGATTTGCATGCAAAGACAGACAACCTTAAAACAATTGTTGTTTCGCAAGAAAAGATTTGTACTGAATTTTCGGCTGGAAGAAGGGATATTGCCGCAATTCGCAACTTCTTGCGATATGTGTATGAACGGGGAAATAAAAACTTACGTTTTGTTTTGCTGTTCGGCGATGGAATTTATTCGAATGAAAGTGTAGAATTAAATGGTAGTCAGATATTTACCTTTCAAACAATGGAAAGCTTGGATGAAGATGTCTCCATTTGTTCCGATGATTTTTTTGCGTTGTTGGATGCCGGCGATGGAGTTACCGCAAAAGATAGTTTTATTGGAGAAAATGACGTGGCTATTGGTCGTTTTCCAGTTTCTACAAAAGCACAAGCAGCTGCGTTGACCGAAAAAACGATTCAATATGCTACCAATCCTTCGTATCGTGGAAATTGGCAGACGAATCTCTGTTTTCTGGCTGACGATGCCGACGAGGGACAAACCGTTCACATGGAGGATGCCAATGCGTTGTGCGACGACATAAATGCTTCATATCCGCAATATAATATTGATAAGATTTTTGCCGATGCATACGAAGAAGTTCGGAGCGGTGCCGGCGAACGCTATCCCGACGTAAATCTTGCCATTCACAATAGTTTGCAGAAGGGTTGTCTTATTTTCCATTATAGCGGACACGGAAATGAAACGCGAATGATGGCGGAATATGCGATTGACGCTGCTATGATTGATTCATGGAATAATAAGGAGAAACTGCCGTTTTTTATTACCGCAGCATGCAATATCGCTCATTTTGATTACGACGGTTCTTCTCTTGGTGAAAAGCTTCTGGTGAAAAACGATGGTGGCGGAATAGGCATTATCGGTGCAACACGATACTCCTATGCTTCGTCGAATTATACCTTGTGCGACAATGTGTATCAAATGATTTTCTCGCGCGATGAGGAAAACAAGATACGTACGATTGGCGAAGCATTTCAGTTGGCAAAGGCAAAGACGAAAAATGAAATTTATCAGAATAAACGTGTTTATATTTTATTGGCAGACCCAGCGTTACGTCTTGCTATTCCTGAATATTCCGTTGTTTTGGATTCTATCAATGGTGAAAAATCGGAATTATTCTCTTCGCCAATTAAGGCATTGTCAACTATGCGCGTTTCGGGACATATTATCGATTTTGACGAAAGGGAACAAAACGATTTCAATGGAACGTTGTATGTGAAATTGTTCGATAAGTCACAATCGATTTCCACACTTGGCAATGACGGAAACGACCCTTTGGTGTTTGATTCTTATTCGAATATCTTGTTTCAGGGGCTTGCAAGTGTGAAGAATGGTCGCTTTTCTTTTGAAATGAAGATTCCGCAGGATATTTATTATTACGATGGAAATGGAAAACTAAGTTTGTATGCGACGAACGACACAATACAGGCGGCTGGAGTTTTTACAAATCTCTTGATAAATGGTAGCGAAACCTCTGCAGACGACGATTTTGAAGGTCCTGTCATTACTCTTTCGTTTGACAATAAGAAATTTGTCAATGGTTCAATGACGCACCAAAATCCTCGTTTGTCGGTACTTGTCGTGGATTCTTCGGGAATAAACGTGTCAAATGCCTCGTTTGGTCATGGTATTACGTTGACAATTGACGATGACGAGTCAAATCAGATTTTGTTGAACGATTTCTTTTATGCCGATTTGAATACGTTTGTGTCGGGAACGTTGCAATATCAGCTTGAAAATTTGTCGGAGGGCGAGCATACGCTTACAATTTCGGTAAGCGACGCCTACAATAATGTCACGGAAGAAGAAATTCAATTTGATGTGGTTAACAGTCAGAATGTTACATTGAAGAATCTCTATAATTTCCCGAATCCGATGACCGACAAAACGTATTTCCATTTTGAACATAATCAAGCGGGAAATGAAACATCTGTCGTCGTACGTATTTATGACAGAAATGGAGAGTTGGTGAGAACTATTGCCGCAGATGGCTCATTGGTTGGTTTTTCAGAAGATGTGCTATCGTGGGACGGTACAAGCAAAGGCGGAAATCCTATGCCGACAGGAATCTATCCTTATACCATAGAGATTAAAACTGCTCAAGGTGAGGTGCTTCGTGGCGAAAAGAAAATAATGCTCGTGCGATAAACGATTATTTCTCGTAAAGTTCTTGTAATTTATTGTAGTCAAGCGTATTAAGAATAGAACGCTTTATGTATATACAAAGCACGTCGCAATTGTTTTTATAATATTCAGTCCATCCAAAAATACAGTAATCAATTGATTCATCGGAAAATACACCAGAAAGAATGGCTGTGATTGCTTTAGCATCAAATGACTTCATAATATAGAAGGAACTTTCGCCCATCACTTTGTTGCGAATAGATATTTCGCCCGTAACAATGTTGGCAAGGGTGTAAACAAATACGGCAGGTGAGGGATAGTAGTTCTCGCTGTCTTGTATAGTTTTTTGATATGCTGTGTCGTCATCAAGCGAAGAACTGCTGTTGCAACACACAACGGCAATGTTTTCCTTTCGTGTATCTCGGTCAAAATCAAGTGGTTGTAGCATGAGTTCCGTTCCAAGAAATCCTGCTTTTGCAAGATTGTCCATCTTAAAAAACTTGGGATACGAAATGGCTTTCGAGTGATAAATGTCGGTCAGCCACGAGGAATCAGTACGAGTTATGTTTTCTTCCTTGCCGTTTACAATGACTTTGTCGTTGGTGATTCTGCTATATGAGACTAATTCTAAATTCATTATTCGGTAACTTTCGTGAAAAGTAATGCTGCGTTGCTTCCTCCAAATCCGGAAAGGGCTTTTATGAACTTGTTTTCGGTACAGTGTTGGTTTTCCATAATGGAATTGATTGGTGCTACTGTGCCACGTTCTGTTAAGTTGTTGACTTTCAGTGCGGTATTGTCAATGATTGCCAATGATGAAATTATCGATTCCAATACGCCAGCAGCTCCCAATGTGTGACCGAAATATGCTTTGAGACTGTTGATAGGTCTGTCTTGCAACAGTGCACTCGTAAGAGCCAACGATTCCATGTCGTCGTTGTAAGCCGTTGCTGTGCCATGTGCATTCACGAAGGCAATTTCGAAAGGCAAGGTGTTTCCCATCGCTTTTCTCAATGCAATATATAATCCGGCACCAGTACGCGACGGACCTGAAATGTGATTGGCATCGTTCGCCATGGCTCCGTTTGTGAGGATTATGCTGTTTTTCGGCAAAGCCTTCTCCGATTTTCCATAAATGATTGTTGCCGCCGCTTCGCCTAAATTCAATCCGACACGATTCTTGTCGTATGGTTTGCACAATTCAGGTGAGAGCGCCTTAAACGATTGAAATCCAGAAACAATAAATTTTGAAAGCACGTCGGCACCAACTACAATTGCTATGTCGCATGCATTGCTTTGTAACATTCGCATAGCGGCGATTTGGGCAGAAGCCCCTGATATACAAGCGTTTGAAATGACAATTGGCTCGTTGTTGTTTCCAAAAAATTGAGCGATGATTTCAGCCGATTTCCACAACATTACTCGTTCTTCTGAAAATCCTTGCAAATCTTCTAAAAGATGAACATTTCCTTTGGTTGTTGAAAGAATGAATTGAACGTTCGGTGATTTTGGGTTGATGTCGGTTCTTTGGAGTGCTTTTGCCACACTCACAATCGCCATTTTTTCAAATTTGGTATATTGATTTTTTGTGTTATTAATCTTCTCAAATTCAGCATTTAACAACTCGTCGTTAACCAATGCACCAACAAACGGTTCTGGCAAATTAAACGTGTTTTCTTCTAATCGGAGATTTGTCTTTCCCGATTTTACTGCGTTGTAATTGTCTTCCGAAGAAAAACCGAGTGAGGAGACTATATTATGTGAAATCTGATAAATCATTAAAACTGCGTATCCATTGTTGTGAATTCAGCATCGCATTCGTTTGATACTGAATCAATTATTTCTTCTTTTAATTTTGTTGTATCGGCAATTTCTTTGAGTTTTTCATATACGCAATCGCAATAGGCAGGCGTTTTATCTCCGTAGAAAATAGCGTTGTTTTTGTCTTTCAGACATTTTTCCTTGACGCTTTCGGGAGATGGTGAACAAGCAACTCCAAACGCTAATAGCAGTGCAAATAATATGAATTTCTTCATTGTTAGTTTTATTTTGTGCGAATTTAGTTTTTTTTTCAGAGTGTTATAACTTGTTAAATAAAAAAACGCAACTTATTTATGAAACAGCTGTTGAATCTGTATTTTAGTTGCAAATAAATTTAAAAATGTACTATGAAACAACAAACTGATACAGAAAAAGTTACGTGTTTGATTATTGGCAGTGGACCTGCTGGTTATACAGCGGCAATTTATGCTTCGCGTGCAAACTTACATCCTGTTTTGTATGAAGGAATGCAAACGGGTGGACAATTGACCACAACGAACGAGGTGGAAAATTTTCCTGGCTATCCTAACGGCGTTTCGGGTACCGAAATGATGGAGGATATTCGTAAACAGGCATTGAAATTCGGTGCTGATATTCGCGAAGGCAACGTAACTTCGGTTGTTTTAACTGATTCGGTGAAAAAAGTTGTTGTTGATGGTAAGAAAGAAATAGAAGCGCAAGCGGTAATTATTGCTACAGGAGCGTCGGCTCGTTATTTGGGTTTGGAAAGTGAACGCAAGTTTCGTGGTATGGGGGTTTCGGCTTGTGCGGTGTGCGACGGTTTCTTTTATAGAAAACAAACTGTTGCCGTTGTTGGTGGCGGCGATACTGCAGTGGGCGATGCTCTCTATTTGGCTGGAATTGCAAATAAAGTGTATTTGATTGTTCGCAAAAATTATTTGCGTGCGTCAAAGGTTTTACAAGAAAGGGTGAAAAATACGCCAAATATTGAAATCTTGTTTGAACATGTGACGAAAGAAGTGCTTGGCGATGACAGTGGCGTGACAGGACTTTTGCTTGAAAAACAAGGAAAAGAATCTGTTCAGATTGATGTTACTGGATTGTTCCTCGCTATTGGTCACCAGCCAAATACCGCTATTTTCAAGGATTTTATCTCGTTGGACGAAAACGGTTATATCGTTACCGAAGGTAAGGGATCACAAACCAACGTGAAAGGTGTGTTTGCGTGTGGCGACGTGCAAGATCCTATTTATCGCCAAGCAATTACTGCTGCAGCTTCGGGCTGTAAGGCCGCCTTGGATACGGAAAGATATTTGCAGTCTTTGTAATTATTGCGAATCTTTCGCTTTACTCTTATTTACAAGGAATACGCCCGTAAATACAAGTATTGCGGCAAGGATTTTTTGCCACGTCATAGCATCCATTCCAATTATGATGCTGACAATTGACGCAATAAATGGTTGCACGTAGGCATACATACTAACAATGGTCGGACGAAGATTTTTTTGCCCGATGGGAACAAGAAAATAGGCGATGAACGTCGCACAAATCACAGTAAACGCTAAATTCCACATAAATTCAGAAGTGAGCAATGTGTAGTCCGTCGTAATCATCTCTTTGATATTGAACGGAATAGCGATGAGCATCGAGAACAAAAACATCCATTTCATAAATGTGATGGTCCCGTATTTTTGCACCAATGGTCTGAACGCACCTAAATACAAGGCAAAAAAGAGACAGTTGCAAATCATCAAACATAATCCTAATGGATGACTGTGTTCCACGCCGTTGGGCGTATGTACGCTGTTCAAAATCAACAATATAACGCCGACAAAACTAAGTCCCACGCCGCCTGCTTTTTTGAACGTGATGGGTTCTTTTAGGAAAATGGCGGCAATAAACATTGTGAATATTGGCGTAAGTGTGGTAATGATTGCCGCATCAACGGGCGTGGTGATTATCATTGCCTTGAGAAAACTCATCTGGGTGAGAAACAATCCCAACATTGACGCAAGAAAAATTTTCGGCAAATCTTTTTTGTCAACTTTTTCTTTCGGTAGAAATAATGAAACTAACCAAAAACAAATTGTCGCTCCCAAAGCCCGTAGGAAGAAGATTCCGATGGGGGAGACAACGCCAAACGAGACAAGATTTTTGCACGTAATGATGTTGAATCCGAAAATGCTGTATGCAAGGAATATCGCTATGTGACCAATGAGTTTGTTGTTAGTTTTCATCAGGCATTACTAATAATCTTTTTTTGTTAAAAAATTCGTCAAAATATTCACGATATGGATATTGATTTATTGCGGGAATCATATCAAGCCAATTTTTCAGCAGACGTTCGTTCCAATCTTTTGTGGCTTCGCTGTTGTTTTTGTACATACCAAAGCCGTGACCGCCAGTCGGCAGTTCTGCGTACGAACTAAAATTGATTTGTTTGTTGTTGAGTTCTTGCCAAAGTGCACGACTGTTGCGGACATCAACCACATCGTCGTCGGTGCAGGCAAGGACGAATGTCGGTGGCATATCGTCGGGAATGTTTTGCTCGATGGAAAATTGGTGAATGTCGCTTTCCGTATATTTCTTCGTAAGAAGATTTTTTCGTGATTTCTGGTGCGCAATGCTGTCTTCCATAGAAACCACGGGATAAATCGACATGATATAGTTTGGTCGCAACCCGTAATTCTTTGCTGTTGGCAATTCTTTCTCAATGAAATTATCGTGAGTAATTCCACTGTGGAGAACCAAATGACCGCCAGCCGAAAAACCAATTGCTCCAATTGCAGTTGTATCAATATACCACGCGTCGGCATATTGTTTCAGCATTGCAATTGCAAGTTGCAAATCCTGAATCATATCGGGATGATGTGCTCTGTGGCTGCTCACACGATAGCGAAGCACAAATGCCGCATAACCTTGTTGCGTAAACCACCGTGCCACCTGATATCCTTCGTGTTTCATGCCAAGATGGTGGTAACTTCCACCGGGACAAATGATTACGGCAGGAAATTTCTTGGCGGTTAACTCGTGCTTAAATTGATTCCTAAAATCTTGTGGCGTGTTTGCCGAAACAAGAACAGTGTTATCTACCATATAATCATAGAAGTGCTGTGCTGTGTCAGGTATTGGGAAAAAGGCATATAAACGCGTTGTTTCCTTGTTTTTTCTGAATTTTTTCTTGTTGAGATGGCAATTTTGCGACTCAACGGCTTGCCATGGGGCAAATTCAAATGCACAATTCTCAATTTTGCTTTTCTTTTGGGCGAAGACAAAATCCTTTGCGTCTTGAATGGCGGGAATTTGCTGACAAAACGTGGTATTTGAAAGAAAAACAATTAAAACAACGAACGACAAAATTCGTCTCATAGGGTAATCATTTCTTTTGCTTCTTCTTGCGAAAGTTGTTTGTATTTGGGTGTTCCTGTGAATTTTCCATCGGCAATTTCGAATGTTACTTGGAAAAATTCTTCATCGTAAAACGATAATTTTGAACTTGTGTCGGGATTGCATTCAATATAAATTATGTCGCTTGCGTTGAAACCTTTTGCTTCGCAAATTTGGTTTGCCAACGACGCTCCCGCGTATGTGACCGATGTGCCTGGGTTGTCTTGGTATAATTCCGTCACAAGCACAAGTTTCTTTCCGTTGTAATCCAACACTTTCAATCCGCAAGTCGATGGCATATCCCATTGACCTTTGAAATTGAATTTTTCATCATAATATTTCTCTGGAACTTTCATTTTCTATATCTATGATATTCATATATCTTGTAAAATCCGATAATCTTTTTCGTACCGATTTTTTACATGGCAAAAATACTAATTCTTACCGATGAACAATGTGGAAATGATTTTTTATTTTAATTCTTAATTCGGAAATAGTTTCTATTTTTGTGCCAACCAATTAACGAAACATGTTTAGTAATAATTTAAACAACCGCAATGAATATCCGCAACCGCAAAACACCCCGTGCGAAATGGCACGATTACAATGGTGCTGAATATTTTGTCACCATTTGCACCAAGAACCGAGAACATTATTTCGGCGAAATTCACGACGGACAAATGCAATTGACCGTTGTGGGGGAATGGTTGAAAATGCAGATAGAAAATACCGAAACAATTCGTGGAGGTGATGTTTCAATACCATTGTATGTGATTATGCCAAATCATGTTCATCTGATTGTATATATTCGCGATTCTATTTGTAGGGACGCATTGAATGCGTCCGTGAGAAATACATTGAATGTGTCCGTGAAAAATGCATTGAATGCGTCCGTGAATAATCAAACGAATAATAATGAGGACGCACGCAGTGCGTCCCTACAACGATTTGGACCACAATCGAAAAATTTGGGTTCAATTATTCGTGGCATCAAATCATCCGTCACAAAATTTGCCCGTCAAAATGGAATACCATTTATGTGGCAATCACGATACCACGACCATATTATCCGTAACCAAGATGAAAAGAACAAAATCGGCATTTACATAGAACAAAATCCGTTGCGATGGGAATACGATTGTTTTTACAAAAATGATTGAAATTACTTGTAGGGCTGTCGTATCACGGCAGCCACAATGTGACAGCCCTACAACAATTCTCCGAAACATAACCCTTCACATTTCCATCATTAATTTTCCCCTCTTAATTCTTAATTTTTAATTAAATTTCCCTATTTTTACCAATCAAAATTTTTCCGAAATGGTGTGTTTTTCGAAAAATAGTGCATTTTTTTCTCCCAAAGATTTGGAATTATCCAATTCTTGTATAAAC